>CAVGEN010000012.1:0-46468 GCA_963628185.1 Waltera intestinalis | reverse complement strand
GGCCACCCTCACCCGGCTTGGCACCCTGTGCCACCTTAATCTGGATTTCCTCAGCATTCACCAAATATTCTGTTGTCACACCGAAACGGCCGGAAGCCACCTGCTTGGTCTTGCTGGAGAGGCTGATGCCGTCCTGGGTGGAATGGAATCGCTCGTTGTCCTCACCACCCTCACCCGTATTGCTGCGGGCACCGAGAGCGTTCATGGCAAGAGCCATTGCCTCATGGGCTTCCTTAGACAGGGCACCGAAACTCATGGCACCTGTCACGAAGTGCTTCACAATCTCCTCCACTGGCTCCACCTTGTCGATGGAGATAGGGTTCTTGCGGAAGTCGAAGAAGTCGCGGATGAAGATAGGTTCAGGCTTCTTATCGACAAGCTGTGCATATTTCTTATAGAGTGCATAGTCGCCCTTGCGGGTAGCGAGCTGCAAGGTGGCGATGGTCTCTGGATTCCAAGCGTGCTTGATACCGTCCTTGCGGTAGTGGAACTGACCCATGCTAGGCAGGAAGTCAAGTTTCTTGGCTGCGAAAGCCTGGTCGTGCAGACGGATGGCATCGCGGGCAATGGTCTCCAAGCCGATACCGCCAATGGTGCTCACCTCTGTACCGAAGTAGTTCTTCAAGAGGCTCTCCGATAGACCGATGCTCTCGAAGATCTTCGCGCCACGGTAGCTGCGGATGGTAGAGATACCCATCTTCGCCATGATCTTGAACAAGCCCTTCTTCACTGCCTTGATGTAGTTCTGCTCGGCAGTATGATAATCCTCCTGGATCTTCTTTTTCTTCACGAGGTCATCGAGGATGGCATATGTCAAATATGGGCAGAGGGCTGACGCACCATAGCCCAAAAGCAAGGCTGCGTGCATCACCTCACGAATCTCACCACTTTCCACGATGAGGGCGGTCTGCACACGCTTACCAGCATCAATGAGGTAATGGTGAACGGCACTCACTGCGAGCAATGATGGGATGGCAGCGTGGGTCTCGTCAACGCCACGGTCGCTCAGGATAATATAGTTGTAACCGTCATCGACGCTCTGCGCTGCTTGGCGGCAGAGGGTGTCGAGAGCCTCATGCAAGCCCTCCTCGCCCTTGGCGGTCTCGAAGAGCATGTGGAGCTTCACGGTGTTGAATCCCTTGTAGCGGATGTTCTGGAGAATATCGAGCTGGGTGTTGGTCAGGATTGGATGCGGCAGGCGCACCATCTTGCAGTTGCTCTCGTCAGGGTTCAATATGCCCGAACCTACCCGGCCGATGTACTCTGTCAAACTCATCACGAGGTTCTCACGGATGGAGTCGATGGCAGGATTGGTGACCTGCGCAAACTGCTGACGGAAATAGTTGAAGAAAATCTGTGGCTGGTCAGAGAGTACTGCCAACGGGGTATCGTTACCCATGGAAGCGGTAGGCTCCTGACCCTTGGTAGCCATCGGGATGATGGTACCGTCGATGTCTTCCTCGCCGAAACCGAACTCCAGTTCCTTGCGGGTCAAGTCCTCCACGGAGTTCTCCACCTTACGACCGCTGCGCAGTTTCTCCAACTCGATGCGGTTGGTGTTCAACCACTGGCGGTAAGGATGGGCTGCAGCCAAGCGGTCCTTGATTTCACCATTATAATATATCTTGCCCTCCTGCGTATCAATCAAGAGAATCTTACCCGGCTGAAGACGTCCCTTCTCGGCAATCTCCGTTGGGTCGAAGTCCATCACACCCACCTCGGATGCCACTACCATCATGTCGTTCTTGGTGATGGTGTAACGGGCAGGACGCAGACCGTTACGGTCGAGCAGACCACCGGCGTAGCGACCGTCGCTGAAGAGCAGGGCGGCAGGGCCGTCCCAAGGCTCCATCAGGATGGAGTGATATTCATAGAACGCCTTCAAGTCCTCGGAAATCGGATTCTTGTCATCGAAGCTCTCGGGCACCATGACTGCCATGGCGTGAGGCAAGGACAAGCCACTCATCACGAAGAACTCAAACACGTTGTCGAGGCTGGCAGAGTCGCTCATGTTGGGCTGCACGATAGGCGAGATTTCACGGATGTCGCCCAAAGCCTCGCTGCTCAACACACTCTCGCGAGCCTTCATCCAACCGCGGTTACCACGGATGGTGTTGATCTCACCATTGTGAGCCAACAGACGGAAAGGCTGAGCCAAGCTCCATGTAGGGAACGTGTTGGTGGAGAAGCGAGAGTGAACGAGACCCAAGCCGCTCGTGAAATAATTATTGGTCAAGTCGGGGTAGTACTGGCGCAACTGGAGGCTGCTGAGCATACCCTTATAGACGATGTTCGAATTAGAGAGCGAACAGATGTAGAAATCAGGATCGGAGACACGTTTCTCGATGCGTTTGCGGATGAGATAAAGCGTGCGCTCGAATACAGGCACTTTGTCATCGGTGACACCAGTAATGAAAACCTGTTTGATAGCAGGCTCGTTCGAGAGGGCCGCCTCACCGAGACACTCAGGGTTGGTAGGCACATTGCGCAGATGCATCAACTGAAGTCCCTCACGTTCGATTTCCTCGATCATGATGGAGAGGATGTCCTGCTGTTTCTTCTCGTCCTTAGGCAAGAAGATGAGACCCGTGCCATATTTTCCCTTCTCTGGCACAGGGATACCCTGAAGAAGAATAAACTCATGCGGAATCTGGAGCATGATACCGGCACCGTCACCCGTCTTGTTGTCGGCACCCTCGGCGCCGCGGTGGCGCATATTCTCGAGTACCTTCAAGGCGTTATCGACCAGCTCATGACTCTTGTTGCCGTGGATGTTAACCACCATACCTACGCCACACGCATCGTGTTCATAGGCTGAACTGTACAATCCTTTTTCCATTTCTTGTTCGTTTTATATCGGTTATTTAAACTTTATTGATGTTAAGTGTTAAATGTTAAGTGTTAAATTAGGCTTGCGCCCTTGAATCTTGCATTGTCCTCGTAGTTATCCCCCGCGAGGAAATTTAACACTTAACATTTAACATTATAATTCATAAGCCTGCTCATGCACTCCTGCCACGGCACGACCACTTGGGTCGTTCTGGTTTTTGAAGGAGGCATCCCATGCCAAAGCCTCGGCTGTAGAACAAGCCACACTTGGTACTGACGGCACACTCTTGGCGGCACTGTCGCTTGGGAAGTGCTCAGCGAAGATGGAGCGATAGTAGTATTCCTCCTTGTTCTGTGGAGGGTTGATAGGGAATCGCTCGGCGGCATGAGCCATCTGCTCGTCGCTCACCGCCGATGCGGTAATCTGTTTCAAGGTATCTATCCAGGAATAGCCCACACCGTCGGAGAACTGCTCTTTCTGTCTCCATGCCACTTCCTTTGGAAGCAGGTCGGCGAAAGCCTCGCGCACCACCTTCTTCTCCATGGTCTTGCCCGGGCACATCTTCAGCCGTGGGTCCATGCCCATCGCCACATCAAGGAACTCCTTGTCGAGGAATGGCACACGTCCCTCTATGCCCCAGGCTGCCAAACTCTTGTTGGCGCGCAAACAGTCGTACATATAGAGTTTGCCAAGCTTGCGCACGGTCTCCTCGTGGAACTCCTTGGCACCCGGCGCCTTGTGGAAGTAGAGGTAACCGCCGAACACCTCGTCGGCTCCCTCGCCGGAGAGCACCATCTTAATACCCATGCTGCGGATGACGCGGGCCAAGAGATACATCGGGGTCGAGGCACGAACGGTGGTAACATCGTAGGTCTCGATGAAGTAGATGACATCACGGATGGCATCCAAACCTTCCTGAATGGTATAGTTGATTTCGTGGTGAACCGTACCGATGTAGTCGGCTACAAGACGAGCCTTTGCCAAATCGGGCGCACCCTTCAAACCAACTGCGAAGGAGTGCAGACGTGGCCAATAAGCCTTGGTCTGCTCACCATTCTCAATGCGATACTTGCTATATTTCTGTGCGATGGCAGAGATAACGGAGGAGTCGAGGCCGCCACTGAGGAGAACACCATAAGGCACATCGCTCATCAACTGACGCTTGACGGAAGCCTCCAAGGCATCGTGGATTTCATCCACAGCCGTCTTGCTACCAGATTCCGCAGCCTCCGCCTTGTCCTTCGCCTCGGCATCAGCCATTTGATCAGCGGCTGCCTTTTGGTCATCAATGCTATATTGCTGTTGCATGGCGGCATACTCGAACCAATCGCGAGTATAATAACGCTTCATGCCTGGTGTCTTGCTATAATAATAATGTCCGGGAAGGAATGGCTCGTAGTGGTCGCACTGACCTTCGAGTGCCTTCAGCTCGGATGCCACGAACACCTTGCCGTCCTTGTCGAAACCTATATAAAGAGGTATCACGCCGATGGGGTCGCGGGCAATGAGGAATTCGTCGCGCTCTGCATCATAGAGAGCGAAGGCAAAGATACCATTGAGCTGCTCCAGCATCTTTACGATGCGGGAATGAACGGCGTCCTCGTCCTTATAGACCAAAGAAGAGAAGTCGGTGTCCTCGCGCATCTCACGATAGAGAGAAAGTACCACCTCGCAGTCGGAACCAGTCTGATACTGATACTTGCCGGCAAAGCGAGCACGGATATTCTGGTGGTTGTAGATTTCACCGTTTACGGCAAGCACCTGTTTCTTGTCGGGAGAGAACAAGGGTTGGCGACCACTCTCAGGGTCTACGATGCTCAGTCGCTCATGCGCCAAGATAGCAGACCCGCCGCAGTAGATACCACTCCAGTCTGGTCCGCGATGACGGATTTTCTGACTCATACGCAGGGCTTGCTGTCGCAATTCAGGAGTTTGGTCCTGAATATTAAAGATAGAAACTATTCCACACATAATATCTTTTCCTTTCTTTTATGTCGGTTATTTATAACGCTTATTCTTACTAAAAAACTATCATTTCGTAACTTTTTGTTACGTTTTGGGTGCAAAATTACAACTTTTTGGCATGATAAAGAAAGAATTAAATACATTTTGTCTTATTTTCAAGTCAGTTATATCAAATTAACGCTAAACAACACATTTCACCTTCCATTTTGTAACGTACAAACAGCAGTTACATTACGATTTAAAAGTTCGAGAGAAAAACAAGATAAAAACAACACAAAACAAGGACTATCGCATACAGCAAGCAGACACGAAAAAGCCGATAACTTGCAAACATCACAAGCTATCGGCTTTCCTAAATCATGAAACAAGTAAATGCCTCACTCTTCACAGCATATTTATGGTTGCAATGTGAAACCTACAACGAGGTAAGCTTTCTCATTGCTTGGGTTGGCTGCCACCTGCGCAAAAACAGGAACGCTGAAACTGTCTGTAATCTTGAGATCCTTGGTTGCCTTCAGAGAGACATTAGTAACGGCAAAACCATTGGCATCGCCATAGAAGCTAGTGGCGTAAGGAACAGCACCTACAGCTGCAACCCAGTCGCAACCGCCAAGTTTGAACGGAGCGGTAGCCTCAACGTATGATGAATAAGCACGTTTGCCATCCTTGTTGTTACCATCGGCACCCGCAAAGTTGGTGAACCAACTCAGAGCGACAGGTCCGAAGTCGTAAGCCACGTTTGCCTCAAACACATGAGCAGTAGAATGAGAATCATAGTGGAAGTAACGACCATCGCCCGTGTTGAACCAATAGTCTGTGATACCGACATGGAAACCACCTGTATCGTAAGCAGCGGTGAGGTCGAACTCCTTGGTGTCATCCCACTTGGAAAGTCCAACGCTTCCCCATGCCGTCAAAGACAACCCCTTGTAACCAATGCCAAGGGTAGGCTGCAAAGAAACATTGCCCAAGTCCTGACCACGCCAGTAGTACTGACTTACAACATCTGCGGCAACCGTTGTCTCTACCTTGTCCTGTGCCATGGCAGCAGGAGCAAAAGCCATCAAACCAAGTGCCAAAGCACCCACCTTCTTTATATCAAAATACTTCATAATCATTCTATTTAATCGTCAAACAATCTTTTTGAAAAGTTTTGGGCGACAAAGGTACAATAAAAAACCTCGCGCACCAAAACTTTCTATATAAATCTCTCTCGTACTCAATCTTTTTAGTTGTAGCAGCTCTCGCCGTGCTCGTAGATGTCGAGACCTTCCTCCTCAATGCGCTTGTCAACGCGGAGACCAGCCACCTTCTTGATGGTGTAGAAGAGGATGAAACCCGTAACGGCTGCCCAAGCATCGATGCAGATGATACCGAAGAGTTCTGCTCCGAAGAAACCGAAACCACCGCCGTAGAAGGCACCGCCGTCGAGAGCGAAGAGACCTGTCATCAAGGTACCGAAGATACCACATACACCATGTACTGAACTTGCACCCACTGGGTCATCAATGTGAAGCTTGACGTCGATGAACTCGATAGAGAACACGAGGATGATACCTGCCAAGAGACCGATGATAAACGCACCTGTAGGACTTACCAAGTCGCAACCTGCGGTGATGGCTACCAAACCTGCCAAGATACCGTTCAAGGTCAATGAGAACGAAGGCTTGCCATACTTAATCCAAGAGGTGAACATGGTAGCGAGACCACCGGCAACAGCCGCCAAGTTGGTTGTCAAGAACACATGGCTGATAGCAACACGGTTTACTTCGCCAGAAGCTGCGAGCTGAGAACCGGGGTTGAAACCGAACCAACCGAACCAGAGGATGAACACACCGAGGGAAGCAACCAAGAGGTTGTGTCCAGGGATGGCGACGCTCTTGCCGTTGCGATACTTGCCGAGACGAGGCCCAAGGCAAATGGCACCTACCAAGGCGAGCACACCACCTACACTATGAACGATGGCAGAACCAGCGAAGTCATGGAAGACAGCACCGAAGGTGTTCATCATGAAAGAACCCTCCTCGGCATTGGTAAGCCAACCGCCGCCCCATGTCCAGTGACCTTCGACTGGGTAGATGATCAATGAAATAAAGAATGAATAAACCACATACATGGAGAACTTGGTACGTTCTGCCATGGCACCTGAAACGATGGTGGCACTAGTAGCGCAGAACACTGTCTGGAACATCAAGAAGCCTTCGGTAGGAAGGTCACCGTGATAGAAGGAAAGGTCGCCAAAGTTTGGCATTCCGATGAAACCCTGTCCATCACTACCCCACATAAATCCGAAACCTACGAACCAGAAAAGAACGGAGCCGACCATGAAATCGACGAAGTTCTTGAACAAGATGTTCGCTGTATTTTTACTGCGAGTGAAACCCGCCTCACAAAGTGCAAATCCCGGTTGCATGAAAAAGACCAACATGGCTGCCAAGAGCATCCACACGGTATCTACTGATAATCCTAAATCCTGTACACTCATAATCTTTTTACTTTTAAGTGTTGTTTAATTCCGAAAACTATCTCTCTCGAATCAGTAACTATTCATCAATTACTCAATTACTTCTCCTGCTCGGCATTATAGAGGGCGATGTCGCCTCTTTCACCTGTGCGGACTCTCACGGTGTCCTCCACCGGAATCACAAAGATTCGACCATCACCAATCTCGCCTGTGCGAGCAGCCTCAGAAATGGCATTAATAGTTTTCTCCACGTTCTTGTCACGAACGACTACGTTAAGCAATACTCGCTCGATACTACTTGTGTCGTACATCACGCCACGATAGATACGAGCCTGTCTCATCTTGCCCTCTCCTCTTACATCGTAGTAAGAGAACCACTCGATGTCGGCGGCAAGCAACGCTTCCTTCACATCCTCGAACTTTGTCTTACGGATGATTGCTTCGATCTTTTTCATGCTAATCTCTCCTATATTATATTAATTTGTTTATACCCCCTTCCGAATAACACTTTGTTATCTTTCGAGTGCAAAATTACAACATTTTGCTAACATAAACACGTATTAAGCAAACATTTTGTTAGCCTTTTTAATACAAACTTACAAAAAGGCACAAAATAAAAAGAAAGAAGTGTCAGATTGTAAGCGCACACAATAGATACACTTACAATCTGACACCTCTCTTTGATTTCAAGCTAAAAGAGATGTTTTAAGAGTAAAAAACAGCCCTTTTCCGCAACATTCTGCTACATATCAGCAGTTTTATGCGTCATAATGTCAAGCACCATGTCATCGGTAGCCCTCATGGCATCAGCCCCGATGGAAGTCAAGTTGTGAATACACTTATCCACATCCTCATCGACAATGCCCTCGGCAGATGTCACGCACTTGCCCTCCATGGAGAGAAGAGCGGAAAGCAATGCCGTGCTGACACCCGATGAAATCTTCAAGGCACAACTTGGTTTGGCACCGTCACAAATCATACCCGTCAAGTTTGCCACCATATTCTTCACGGAATTGCAGATACGGGTATAGTCGCCCCCCATCAAGTAGGTAATGCCACAACTGCTGCCCGTGCTTGCCACCACACACCCACAGAGTGCAGACAGCTTGCCGAGACTCTGTTTGATATAAATGGCAGTCAGGTGACTGAGCATCAAGGCACGCACCAACTCCTCCTCGGTATTCTCGTTCTCCGTGGCATACACCACCACCGGGTTGGTGGCGCAGATGCCCTGGTTTCCACTTCCGCTGTTGCTCATCACGGGAATCATAGCCCCACCCATTCGGGCGTCGCATGCCGAAGCCGTGCGGGAAATGATATGCGAAAAGATATTGTCGCCGAAGATGCCATGGCTCAGAGGACGATCCATCGTCTTGCCGAGGCAGTGGCCATAATTGCCCTTGATGGAGAGCTCGGCAGCCTTGATGTTGTACTCCTTGGTCTTGAGGATGAAAGAGATTTCATCTAGAGGAGCGGTCATGGCAAAGTCGTACACCAAGCGGAAGTCGAGTTGGATGTCATCGCCGGCATCGTCGGCACCGCCATGGACACCGCGATTGTCAAGCGACACATCGCCATTGCATTCCACGAAGACAAAATGGGTATGACTGCCTGAGATGACGGCGGTGGCGGTATCGTTGCCTGCACGACAAGTCACCTCGATATACAGTTTGTCAACGCAACCTTCCTTCAACTTGATGTCGATGTCCGCCTCTTTGATATACCGCTTGCCCTCCTCCAAGGTGTCGGGTGTCAAGTCCTTCAACACCTCCAGCTCATACTCGGGTTTGCCGATGATGGCACCCAGGGACACGGCGATAGGCAGACCTATCATCCCCGTTCCAGGGATGCCTACGCCCATGGCATTCTTGAGCATGTTGGGACTCAGCAGCACCTCGATGCGCTCAGGCCGGCATCCCAGCTCAGTAGCCGCCTTTGCCGTACACAATGCCACCGCCATGGGTTCCGTACATCCGATGGCCGGCACCACCTCTTTGTTTACGAGGGCGATGATACGCTCTCTGATTTTTTTCTCTTGCATAGTTATGATGTAACAAAATGCTTGCCAAGACGATTTCCCCGGCTAGCAATACCTTAATTATATATATTAGTCTTCCAACTGGAACAATGGGTCGTCGGGAGTCAACATGGTTGGCTTCTGCTCAAATTCCTTCAAGAGTTGTTCCGAAGCATACTTCTTATCGACCACCAAGCGGAACATATACTCATTAAACCACTCGTTGGTCATGATGAAGCAACCCGAGAACCCATTGTCAGCCCCCCAACTGTTCTCCACCTTCCACTTCACAGGCTTGCCATTGGCATCGAGATCGACGGCCGTCAAGGTCATCGCATGGGTTGATCCACTGTCAAATGTGGAGATACGCTCTGCCTTGTTCATCGGGAACGACGTGCCGAAAAGAGTGCCGTAGTCGAAGTTGTCGAGTGCCAAGTATCCACGCTTGCGGTCGAGCTGCTTGCCCACGTCATAGCTGGAATACATCTTATGTCCATCCTTCAGGGAAGCTATCGCCAAGTTGGCAATCTCGTCCATCGGGAGGTTCAAGTACTTCCAGTTGTGGCCATCGTAGGCATGGCGGTCGTACTCCACCTCGTAGGTCTTGTGGTAAGGACGGCGAGGGTCGTTCATCACCATCAGGAACGTGCCGTTCAAGTCTTTTCCGACAGTCTCCTCATAGAAGCTCTTAGGCGTATATTTCTTGGCATCTCCCACCTGCTTGCCGTCCTTGTCCTTGAAAGCGTAAGTGAATTCCTTCACAGGTTCTCCGAGGGTGAGGGTCAGCATATGATAAACAGTGGCGAGCATCTCCGTCTTGCGAGTCTGGACAGCCTGTGCCTTCTTGCCGTCGGCCACCATCTTCCTCAACTCCAAGCCATACTCGCGCAACTTGCTGCTTACCAACTTGCTCATCTTCGACGTACTGTTGCTGGAGAACGTCTCCGGCTGTGCGCTCATGGGCACCAAGCCGTATTTGCCAGCCAAGTCGGCCACGCCACAGAAGGTGCCGCCGTCATTGAGCGGATTCTTGAAGAAGAACTGCACCTGAGGGTCTTCGATACTCTTCTTGCCTGTGTCGATGACACCCTGCAGCATCAAGTTGGCTTTCTCCAACTGGTCGTAGAAGAAAAGATAGTCCTGCGAGAACTCCACGACCCTGCCCTGCTTGTCGTTGAGGGCGAAGTTGGAACGGAGGACATTGAAACCACTGAACATCCAGCAACGGCCGGAGCTTTTCTGGTTATGGATGCTCTGCTTGGGTGTCTCAATGCTGAAATGCGTGTCAACATCCGCGAAATTGGCGGGATTCTTCACCAAGTCGTCGATACTATTACTGGCAATCGCATTAAACAAAGCCTTGTCTGCGGCAGAGGATTTCTGCGACTTCACGATTTGCTGCAAAGTAGTCTCATTGATGCCGCCACCCTTGGTTTGCGCCATCATCGCCATAGAAGCCAGCGCGAAGGCTCCCGTCAAGATTACATTCTTTCTCATTTTGTTCAATAAATTCTATATTAATACTACGTTTTCACCCATTGGCTAGGGTACTAGCCCTTTATTTTTTTGTAATTATTTTGCATTTCATTATGCAAAAACGTCGCTTTTGTGTGCAAAAATACGAATTTAATCCCGAAAATGCGAATTTATCAAGCGAAAATTTCTTCTTCGAGACTGGTTTGGGGGATTTTCCCACTGATTCCGCATTTTTTTTGCCAATTTCCAAAAAATAGTTTCTCCTCGTGGAACTCATGGTTTCAAGCTGTGGAACTCGCAGTTCCACGAGGAGAAACTATACCAAGGGGGGCGACAAGCCAATCACCCCCCCGACATGACTTTCCGAACGCCATGAGCAACTTATCGCCTGCAAAAGTAAACTTTTTACCACTATTTTCCAAATAAAATCCCGAAAATATGAAATTATCAAGCGAAACATGGCATAGATTGACAAAAAAGCAGTATCTTTGCCACGTTATTCACGAGATGAAGAAATGGATAGAGAAAAGTTTAGCCTTTTAAGTAAGATAAAATACCCTGCCGACCTGCGCCAGTTGAGTATCGACCAACTGCCACAGGTCTGTAAAGAACTGAGAGAGGACATTGTCGATGAGGTTTCCGTAAACCCCGGTCACTTTGCCTCTTCACTCGGCGTGGTCGAGATAACTGTAGCCCTGCATTACGTATTCAACACCCCCGAAGACCGCATCGTATGGGATGTAGGCCACCAAGCATACGGCCATAAGATTCTGACGGGGCGGCGCGACAGTTTCTGCACCAACAGGAAACTGCACGGCATACGCCCTTTCCCCACTCCACTGGAGAGCGATTACGATACTTTTGCTTGCGGACATGCCAGCAACTCTATCTCAGCCGCCCTCGGCATGGCTGTGGCTGCCCGAAAGACAGGCAACGAGAACCGCAGCGTCGTGGCTGTCATCGGCGACGGCGCCATGAGCGGCGGACTGGCTTTCGAGGGGCTAAACAATGTATCCAGCACCCCTAACGACATGCTCATCATCCTCAACGACAACGACATGAGCATCGACCGAGCCGTGGGAGGAATGGAGAAATACCTCCTCAACCTAGACACCAACGAGACGTACAACAAACTGCGTTTCAAGGCTTCCCAGTGGCTTCACTCCAGGGGCTACCTCAACGACAACCGCCGCAAGGGAATCATCCGGCTCAACAATGCCCTGAAGTCGGCACTCAGCCATCAGCAAAACATCTTCGAGGGGATGAACATCCGATACTTCGGTCCTTTCGACGGGCATGATGTCAAGGAGGTGGTGAGAGTGCTCAGACAACTGAAAGGCATGAAGGGTCCCAAGCTCCTGCACCTGCACACCACCAAGGGAAAGGGATACGAACCGGCCGAGAAGAGTGCCACCATCTGGCACGCCCCAGGCAAGTTTGACCCGGAGACCGGCGAGCGCATCGTGAGCGACACCAGCAACCAGCCCCCAAAGTTCCAAGATGTCTTTGGCAACACCTTGCTGGAATTAGCCCAGAAGAACCCTCGCATCGTAGGAGTGACACCAGCCATGCCATCAGGTTGTTCGATGAACATCATGATGAAGGCCATGCCCGACCGAGTTTTCGACGTGGGCATAGCCGAAGGACACGCCGTGACATTCTCGGGCGGCATGGCAAAGGATGGCTTGCAGCCATTCTGCAACATCTACAGTTCGTTTGCCCAGAGAGCCTACGACAACATCATCCACGACATGGCCTTGCTCAACCTGCCAGTGGTGCTCTGCCTTGACCGTGCGGGACTTGTAGGCGAAGACGGACCTACCCACCACGGTGCTTTCGACATGGCAGCCCTGCGCCCGATACCCCACCTCACCATCGCCTCGCCTATGGACGAGCACGAATTGCGCAACCTCATGTATTCCGCACAACTCCCCGACCAGGGCAGTTATGTGATACGCTATCCTAGGGGCAAGGGAGTGCTCGTGGACTGGAAGAACGAGATGCGGGAAATCAAGAAGGGCACAGGCAGGAAGCTCAAGGACGGCGAGGACGTGGCAGTACTCACCCTCGGCCCCATCGGCAACGATGTGGCACAGGTTATCGCCGAGTTAGAAGGAAACCAGCAAGACGGGAAAGACAAAATCAGCGTTGCCCATTACGACATGCGATTCCTCAAGCCACTCGACGGGCACATCCTTCAAGAAGTGGCAGAGAAGTTCGACCGAATCGTCACCGTCGAGGACGGCACGAGAATCGGTGGTCTCGGCTCTGCCGTACTCGAATGGATGATCGACCACGGGCATCACCCACAAATCACAAGACTGGGAATCCCAGACGATTTTGTAGAACATGGTACCGTGGTCCAATTGAGAGAAATCGTTGGACTCGACCATGAATCCATCAAAAAAGCTATTACATTATGAAGATTATCATAGCTGGTGCTTACGCCATAGGAACCCACTTGGCGCAATTGCTCTCCAGGAGCATGGAGGACATCACACTGATAGATGATAGCGAGGAAAGACTCGCCAGCATCGGGTCGGACTACGACCTGCTCACCATGACGGGACAACCTACGAGTCTGAAAATCCTGCAGGACGCCAATGTCGCCGACGCAGACCTTTTCATCTCCGTAACCCCACAGGAGAGCAAGAACATCACCGCTTGCATCCTCGCCAACAAGTTGGGAGCCAAGCGTACCGTTGCCAAGGTAGATAATCCCGAGTACATGGAGCCTGAGGCACAAGAACTCTTCAAGAGCCTGGGCGTCAGCAAGCTCATCTATCCCGAGATGCTTGCCGCCGTAGATATCAACAACGGTCTGAAGATGAGTTGGGTGCGCCAGCGTTGGGATGTCCACGACGGTGCTCTCATCATGCTTGGCATCAAGCTCCGTGAGACGTGCGAGATTCTGAACCAGCCCCTCAAGGACATCAGCGGTCCCAACGACCCTTACCACGTGGTAGCCATCAAGCGAGGCGGCGAGACCATCATCCCGGGCGGTTACGACGAGTTGAAGCTCTACGACCTGGCTTACTTCATGACTACCCGCAACTATATCCCGTACATCCGAAAAATCGTGGGCAAGGAGCACTACGTAGATGTCAAGAACGTGATGATCATGGGTGGCGGCAGAACGGCGGTGAGAGCCGTCAAGAAAATGCCCGAATACATGGAATGCAAAATCATCGAAATCGACGAGAACAGATGCGAGTATCTCAACGATATCCTCGATGACAAGAAAACGTTGGTCATCCATGGCGACGGCCGCGACATCCCCCTGCTCAACGAGGAAGGCATACGCAGCACACAAGCCTTTGTGGCCTTGACCGGCAACGCAGAGACCAACATCCTCGCCTGTCTCACCGCCAAGAGAATGGGCGTGCGCAAGACGGTAGCAGCCGTGGAGAACGTCGATTACGTCAGCATGGCCGAGAGCCTTGACATCGGCACAATCATCAACAAGAAGGTGATTGCAGCCAGCTACATCTATCAGATGATGCTGGATGCCGACGTGATGAACGTGCGGTTCCTCATGAACGCCAATGCCGACGTGGCAGAGTTCATCGCCAAGGAAGGTTCCAAGGTAACCAAGAAACCAGTGAAAGAACTCGGATTGCCTATCGGCGTGACCATTGGCGGACTGGTGAGAAAGAACGAGGGAATGCTCGTGTCGGGCAACACACAGATAGAGGCAGGCGACTCCGTCATGGTGTTCTGCCACAGCGTCAACATGAAGAAGATAGAGAAATATTTCGTTTAATCCAAGATAAAGATACGTTTCAGGAATGATAAAACAAAAATTGATATGCAAGGTACTGGGGCAACTGCTTTTTCTCGAAGCCGTGCTCATGCTCGCATCGCTGGGTGTGTCGCTGGCATACCAAGAGGATGATGCCTTCGCCTTCCTTGTCACCATCTTTATCACCGTAGGCGCAGGACTCGCCTTGAAATGGCGAGGAAGAAACGCCGACAACTCGATGTCGCGCCGTGACGCTTACCTTGTAGTCTCCTTGGTATGGGTTGTATTCAGTTTCTTTGGCACCTTCCCTTTCTTGATAAGCGGATACCTACACAACTTTACCGACGCTTACTTTGAGACGATGTCGGGATTCACCACGACGGGAGCCACCATCATCGACGATGTGGAAGCCTTGCCGCACGGCTTGCTGTTCTGGCGCTCCCTGACACAATGGATAGGAGGACTGGGAATCGTATTCTTCACCATCGCCCTGTTGCCGTCGCTCGTTGGAGGACAAACCAAGGTGTTTGCCGCCGAAGCGACGGGGCCTATCAAGACCAAGCTCCACCCCCGTTTATCCACCAGTGCCAAGTGGATTTGGAGCATCTATGCCGTGCTGACCATCGCCTGCATCGCTAGTTATTACTTAGGTGGGATGAACCTATTCGACAGTTTCAACTACGCAATGTCCACCACTGCCACCGGAGGTTTTTCCACCCACAACTCCAGCACAGAGTTTTTCCGTTCTCCATCGCTCGAATACATCTGCACCCTGTTTACTTTCTTGTCGGGCATCAACTTCACCTTACTTTATGCTGCCGTCATCAAACAAAAGATAAGAGACTTGTTCGACAACTCAGAGTTCAAGTTTTACATATTCCTCGTATCCGTGTTCACCGCTTTCATCATGATAGAGCTGATGACGACGCGCAACTACGACTTGGAGCACGCTTTCCGCAGTGCCCTTTTCCAGGTGGTATCATTTATCACCACCACAGGTCTGTTCAACGACAATGCAGCCCTATGGCCTCACGTCACTTGGGTGGTGCTGGCACTGTGCATGTTCTTCGGCGCTTGTTCGGGCAGCACGAGCGGAGGCATCAAGTGCATCCGTGGCGTGATGATGTTCAGGATAGTCAAGAACGAGTTCAGGCAGATTCTGCACCCCAACGCCGTGCTCCCGATGAAAATCGACGGAGTGAACGTTCCCTACCAGAAACGAGTCACCCTGTTTGCCTTCATGGTGTCCTACCTTCTGATATGCCTTCTCATCTCTTTCACGATGATAGCGATGGGCATCGACAACACCAATGCCATCACCATCACGTTGAGCTGCGTGGGCAACGTAGGGCCGACGCTGGGGGTGGAAATAGGACCAACGATGTCGTGGAGCCAACTGCCCGACATTGCCAAATGGTTTTGTTCGCTGATGATGCTCATCGGGCGTCTGGAGATTTTCAGCGTATTGGTTTTGTTCACTCCTGCCTTTTGGAAGGAAAACTAATTCTTTTGCCTTGCCGATAAGTAATGATATAGATAAATACGTAATATATAAACTAAAGAAACAAGGGAACGGAAGTTTCCCATTACAAACTAAATAAAAGTAGTTATGAAACCTTTAAAATTCAAACCACTATTGAAATCCACCATCTGGGGTGGCAGCAAGATTATCGCTTTCAAGCACCTTGACATCCAACAGGAGAATGTCGGTGAAAGTTGGGAAATCTCTGGAGTACCAGGCAATGAGAGCATCGTAGCCGACGGCGAGATGAAGGGAAAGCATCTCAACGAGGTTGTGGCCGAGATGAAGGGTACGTTACTCGGCAAGGAGAACTACAAACGTTTCGGCAATGAGTTTCCTTTGCTCATCAAGTTTATCGATGCCAACCGCGACCTTTCCATCCAAGTCCATCCTAACGATGAGATTGCCCACAAACAGGGCAAGGAACGAGGCAAGACCGAAATGTGGTATGCCCTGCCTAGCGAGCCTGACGCCAAGTTGTACAATGGACTGAAAATGCAGATTACTCCCGAGCAATACAAGGAGATGGTGGACAACGACACCATCACCGAAGCCCTGGCTCAATATGCGGTGCAGGAAGACGACTGCTTCTTCATCCCTGCCGGCAGAATCCACGCCATCGGCACAGGTTGCTTCGTGGCAGAGATTCAGCAGACCAGCGATGTGACCTACCGCATCTACGACTTCAAGCGCAAGGACAAGGACGGCAACTACCGCCAGCTCCACACCAAGGAGGCTGCCGAGTGCATCGACTACAAGGTGCTGCCCAACTACCGCCAGGCATATACGCCCGTCAAGAACCAAGGAGTGAGCTTGGTACAATGCCCTTTCTTCAACACAGCCGTCTATGAGCTTGACGAACCTATGACTATCGACTACTCAGAGTTGGACAGTTTTGTGATTCTGATAGGCTTGAAGGGCGATGCCAAGATTACCGACAACGAAGGCAACGAGACTACCCTGCAAGAGGGCGAGAGCATCATTGTTCCCGCCTCCACCCAGACACTGAAAGTAGAAGGCACCCTAAAGTTCTTGGAAACGTACGTGTGAATGACCCAAGAATGAAAAATATAATAAAAAACGAAAGCCGAGAGAAAAATCTCGGCTTTATTCTTGCCACTTTGGTTTATTTTCGTTACCTTTGCACCCGATTTAAAAATTAACATCAAACAAAATGGACGATTATCACGCGGACAACAACAATTTGTAGGCGTGGAGATTCAGCAAGGTTCCTTATATATAATTAAGGTGAAACTACGAGCTAATCTCCATACCCTTAACTTATTTTGTGGAGATTAGCAACAATGAAGACATTCTGGAACATAGAGAACAACCTGAAGGTTATCAACGAATGGCAGCCCAACAGCTGGATACAAGTAACTTGTCCAACCGATGAAGACCAGCGGTTGCTGGAAGACGAATTTAAAATCCCTGACTACTTCCTTTCAGACATCAGCGATACCGATGAGCGTGCCCGCTACGAATACGATGACGGCTGGATGCTCATCATCCTCCGTATTCCTTACGTCAAGGAAATACGCAGCCGTACTCCTTACACCACCGTTCCCCTGGGCATCATCCACAAACGTGATGTCACCATCACCGTGTGCTACTACGAGACCAACATGATGATCGACTTCGTGAGTTTCCAACAGAAGCGCGGCGTGGGCTTCACCGACTACGTGGATATGATTTTCCGCCTCTTCCTCTCTTCCGCCGTATGGTACTTGAAGCGACTGAAGCAAATCAACTCACTTATAGAAAAAGCGAAAAGAAATCTCGACCATGGGGTCAACAATGAGAGTCTGATAGGTTTGTCGCGCCTGCAAGACTCCCTCACCTACTTCATCACCTCCATCCGAGGCAACGAAAACCTCCTGTCGAAACTGAAGTTCAAGTTGCAAGTGGATGAGTTAGACGCCGACCTGATAGAAGACGTCAACATCGAGATGACACAGGCGAGAGAGACCACTAGCATCTATTCCGACATTCTGGAATCTACGATGGACACCTACTCCAGCATCATCAACAACAACATGAATACCACCATGCGTACGTTGACCTCCATCAGTATCGTCATGATGTTGCCTACGCTGATTTCATCCTTCTTTGGCATGAACCTGATCAACGGCATGGAGGATAACCCTTGGGGATTCGCCATCGCCATCCTCATATCAGTAGTGGTATCAACCCTCTCATGGGGCTTCTTGCGCTACAAGCGTCTTTTGTAGCCCCAACAGCCCATGAATACAGGCTATATCATACAAAAAAAAATTAAAAAAACAAGATTTTAGCAAAAAACACAAGACAAATTAGGTTTATTCACATTTTTTACCTAAGTTTGCAAAACTAAACGTGTATATGTGGTCGATATGCCCCATAATGAGGCAGCGACCAAGAAATCTGAATCATAAACTAAATACAGTGACATGATGGACTCTCAAGAAAATGCCCTTGTACAGGGAATCATGGAAGAACCTGCTAAGAAGGTATATGCCACCAAGCAGGAAGTACTCGAAAGAGTGAAAGAAATTGCTCATAGTGACGAGGCTCCCACCAAGGAAGAGCTTGACCACTTGAAAACAACTTTCTACAAGATCCACCTCGCCGAGCGCGATGCTCAGTCCAAAGAGTATCTGGAAAAAGGCGGCGACCCGGAAAAATTCATACTCTTGCCTGATGATACGGAGGAAGCCTTCAAGGCGGAAATGCAAATCATCAAGGAAAAACGCGCCAAAATATTCCTAGAGCAAGAGGTCGAGAAACAGGCTAACCTACAAAAGAAACTTGAGATTATCGAGAAAATCAAGGCTATGGCTACCTCGCCCGAAGAAGCCAACAACTCATATAATGAATTTAAGACGCTTCAACAGGAATGGAAAGAAATCAAGACTGTTCCTGCGGAAAAAGCCAACGAGCTGTGGCGTAACTACCAACTCTACGTGGAACAATTCTACGACTTGCTCAAGCTGAACAGCGAGGCACGCGAGTATGACTTCAAGAAGAACCTGGAAGCCAAGACCGCTCTCTGCGAGGCTGCCGAGAACTTGGACAAGGAAGAGGATGTCATCTCTGCTTTCCACCAGCTGCAAGACCTTCACCAGCAGTATCGCGAGATAGGTCCTGTAGCCAAGGAACTGCGCGAGAAAATTTGGTCTCGCTTCAAAGCTGCCAGCACGGTCATCAACAAGAAGCACCAACAACACTTCGAGGACATCCGTGCCAAGGAGGAGAAAAACCTGGAGATGAAGACTGCCCTCTGCGAGAAGTTGGAGGCTATCGACATTGATGCCATCAAGACCGCCACACAATGGGAGAGCACGACCAAGGACGTAATTGCCATACAACAAGAATGGAGAGCCATCGGCTTTGCTCCCCAGAAGATGAACGTAAAAATCTTCGAGCGTTTCCGTACCGTCAACGATGTGTTCTTCAGCAAGAAGGCCGAGTTCTTCAAGAACCTCAAGACTCAATATGCCGAGAACCTGGAAAAGAAGCAAGAGCTCGTGAAGAAGGCCCAAGAGCTAGCCGACAGCACTGAATGGAAGAAGACGGGCGACAAGATCATCGCCCTACAGAAAGAATGGAAAGAAGTGGGCGTGGTGCCTCGCAAGCAAGGCGACCAACTCTGGAAAGATTTCCTCGACGCTTGCAACAAGTTCTTCGACGCCCGCAACAAAGTCAACGCCGGTGCTCGCAATGCCGAGCACGCCAACCTCGACAAGAAACGCGAGGTGGTAGCCAAGCTGAAAGACCTTTTGGAGAACCCTGTCGATAACGTACAGCAAGCTCTCCAAAAATTGACGGACGAGTATAATGCCATCGGTCATGTGCCTTTCAAGGAGAAGGACAACATCTACAAGGAGTATCACTATACTCTCGACAAAGTATATAAGGAACTCCACATCAGCAATGCCAAGCGTCGCCTAGACAACTTCAAGACCAACTTGAAGAATGTGGCAGAGAAAGGCTCCGATGCACTTGACAACGAGCGTGGCCGTCTGCTTCGCCGTTACGACCAGTTGCGCAACGAGATTACGACCTACGAAAACAATCTGGGGTTCCTCAACGCAGCCAGCAAGAAAGGCAACAGCCTCGTAGAGGAAATGAACCGCAAGGTGCAGAAGCTCAAGGATGACCTAGAGCTTGTAAAGCAGAAAATAAAGGCTATCGACGCCGAAAAATAAACAAAAAAACTCACCGTACGGTGAGTTTTTTTGTTTCTCCCCTTTCCACGCCATTCAAGACATAAAAAAAATCTCCAACCTAGCGAACCAGATTGGAGACCACTAAAATCTCTCTCGTCTTATGTATGAAAAAAGCACCTTTCAAAGAATGAAAGATGCTCTTCTTTGTTGGGATACCCGGATTCGAACCAGGAATGACAGGACCAGAATCTGTAGTGTTACCATTACACCATATCCCAATTTAGGTTTGCAATCGAACTAGACTGTTTCTTAATTGCGAGTGCAAAGGTACAACTTTTTTTTGAATCACCAAAATTTTTTCCCACTTTTTTCTAAAAAATCTCAATTTTTATCGTTTTTCGGTGTTTTTCCATGTATTTAGCGTATCTTTGCATAGGAAAATTAATAGAAAATCATAAATGAATACAACAAAACAATTAGTAGAAACCATCACAGAGGGAATACAAGAGAAAAAAGGCAGCAAAATCGTGATTGCTGACTTGAGTCATATTGATGGCACCATCGCCAAGTACTTCATCATCTGCCAAGGCAACTCCCCATCGCAGGTGGAAGCCATCGCTGAGTCGGTGGGAGATTTCTGCCGCAAGAAATTGGGTGAGAAACCAGCCAACGTCGCTGGTCTAGGCAACGACCAATGGGTGGCCATCGACTTTGTCGATGTCTTGGTTCACATCTTCCAACCAGAGGTTCGCCAGTTCTACGACCTGGAGCATCTGTGGGAAGACGCCAACCTCACCGAGGTTCCCGACATTGACTAATATACCTTATTATATATAATAGATATTGTCATACTTTTATTATACTACATAGAACAAGATGGAAAAAAGCAACAATTTTAATAATCCAGGCGGACAACCACCTAAGATGCCTAAGTTCAACATGAACTGGCTCTACGCCATCATCCTCATCGGACTGATAGCCATCTTCCTATCTGGTGGCGGCGATGTCCTGGGAGGTAGTGCAGCCAAGCAAGCTACCTACACTGAATTTAAAGAATACGTAGACAAAGGCTATGTGCTGAGCGTGGTAGCCAACAAGTCGGATGGCAAGGTGAAACTATACATCAACCCAAAATATATCAGGGACGTGTATAAGACCAGTGCCAAGAACGTAGGACCTTCGCCATACGTAGAGGTGCAATACGGATCCATCGACGAGCTGGACAAATATCTTGACAGCATGGTCAAGGCGAAGAAGATTCACGCCTACACGTACGACAACCAAAGGGACAACGACTTCATCAGCATCTTGATTAACATAGCCCCCATCCTCTTCTTCTTCATCTTCATCTGGTGGATGTCAGGCAGAATGGGAGGCGGACTCGGAGCAGGCATGGGAGGTGGAATCTTCAGTGTCGGCAAGAGCAAGGCCCGCATGTACGAGAAAGGCAATACGCTGGGCATCACCTTCAAGGATGTCGCCGGACAGGAAGGCGCCAAGCAGGAAGTGCAAGAAATCGTGGAGTTTCTCAAAAACCCACAGAAATATACCGACCTAGGTGGTAAGATTCCTAAGGGCGCATTGCTCGTAGGACCACCGGGAACAGGTAAGACCTTGCTCGCCAAGGCTGTTGCTGGCGAGGCTGGCGTACCTTTCTTCTCGATGAGCGGTTCCGACTTTGTGGAAATGTTTGTCGGTGTCGGTGCCTCTCGTGTACGCGACCTGTTCCGCCAAGCCAAGGAGAAAGCTCCGTGTATCATCTTCATCGATGAGATTGATGCCGTGGGACGTGCCCGCAGCAAGAACCCAGCCATGGGTGGAAACGACGAGCGCGAGAACACGCTGAACGCCCTCCTCACTGAGATGGACGGTTTCGGCACCAACAGTGGTGTCATCATCCTGGCTGCAACCAACCGCGTAGATATGCTCGACAGCGCCTTGCTTCGCGCTGGCCGTTTCGACCGTGAAATCCACGTAGACTTGCCTGGCCTCAATGAGCGAAAGGCCATCTTCCAAGTTCACTTGACCCCTATCAAGGTGGATGACACCGTGGATATAGACCTCCTTGCTCGCCAGACTCCTGGTTTCTCTGGCGCCGACATCGCCAACGTTTGCAACGAGGCGGCTTTGATTGCCGCTCGCCATGACAAGAAGGCGGTTTGCAAGCAGGACTTCCTCGATGCCGTAGATCGTATCGTGGGTGGTCTGGAGAAGAAAACCAAGGTGATGACTGCCGATGAGAAGCGCAGTATCGCCCTCCATGAGGCTGGTCACGCCACCATCTCTTGGTTCTGCCAATATGCCAACCCTCTCATTAAGGTTACCATCGTACCTCGCGGACAGGCTTTGGGCGCAGCTTGGTATCTGCCAGAAGAGCGTCAGATCACTACCAAGGAGCAAATGCTCGACGAGATGTGCTCACTGATGGGTGGTCGCGCCGCCGAGGAACTGTTTACCGGACACATCTCCTCGGGAGCCATGAACGACTTGGAGCGCGCTACCAAGAGTGCATACGGCATGGTGGCTTACCTCGGCATGAGCGACACCTTGCCAAACATCTGCTATTACAACCAAAATGAGTATTCATTCCAGCGTCCATACTCAGAGACTACCGCAAGAGAGATTGACCAGGAAGTGCTCAAGATGGTGAACGAGCAATACGACCGCGCCAAGAAGATTCTTCTGGAGCACAAGGAAGGTCACAACGCCCTTGCCGAAGTGCTTATTCAGAAAGAGGTCATCATGGCAGAAGACGTGGAGAAGATATTCGGCAAGCGTCCTTGGTTGAGCCGTTCGCAGGAAATCATGGAGGATGAGCAACCTAAGATTGACGATACCGTCAAGGAGCTGCCCGAGGTACAGGCTGCCATCAAGGAACATGAGGCGCAAGGCAACAAGGAGAACAACGATAAAAACGACAAGCAATGACAGACAAACAAAAGAATCTCATCGTAAGAACCATCACCGGCGTATTATTCGTCGGTTGCATGGTTTGTTGCTTTCTGCAACCAAGAGCCATGGTGTTCTTGTTTGCCCTCATCACAGGTCTGAGCATCTGGGAGTATTGCGGACTCGTCAACAATGAGTTGGACGATGTCTGCGTCAATCGCTTTATATGTACGGTGGCAGGAGTCTATTTCTTCCTTGCCGTGGCAGGATTCCGCACGGGCTTCACTGGCTACAACTTCGTGGTCTTCGTCCCTTACATCCTCACCATCCTGTACCTTTTCATCTACGAGTTATATACAGGCAACAAGAACGCCATCAACGACTGGGCTTACACGATGCTTTCCCAGATGTACATCGCCCTCCCTTTCTCGATGATCAACGTCTTGGCATTCGAATATTCACCCTTCGACGGCCAGATGCACTATGACATGCTTTTGCCTCTGAGCATCTTCATCTTCCTTTGGACCAACGACACGGGTGCCTATTGTAGCGGTTCGCTCTTTGGCAAGCACAAGCTCTTCCCTCGCATCAGTCCCGCCAAGAGTTGGGAAGGTAGCATCGGCGGTGGTATCTTCGTGCTGATAGCAGCAGGTATCATCGGCTATATCGCCAACAATGGAGATGCCGTTCATACCTTGAGCATCCCAGGATGGCTGGGACTAGGACTCATCGTGGTATTTTTTGGCACCTGGGGTGACTTGGTGGAAAGTCTCTTCAAGCGTACTTTGGGCGTGAAAGACAGCGGCAACATCCTGCCGGGACATGGCGGTATGCTCGACCGTTTCGACTCTTCGCTCATGGCGATACCAGCTGCGGTGGTCTATCTCTATACCATCCAACTGTTCTGAAAAGGTAAAAAAAAGTAGATAACAAGAAAAGGTGGACATGTATGAGTCTAAAACTCTTCCATGCCCACCTTTTTCCTTTTCAAAGATTCTCGCACGTACCTTCGCTTTGTTCCTGCGACAACCTCGCTTTTTCTGCGGCTTCACGCTCAGCTTTCAACCTTTCCGCTTCTGCGGCCGCTCTCGCCTCAGCCTCGGCACGTTCCTTTGCCAGACGCAGCAATTCTTCCCGATGACTTTTGATTAAGTCGTACATGATAGCAGCGGCATTGTCGGGAGCCACTTGTTCGCCAAGACGACTGCGCACCTCCTGATAACCAGCCAGCATTTTTTCTCGCCCAGGCATGCCTGGCAATATCTGATAGACCTCGTTGGCGATGCCATCCACCGTAAAACGGTCAGCAAACATTTCCTTTACCACCTCCTTGTCGGCAACTAGGTTGACCAAAGAGATGTATTTCACCTTTAATATATGGTTGAACGCCCAACGAATCAACTTGGGCACTGGAGTTTCGTAGCATACCACCTGCGGCACATCGAAGAGAGCAGTCTCCAAGGTAGCGGTGCCACTCGTCACAAGCGCCACCTCGCTATGTGCCAAGAGCGGATAAGTCTTGTTTTTCACCATCTTGACAGGCGTACTCGCTATAAACTTCTGATAATATTCATCGTCGATAGAGGGAGCACCCGCCAACACCATCTGATAATCCTCAAACCGTTCCGCCACCTCTATCATGGCAGGCAGATTGTCCTTGATTTCCTGCAATCTGCTACCAGCCAGCAAGGCGATAATCGGCTTATGACTGTCAAGATTATTTTCCTGACAGAAATCAAGATACGTCTGTTGAAACCCTGCACGAAACTCATTGACTTCCTGCGCTGTAGGATTACCGACATAATGAATAGGATACCGATGCTTCTTCTCATAAAAATCAACCTCGAAAGGCAATATCGAGAACATCTCCGCAATGTCACGTTTGATACTTCGGATACGCCACTCCTTCCAAGCCCAAATCTTAGGGGAAATATAATAGTAGGCTGGTATCATAGTATTCTTTTTCAAGAACTTAGCGATACTCAGGTTGAACCCTGGGTAATCTACCAAAATGACAACATCAGGCTTCCATTTGACAATATCCTGCTTGCACATTTTCATATTGGCGAAAATAGTATTCAGATGCAAGAGCACTGGAACGAATCCCATATAAGCCAACTCCTTATAATGCTTGACACGAGTTCCACCCTCGGCAGCCATCAAGTCGCCACCGAAGAAACGGAATTCCGCCAAATCGTCCACTTTTTTCAACGAACGCATCAATCTACTAGCATGTAAATCTCCACTCGCCTCGCCTACTATCAAATAATACTTCATTTCGAGAATGTTGAATATAGAGTGTTGAATGTTGAGTTATCCAGAAACGTCAAATTCTGAATTTCTCCAAGAAATCATAGTCCGTGACATCTATCTTGGTAGGAGTGATGGAGATATAGCCATGACTGAGTGCCCACTGGTCAGTATCGGTGGCCTCCGGCTCGTCATTGCGATATTCCCCGACCATCCAATAATAATCGTAGCCACGAGGATGGCGTTCCCTCACCACTTCATTGATCCAGGAGCCATGCGTCATGCGACACATCTTGAAGCCAAGGAAAGGCGGACAGGCAGGGAAGTTGACATTGAGGCACGTACCCTGGGGAAGTCCCTCTGCCAATACTTTTTTCACCACCGCCACAACACCCTCCCGCAAAGGCGACAGGTCGGCATTCTCATCATAGTTGCAACTACTGAACGCCACAGAAGGAATATACTTCATACATCCCTCCTTGGCAACGCCCATCGTTCCCGAATAATGATTGTTGACACTAGAGTTGTCACCATGGTTGATACCACTCAAGATGACATCAGGAGTATGACCATCCAAAAGTTGGTCGAGGGCCAACTTCACGCAATCGACAGGTGTGCCGCTACAAGACCACACCTCCACATCATCACCCATGTTATGACGCCGTTTCAAGCGCAACGGTTCGGTAGCGGAGAATGCGCAAGCAAATCCGGATCGAGCACTTTCAGGAGCCACCACCAACACATCGCACCAGTCTTTCAGGAAACCGACGAGCGTTTTGATACCATTGGCATGATAGCCATCATCATTCGAAATTAGGACTAAAGGTTTCTTATTTTCCATAAAAATATCTTTCTTTTTGGTGCAAAAGTAATAAAAAAACTATAAAGTCACGTATTTCTCGCATAAAATATGTATCTTTGCAACGTTTTTTACTATTATAAGTTTAAAGAAATGGGAAAAATAATCGCATTAGCTAATCAAAAGGGTGGTGTCGGCAAGACAACCACTACCATCAACTTGGCTGCTTCGCTGGCCACGTTAGAGAAGACTGTACTCGTAGTTGATGCCGACCCACAAGCCAACGCATCCAGCGGTTTGGGAGTTGACATCAAGGAGGTGGATTGTTCTCTCTATGAGTGCATCATCGACCATGCCGACATTCGCGATGCGATTTACACGACCGACATCGACGGACTGGACATCGTGCCCAGCCACATCGACTTGGTCGGTGCCGAGATAGAGATGCTCAACCTGCAAAACCGCGAGAAAGTAATCAAGACGCTCTTGGAGCCTATCCGCGAGGACTACGACTACATCCTCATCGACTGTTCTCCGTCGCTGGGCCTCATCACCGTCAACTCACTGACAGCCGCCGACAGTGTCATCATCCCCGTACAATGCGAGTATTTTGCCCTGGAAGGCATCAGCAAGCTGCTCAACACCATCAAGATTATCAAGAGCAAGCTGAACCCGAAGCTTGAGATTGAAGGTTTCTTGCTCACCATGTACGACAGCCGCCTCCGCCTCGCCAACCAAATCTACGACGAGGTGAAACGACACTTCCAGGAGTTGGTGTTCAAGACCGTCATCCAGCGCAACGTGAAGTTGAGTGAAAGTCCTAGCCACGGTCTTCCCGTCATCCTCTACGACGCAGAATCCAACGGAGCCAAGAACCACCTGGCACTCGCCAAGGAAATCATCAACAAGAATAGTTAGGATCAAAGAATTCAACATTCAACACTTAACATTCAACATCAACAAAAGAAATGGCAGTACACAAGAAATATAACAACGGAACAAAAAACAACGCCTTGGGACGAGGACTAGACGCACTCATCTCGACGGAGGGAGTACGCACCCAGGGCAGCAGTACCATCAACGAGATAGCACTCGACCAGATCGAAGCAAATCCCAACCAGCCCCGTCGGGAGTTTGATGACGAGGCACTTCACGAACTTGCCGAGAGCATCAAGGCGATAGGCATCATCCAACCTATCACCTTGCGACAGGTTTCGGAGAACAAATTCCAGATTATAGCAGGTGAGCGCCGTTGGCGCGCCTCACAGCTGGCCGGACTCTTAGCCATCCCAGCATACATCCGCACCATCAGCGACGAAAACGTGATGGAGATGGCGTTGGTGGAGAACATCCAGCGCCAAGACCTCAATGCCATTGAGATAGCCCTGGCCTACGAGCACCTCTTGGAGAACGAAGGTATGACACAGGAGAAGGTATCCGAGCGTGTAGGCAAGAGCCGTGCAGCCATCGCCAACTATCTCAGACTGCTGAAACTGCCTGCCCAGGTGCAGATGGCGCTACAGAAGAAAGAGATAGACATGGGCCACTGCCGCGCCCTGCTCGCCCTCGATAGTCCTTCGCTGCAAATCAAACTTTTCAAGGAGATACAAAAGAACGGCTATTCCGTGCGCAAGGTGGAAGAAATGGTGCAACAACTGAAAAATGGCGAGGACATAGAAAGCGGCAAGAAGACCATTGCCTCCAAGGCACAAGTGCCAGAGGAGTTCACCATGCTCAAGGACCGCCTGTCCAAGTTTCTCAACACCAAGGTACAGTTCACCTGTTCGCCAAAAGGCAAGGGCAAGATCAGCATCCCTTTCGCCAACGAGGAAGAGTTGGAGCGCATCATGAGCGTCTTCGACCAATTGAACCAAAACCAAGGATAAATCAGAAATAAAAAGTGAATTTCAAGTTATCACACATCGGTATATCAGCATTGCTGTGGTTGGCTTCATGCCCCGCGATGGCGCAAGAGGATACCCTCCTGACCGACACTTCGGAAAGTATCAGCCTGGAAGACTCCGTCACCATCGACAGCACCTCGCTCAGCAAGGCTCTCGCCCCTAAGGCTCTGCGCAAGAAGCGCGATTGGAGCACCTGGAAGCCTAACACCAAGCGAGCCTTGTGGCTAGCATTGGTTCTACCGGGAGCAGGACAGATATACAACCGCAAATACTGGAAGCTACCTATTATATATGGTGGTTTCGTGGGATGCGCATACGCCATGAGCTGGAACAACCAGATGTACCATGACTATTCGCAAGCCTACATGGACATCATGGACGATGACCCCAACACAGAGAGCTACAACCAGTTCCTGCACCTAGGGGCGAAGATTGACGACAGCAACATCGAACGATACAAGGAAATCTTCCGTAAAAGAAAAGACAGGTATCGTCGTTGGCGAGACATGAGCATGTTTGTGATGATTGGTGTGTATGCATTCTCCGTCATCGACGCATACGTTGACGCCTCGCTCTCAGAATTCGACATTTCCGACGATTTGTCACTGAGAATAGAGCCAACCATGCTCAACAATCAGCAGAGCAAAAACCCCTTCCGATCATCATCATTGGGGCTACAATGCTCGCTGACTTTTTAAAAGAAGAACATATTCGTGAAGAACGAAGCGTGAAGAGTGAAGAAGCCAACACTCAACACCTTAAATATTATATATAAAAGAAATAATAACAAAGACTATTATAATAGTAATGAAGAAAGTATTGATATTAGCAGCTATGTGGCTCGGTTTCTCTACAGGAATGCAAGCACAGACTGAAGATAAAAATGATGAAGATGTAATTACCGTCACAGATAAGGACGGTCAATCAGAAGAGATAGAAGTACCTGTCGGACTGGAGGACAATCTTGACAGTCTCCTACACCTCTATAATGCACAAACTTACCTCATGCAGGACACCTCATGCAACTATCGCGACGTGAACCCAGTATTTGAGAAAGAGGTATATATCGACCGACTCAAGCGCCTGCCCACCATCATCGAGATGCCTTACAACGACGTGGTACAGAAGTTCATCGACCGATACAGCGGAAAACTGCGCCGTTCCGTCAGTTTCATGCTCGGAGCCAGCAACTTCTACATGCCTATCTTCGAGGAGGCATTGGAGGCATACAACTTGCCTTTGGAGTTGAAGTACTTGCCCGTGATTGAGTCTGCTCTCAACCCCAAGGCAGTGTCTAGAGTGGGAGCAACAGGACTATGGCAGTTTATGCTCAGCACAGGAAAACGCTATGGGCTGGAAGTAAACACACTCATCGACGAACGACGCGACCCCGTGAAGGCATCGTGGGCAGCAGCCCACTACCTGAGCGACCTCTATAAAATCTTCGATGACTGGAGTCTTGTCATCGCAGCCTACAATTGTGGCCCAAGCAAGATAAACCAAGCCATCCATCGCGCCAAGGGCGCCACCGATTACTGGAGCATCTATCCATATCTTCCCAAGGAGACACGTGGATATGTGCCAGCATTCATCGCCGCCAACTACATCATGACCTACTACTGCGACCACAACATCTGTCCGATGGTCACAGAGCTGCCGATGAAGACTGATACAGTCATTGTCAACAAAGACGTACACTTAGAGCAAATCGCACAGGTGCTCAACATCAACATAGAGCACCTTCGCAACCTCAACCCACAATATCGCCGCGACATCATCAACGGACTCAACAAGCCTATGGCTGTGCGTTTGCCTGTATCGCTCGTGGGAACATTCATAGACAACGAAGACTCCATCTACAACTACAAGCCCGACGAGCTCTTGCTGAAACGCTCTGTAGTAGATGTCAACGACGACGTTCTTTCCACCAGCAGCCGTAGCTACAGCCGCCATTCTTCATCGTACAGCAGGAGCAAGAGTACATCACGCAACACCCGTGGCAAGAAAGGCAAGAAGGGTAAAAAAGAAAAAGGCAACAAGAGCGTCACCATCAAGAACGGCGATACATTGTCAGAAATTGCCGCCCGCAACCATACGACGGTAGCCAAGCTCCGCAAGTTGAACAAGATTTCGGGCAGTCACATCCGTGCCGGCAAGAAAATCAAGGTGAAGTAAGCCACCCTGACACCACGCATTTATATCACTTCAATTAGTCAACTAAAATTTTCAGGAGGGTTATCCATGGACGAACAGAATTTGAAAGACTTAGAGAGAGAGCAGGCAGACAACAAGCTCATCAACGATGCGTTCCAGCACTTGCTGGACACCTATCTGGCATCACGCCACCGCAAGAAAGTAGATATAGTGACAAAGGCCTTCAATTTTGCCAGACAGGCCCACAAGGGAGTTCGCCGCCTTTCTGGCGAACCTTACATCATGCACCCCATCGCCGTAGCGCAAATCGCCTGCGAGGAGATGGGGCTTGGTTCTACGAGCATCTGTGCAGCCCTCCTGCACGATGTGGTGGAAGACACCGACTATACGGTGGAAGACATCACCAACATATTCGGCACCAAGATAGCACAAATCGTCGATGGCCTGACCAAGATTAGCGGTGGAATCTTCGGCGACAAGGCTTCGGCACAAGCCGAGAACTTCAAGAAACTTTTGTTGACGATGAGCGATGACATCCGTGTCATCCTCATTAAGATTTGCGACCGTCTGCACAATATGCGCACTCTCGCCTCCCAACCAGCCAACAAACAGTACAAGATTGCCGGCGAAACCCTCTACATCTACGCTCCATTAGCCAACCGACTGGGTCTCAACAAGATAAAAACCGAGTTGGAAAATCTCAGTTTTAAGTACGACCATCCACAGGAATATGCCAACATAGAGCATAAACTTGCAGACACAGAAGCGCAACGCGACAACCTTTTCGCCCAATTCACAGCCCCCATCAAGGAAGAGCTGGACAAGTTGGGCGTGGACTATAAAATCAAGGCACGTGTCAAGAGTCCTTATTCCATTTGGAACAAGATGCAAAACAAGCACGTGTCGTTCGACGAAATCTACGACATCCTTGCCGTGCGCATCATCTTCACCCCTAAAGTCAGAGAAAACGAAGTCAACGAATGCTTCAACATCTACGTGGCCATCAGCAAGATATACAAGAGCCACCCAGACCGTTTGCGCGACTGGCTCAACCATCCGAAGGCTAATGGCTACCAAGCCCTCCACGTCACCTTGATGAGCAAGCAAGGACGATGGATAGAGGTACAGATTCGTTCCGACCGCATGGACGAAGTGGCAGAGAAAGGCTTTGCCGCCCATTGGAAATACAAGGAAGGTGGCGAATACACCGAGGATGAGAACGAGCTCAACGACTGGCTCGGCACCATCAAGGAGATTCTTGACGACCCACAGCCGGATGCCATGGACTTCCTCGACGCCATCAAGCTCAACCTCTTCGCTTCAGAGATATTCGTCTTCACCCCCAAGGGAGAAATCAAGACGATGCCATCCGATTGCACAGCCCTCGACTTTGCTTTCCAGATACACACGTTTTTGGGAAGTCATTGCATCGGCGCCAAAGTCAACCACAAACTGGTGCCACTGAGCCACAAGTTGCAGAGTGGAGACCAAGTGGAAATCCTGACCAGTAAGAGCCAGCACGTGCAACCATCATGGATTAACTTCGTAAGCACCGCCAAGGCCAAGAGCAAGATACAAGCCATTCTGAGACGCGACAACCGAGAGATACAAAAGAAGGGAGAAGACATTCTCAACGAATGGTTGAAGAAGAACACGATGGAAATATCGACTTCCGTTGTAGATAAACTCTGCGACTACCATAACATACAAAACCACGACAACTTCTTCCTCGCCCTCGGCAACCATACCATCCTGCTGGGGGAAAAAGACCGCGACGAGCTGCAAGGCAAGAACAAGAAAGAGAGCCAAACTAGCAGTTGGCGCAGCTACATCCCATTCCTGGGCAACAAAAACAAGAAAAAGGAAAAGGAAGAAAAAGGAACTGCCAAACCTCAGGAATTGTTCATCGTGGGCAAAGACTTCAACAAGAAGAAGCCACTCATCATCACCGAGGAGAACATCAACCAGTTCATCTTCACCACCTGTTGCCATGCCATCCCCGGCGATGACATCATGGGCTATATCGACAACAAGAACCGCATCGAGATACACAAACGCGCTTGCAAGATAGCAGCCAAACTGAAGTCAAGCTACGGCAACCGTATCGTAGATGCCAAATGGGACATGCACAAACAGATGCTCTTCGATGCCACGATAGAGATCCAGGGTATCGACCGAAAGGGTATGTTGCTGGATGTCAGCAAGGTAATCAGCGACCAGCTAGGCATCAACATCCACAAAATAACGATTAGCAGCGACAACGGCATCTTCGATGGAACCATTGAGTTGCGCATCCACGACCGTGACGAGGTGAAGACCATCATGGATCAGTTGCGCAAAATCGAAGACTTGCAAGATGTGCAGAGAATCCTATAACCAAGATGTATCTACAAACTTAAAAACAAACATAAAAGCGCATCGTTACCTGGTGCGCTTTTCTTAAAATCAATCTACAATTATGAAGAAATTATTCCTAACTTTGATGCTATTTCTGTCGGCATTTCCTTTGCTTGCCGCCAACAAGTACGACAACCCCGACACCCTCGTTGTTTCCCGCGATGGCACTGGCGATTTTCGTACCATCGACGAAGCCATAGAGGTATGCCGTGCCTTCATGGACTACACCAAGGTAATCTACGTCAAGAAAGGTGTCTATAAGGAAAAACTTATCATTCCTTCTTGGTTAACAAACATCATGCTCTGTGGCGAAGACCGTGACAACACCATCATCACATGGGATGACCACGCCAACATCAAGATGCCAGTAGGTGGACTTGACTCCGAGGCTGCTGTAAAAGGCAAGAACATGGGCACCTTCCGTACCTATACCCTGAAAGTGCAAGGCAGTTACATCACGCTGAAAGACATCACCATCGAGAACAATGCCGCCAAACTAGGCCAAGCCGTGGCTTTACATACGGAAGGCGACCACATCCTTGTAAAAAACTGTCGTTTGCTGGGCAATCAAGACACTGTATATACAGGAATTGGTGGCACTCGTATCGCATTCTATGATTGCTATATCGAGGGAACTACCGATTTCATCTTTGGCCCAAGCATCGCATGGTTTGAGAATTGCGAGATTCATAGCAAGCAAAACAGCTATATCACCGCAGCCTCAACCCCCGCAGGTCAAAAATACGGGTATGTTTTCAACAAATGCAAGTTGACAGCAGACAAAGATGTAGATAAGGTATATCTCGGCAGACCTTGGCGACCATTCGCCGCTACCTTATTTATGAGCTGTGAGATGGGAAGCCATATCCGCCCGGAAGGATGGCACAACTGGAACAACACCAAGAATGAGGAAACAGCCCGCTATGCAGAATACGGCAACAAAGGCGAGGGAGCAAATAACAAGGGAAGAGCGGCATGGAGCAAACAACTCACCAAGAAAGAAGCAAGCAAGATTACCTTCAAAGAAGTATTCGGCGAGGATTGCTGGTAAAGGTACTTCACTTTTTTACGGACGTATATGTGGCACCCCTCCACACGTACGTCCGTATTTATAAGCCCATATTTTACTAGACCAGCGAATCTATCTGTTTCTTCAAATCTTTTAACTGATTTCTAACACTAATGAGGGTATCCAAAACCTCAGAAGACTTCTCCGCCCCAGCCCTGTTTTGTGACAAATATTTACGAGCGGCAGCTATCTTGAAGCCCTTCACTTTGATAAGCGAGTAAATCACCTTGATCTGCTCAATATCCTTCTCCACATATTGGCGAACTTTATTGCCCGACACTTTCGGTTTGAGAAAAGGGAACTCCTTCTCCCAATATCGCAAAGTCGATTCATTAACCCCCACCATTTCAGCCACTTCCTTGATGGAGTAGTACAATTTCACGTTTTTATCTGTATTTAATGCCATATTTCCGTACTTTAATTTTAAAAATAATTATTTTGTTTGCAAAATTAAACAATTCTTGGTATCTTTGCAAAGTTTTTAAGAAGAAAATAAAGATTTAATATAAAAAAGATATGATGACAGCTAATGAAGTGCGCGAATCCTTCAAGAAGTTCTTCGAGGGAAAAGGCCACAAGATTGTTCCGTCAGCTCCCATGGTCATCAAGGATGACCCTACGCTGATGTTTACAAACGCTGGTATGAACCAGTGGAAAGACATCATCCTCGGTACGAAAGACCCTGGCAAGGATGTGACTCGTGTAGATACACAGAAATGTCTCCGTGTGAGCGGTAAGCACAACGACCTCGAAGAGGTGGGACATGACACTTACCACCACACCATGTTCGAGATGCTCGGCAACTGGAGCTTCGGCGACTATTTCAAGGAGGGTGCCATCGACATGGCTTGGGAATACTTGACCGAGGTGTTGAAGCTCAACCCTGCCGACCTCTACGTCACCGTGTTCGAGGGCAGCAAGGAGGAGAACTTGGATCGTGACGACGAGGCTGCCGGCTACTGGGCCAAGCACGTGCCAGCCGACCATATCATCAACGGCAACAAGCACGACAACTTCTGGGAGATGGGCGACACAGGTCCTTGCGGTCCTTGCTCTGAAATCCATGTGGATTCCCGTACCCCCGAGGAGAAGGCAAAGGTGCCCGGACGAGAGTTGGTCAACAAGGACGACCCACAGGTCATCGAAATCTGGAACATCGTGTTCATGCAGTACAATCGCAAGGCCGACGGCTCTTTGGAGCCACTGTCCATGAACGTCATCGATACAGGTATGGGCTTCGAGCGCCTGGTTCGCATGCTGCAGGACAAGCACTCCAATTACGACACCGACATCTTCCAGCCCATCATCAAGGAAATCGAGAATATCTCCGGCAAGAAATATGGCTTTACTACGCCTACCGGCGAGAACGGCGAGGGCAAGGACGAGCAGGAGAAGATTGACATCGCCATGCGTGTTTGCGCCGACCACCTCCGCGCCGTGGCATTCTCCATCGCCGACGGTCAGTTGCCAAGCAATGCCAAGGCTGGTTATGTGATTCGCCGCATCTTGCGCCGTGCCGTACGTTACGCCTACACCTTCCTCGACCAAAAACAAGCGTTCATGTACAAACTCGTGAATGTTTTGGTAGAGCAGATGGGCGGTGCCTTCCCAGAGTTGCCAGCACAGCGAGAGTTGATTATCCGTGTGATGAAGGAAGAGGAGGATTCATTCCTCCGCACCTTGGAAAAGGGTATCAACCTCTTGAACGGTGACATGGACGAGTTGAAGGCTCACGGCGAGACACAGCTCGATGGTGTGAGCGCATTCCGCCTCTTCGACACCTATGGCTTCCCTCTCGACCTGACAGAGTTGATTTGCCGCGAGAACGGTTACACCGTGGATGAGAAGCAGTTCAACGAGGAGATGGAGAAGCAGAAGGCCCGTGCCCGCAACGCCGCTGCCGTAGAGAACGGCGACTGGGAGGTGCTGAAGGAAGGCGACCAGCAGTTCGTTGGTTACGACTATACAGAATACGAGTGCCACATCCTGCGCTACCGCAAGGTGACACAGAAGAAGAGCAGCTTCTACGAGTTGGTGCTCGACAACACTCCATTCTATGGCGAGATGGGCGGTCAGGTTGGCGACAAGGGTGTGCTCGTGAGCGAGAACGAGACCATCCAGGTCATCGACACCAAGCGCGAGAACAACCAGAGCATCCACATCGTGAAGGAATTGCCCAAGGACGTGAACGCTGACTTCATGGCGTGCGTGGACATCGAGAGCCGCGAGGGCAGTGCTGCCAACCACACCGCCACTCACCTCCTCGACTACTGTCTGAAGCAGGTGTTGGGCGACCACGTGGAGCAGAAAGGTTCATACGTTGACAAGGACACCCTGCGCTTCGACTTCTCCCACTTCCAGAAGGTGACCGACGAGGAGCTTCGCAAGGTGGAGCGCATGGTGAACGAGATGATCCGTGCCGACTATCCGCTCGACGAGCACCGCGACACACCTATCGAGGAAGCCAAGCAGCTCGGAGCCATCGCCCTCTTCGGTGAGAAATATGGCGACAAGGTGCGTGTGGTTCGCTTCGGTCCTTCAGCTGAGTTCTGCGGCGGTATCCACGCCAAGAGCACGGGCAAGATTGGTTTCTTCAAGATCATCTCCGAGAGCAGCGTGGCTGCCGGCATCCGCCGTATCGAGGCTCTGACAGGCAAGGCTTGCGAGGAGGCCATCTACAACCTGCAGGACACCATCGTTTCCTTGAAGGGTCTCTTCAACAACGCCAAGGACTTGGAGGGTGTCATCAAGAAGTACATCGACGAGCACGACAGTTTGAAGAAGGACGTGGAGAAGTTCCAGGCTCAGGCCGTTGAGCGCGCCAAGGACAAGTTGGTGGCTAATGCCAAGGACATGAATGGTGTCAAGGTTGTTACCGCCGTATTGCCTATGGATCCGGCTTCTGCCAAGGACTTGGTGTTCAAGGTTCGTGAGGCATTGCCCGAGAACTTGATTTGCGTAGTGGGTACCATCCACAACGACAAGCCTATGCTCAGCGTGATGTTCAGCGACGACATGGTGAAAGACCACGGTCTGAACGCTGGCAAGATGATTCGCGAGGCTGCCAAGCTGATGCAGGGCGGCGGTGGCGGTCAGCCCCACTACGCACAGGCTGGCGGCAAGAACAAGGACGGCTTGAGCGCAGCAGTTGACAAGATTATCGAGTTGGCACAGTTGTAACAGACATCGTTTTAGCACCTCGCTTTTTGAGGAGGTACTATATATAATAAGGTATAAAGGGCAGCGTTTTCTCGTAAAATGCTGCCCTTTTCTTTTTCCATTATCATTGTATGATAATCATCTTGTGATAATCGAAATAAAAGTTGTATCTTGTGTCAAGAAGATATTGTTTCATTCGCCTAATATTTTCAAAAGTTCGCTATCGTCTTTGTTTACCCTACTCGCATAAATATCTTGCACCATAGCATCTGCGTCACGGGAATCAATCCACTGTCCACAAACTGCATCAAGAACTGCATCTGTATTGTCTGTCACTTTAGTTTTGCGAGCAACAGTAAAATCAAACAAGCCTAACAACCTACGCTTCACTTCGTTTAGCAAAGCCAAATTATTGATAGACAGAATATCTCTTGCCAACAACACCTTTTCTCCATTTAATACAGCTGCATCCATATTCAAAACTTTATATTTAGCGGTTGCAAATATAATCAAACTTTTCGAAACCGTCAAGGAATCAAAGAAACTTTTTTAGTAACCATATTGTTGCTTCTTTGTTTTTAATGTTTGACGATGCAAAGGTATGTTCCGTTTTGCCCGAGAGTTTGTCCATATTAGTGAAGCCAAAGGAATTATTGATTACCCTATAAAGTTCTTCTGTCAACACATATCGTTTTTTTTCGGCTCATAAGCAAAAAAAGAGCAATGGCGGAAAGAAAAGCATTTTCATCCGCTGATTTCCATCGAAAAACTTTGCTTTTTCAATTATAAACCGTATCTTTGCAAAAAATAAGAAACATGAATATGACAGACGTTAACAACAGGAAGTTACCAGCAGGCATCCAGTCGTTCAAAAAGATCAGAGAAGAAGGCTATCTCTACGTGGATAAGAGCGACATCATTTGGAACTTGGCGAATAGTGGCAAACAGTATAATTACCTAAGCCGCCCCCGCCGCTTCGGCAAGTCAATCCTTGTCGATACGCTACAGATGTACCTTGAAGGAAGGAAAGAACTCTTCGAGGGACTGAAGATTACGCAGCTGGAAAAGGAATGGAAGCAATATCCTGTCATCCGTCTTGACCTTAGTCGCGGTGGAGCAAATGCTGACACCTTGCGCTCTTACCTTGACATTCGCTTTGGAGAATATGAAAAGCGATATAACATCACTCCCAAGCCTACCGCCCAACTCGCAGACCGGTTTGATGCTATCATCACTACCGCATACCACCAAACCGGCTTGAAGGTTGCCATCCTCATCGACGAATATGATGCCCCACTCCAACACTCTTGGAAAACTCCAGAGCATGAAAGTTGCACAGCAGTATATCGTGAGGTGTTTGCCATCCTGAAAGCAGACGACGAGTATGAGAGATTGGTATTCATCACAGGTATCACGAAGTTTACCCAAATCTCCCTTTTCTCCGTTCTCAACAATCTGACCAACATCAGTTTCCTGCCAGAATACGCTACTGTCTGCGGTATCACGGAGGAGGAAATCGGTGAGAACTTCAAGCCAGAATTGGGAAAAATGGCAGAAAGGAACAAATGGACAGCCCAGGAAACACATAACCGTCTGAAAGACTATTATGACGGATATCATTTCAGTGCGGACAACATGGTTGACATCTACAACCCGTTCAGTCTCATCAATGCCCTCGACATATCAAAACTTAGCAATTTCTGGGCTGCATCGGGAGCGATATCATTGCTTCCTAAGTTTGTGGATGACCTCGATGTGTCCTTGGAGTATTTCGACCACTGCTACATCGACAGCACCACCCTGGAAACATGCGATGTCAGCGACGGCGGTGCCGAGCTTTTCCTCTATCAAGCGGGCTATCTCACCATCAAGGAATACGAGGACGGAGTATATACATTGGGATTTCCAAATGAAGAAGTGAAGCAAGCACTCTACAAGCTTGTAGTACCAGCATTGACGCTTCGCACAAGGTCACAGGTGGTCTCCACCCAAAGTCTGTTGCTGAAAATGATTCAAAATGCCAACATAGATGAATCCATGAAGGCACTAAAATCACTCATAGCCGACGTGCCTTATAGCAACAAAAAGCTCGCTTCGATGGATATGGAGGAGCGCTACCGCCTCATCATCAGCACCATCTTCAATGCCATAGGACTGAAAGTGGAAGTGGAAAAGATGATTGCCACGGGCAGAATCGACATGATTGTGCAGACATCCCGCTATATCTATGTATTGGAACTGAAACTGAGGAACAATGGCGGAAAGGAAGCTGCCGCACAGCAAATCCTCGACCGCCAGTACATGGAGCCATTCAAGGCCGACAAACGCCAGGTCATCGGACTGGGGATAGAACTCGACGAAGAGGGAAAAGGACTCTTGGACTGGAAGAGGGCAGAATGAGATATATCTTTGCAAAAAAATGAGAGGTAAGAATATGGCAGACATTAACAACAGAAAGTTACCGGCAGGCATCCAGTCGTTCAAAAAGATCAGAGAAGAAGGTTATCTCTACGTGGATAAGAGCGACATTATTTGGACAATGGCGAATAGCGGCAATCTGTTTAATTACCTGAGCCGCCCCCGCCGTTTCGGCAAGTCAATCCTTGTCGACACACTACAGATGTACCTTGAGGGAAGGAAAGACCTCTTCGAAGGACTGAAGATTATGCAGCTTGAAAAGGAATGGAAGCAATATCCTGTCATCCGTCTCGACATGAGCCTGGCAGGTTCCAATCCACAGTCTATCAAATCCTATCTGAGCGATGCCTTCCAAGAATACGAGGAAACCTACGGCATCACCCCTCTGCCCACTGCTTCCCTTGCCGTCAGATTCAAGCGCATCATCACGACGGCCGTGAAGCTTACAGGCAACAAAGCCGCCGTCCTCATAGACGAGTACGACTCTCCCCTGCAACATTCATGGAAGACGGAGAGGCACAAAGACTGCACGGATGTCTATCGCGACGTATTCGCCGTACTGAAAGCATGCGACGAACACGAGAGATTTGTCTTCATCACGGGCATCACGAAGTTTACACAAATCTCCCTTTTCTCCGTTCTCAACAATCTGACCAACATCAGTTTCCTACCCGAATATGCTCCTGTCTGCGGCATCACGGAGGAAGAGATTCAAAAGAACTTCAAGCCCGAACTGGAAGAAATGGGCGAGGTGAACGACTGGACTGCACAAGAAACCCACGACAGGCTGAAAGACTATTACGACGGCTACCACTTCAGTCGCCGCAATATGACCGACATATACAATCCATACAGTCTCATCAATGCTTTGAACACGCAGGAGCTTGGCAATTACTGGGCTGCTTCGGGTGCCACTTCTCTCATTCCGAAGTTTGTGGATAACATGGAACTTCGACTAAAAAACTTTGAGGATTGCCGTATCATGAAAAACACCTTGGAGCTGTCGGATGTCGGCGGAGGCGGTGCCGAATTGTTCCTCTATCAGTCGGGCTACCTCACCATCAAAGCCTGCGACGAGTTTGGCTACACCTTGGGCTTCCCCAACGAGGAGGTAAAACAGGCACTATACGAAATGGTGCTCCCAGCCTTGACCTTGCGAGAGAAAAACGACATCCAATCCTTGCAAGCCAATTTGTACGTCCAGTTGGGTACAGGGCAATTGGATGACGCGATGAAGTCCTTGAAGGCACTCATAGCCGACGTGCCCTACAGCAACAAGAAACTCGCCTCGATGGATATGGAGGAACGCTACCGCCTCATCATCAGCACCATCTTCAATGCCATAGGACTGAAAGTGGAAGTGGAAAAGATGATTGCCACGGGCAGAATCGACATGATTGTGCAGACATCCCGCTATATCTATGTATTGGAACTGAAACTGAGGAACAATGGCGGAAAGGAAGCTGCCGCACAGCAAATCCTCGACCGCCAGTACATGGAGCCATTCAAGGCCGACAAACGCCAGGTCATCGGACTGGGGATAGAGCTCGACGAAGAGGGAAAAGGACTCTTGGACTGGAAGAGGGCAGAATAAACGGTACCGCTACTGTATGCGAAATGGTGACACAGGAAAGGAATTATTGCAAAAAAATCGACCTGTACTATTTTTTAGAAATCCAATAAGGGTTGTGACGTGTCATTATAAAGTTCCACGAATTTTTCAAAATCATCCAGTGGAGACTTCGTCACAATAGAGCTTATGCCATGCAGGGCTGCAAGAATCATCTCTCGGTCGTTCGAGTTTATGGCATTATCCAACAAGTCATAATGTTTGGACAGCGCCTTGTCACGTTCGCCGAAAGTCTTCTCCAAGAAATCTTGGGCTGTCTTGAACTTCGCCACTGTACGAGCCATTTCTACCTGTCCCCACGCTTGTACTTGCTTGGTTCTTTCTTCTGCCAACACACACTCTCTGTACATATTGGCAATGTTGGCAGCTTGGTCCAACGTGTTTCCAATTGAGTCCACCATACCAGAGATAGACTCTACATTCTGTTGCAACTTTCCTCCAAACTCTTCGTAGTCTCCGAAGCTTGAAGAACCATATGTCGGCTGAATTTCTTCAGAAGGCTGATATGTAGTCAGCCCATTTTCATCATTTGTCATAATTTTGTATCGCTTATGTGTTTATATTCCTGTGTGGCTTTTGCCAGACTCTGCAAATCTGCCATCGTTGCCGAGGTGCATCCCTCAACGAAAAACTTGTCTCTCAATGGCGCATATATCGCAAGGAATCCGATATTGGCGTTAGACAGGGCTTTGGTAATCTCGATGGCGCGAAGCATGCCTGCCTTACCCGCATTGTATCCGTCTACCATTTGGCTGACACTCTTTACTATCTGCTCTTGCAGGTCATTGTTGGCATTGATTTTCTCTACACGTTCGCTCAAGTAGTTGCCCACCACCATCAATGCAGCTGCCCCCATCGCCATTTTGGGATTTTTCACAGCAAACTTTCTTACATCCTTATTGGAAAGTTCTTTTGCCAAAGAGTTGAGAGACTCCTTGACATTTGCCGTCACGTCCATATCTATGGAAACCTCCATTCCATTCAAGCCGTCCACGGCACTGACACCCACACCGTCTTTCTGAGCAGTCAGTTTGCTTCCACCAGCATTGTCGCGTATATAGTTCAGCAGTTCCACGCCCAGATAGACATTTCTGTAAGCCACAGTCCTCGCATAGGTCAGGATATTGTTGATTTTGTCGCTCAAATCGAGCAATTTGTCATATTCGGTTTTGACGGATTCGTATATAGTGCGCATTTGTTCCGTTTTGCCCGAGAGTTTGTCCATATTGGTGAAGCCAAAGGAATTGTCCACATTTATATCCTTTACGGTATTGAGTTTGTCAATTGCCCAGTTGATGTTCCTGCCGTTCAAAACCATCTTGTAATTGTCCAAGCTGGTATAGAAGTCATACTTCTTGGTAGCTAAGATCGAATTCTCGCGATCGTCAACACGAAGGATATTAGCATTGCCTGTCTTTTGATTTTCTAGCAGTTGCTTCTTGAACGGTTCGTAAGCCACGTCGTTGCTTTCCGCCTTAAGCGAGAATTCGTATACAAAAGCCAGTTTTGCATCAAAGTACTTTTTGCCGTACGCACTCTTTTGGGCAGAATTCGTTGCCATCTGGACATTACCATACAGGTCAAGCAGTTTTGTAAGACAACCATTCATCTGTTTCCAACTGTCTTCATTGATCGCATCATGAGGAATCGGAATTGCCAGCACATTATTGATTACCCTATAAAGTTCTTCTGTCAACACATATCGGATTTTTTCCACTTCCATTTTTAAACGCGGAATTTCCTTTTTAAGCCGCTCTTTTGTCGAGAGAAAATTCTCGTGCTCTTCTTCATATCTCTTATACTTTGCCTTGCTTCTTCGATTGCTAATCAAAATCAAAATTTCGATAACAAACATCGCAACACCCAACCAGGGTATCCACTGGAAAAGACCATATGCTATGGCAAACATGATGATGGTTGTGATGAAACCTTGTGGTTCAGGCTTGCTGATAGGAGTCGGACAATGGTTATTCTCTTTTTCCTTTTCGGCGACATTCAAGGCTTTGGAGTTTTTCTCATAGGCACTGATATTGTCTAAGAGTTCTTTTTCCAGATTTGGGCGCATTTCGAGGATGTTGTCCTTAGTAACTTTCTGCCACTTTGTCAAAGCATAAGAGGTTGCCGCAGAAACCTTCTTCTTCATCTCGCTCTGCTTACAATAATCGTTAAGTTCCAAAGCACGTTCTTTCGAAATGCCCAATGCTCTTCTTACATCATTGAACTCCCATTGCTTTTGCTGGGGAACCTCATCGCCGTATTCCTTGTAGAATTCAGAATATGCGGTGCAATAATCCTTTTCTTCTTTTGTTAGTTCCATAAATAATATAGTATTTAATCCAATTTCTTAAATTCAAAATCATTCTGGTTGCAGCACGCCTTCTTGTAGTCAAAAGCATAGAGGCGCATATATCCCCCCTGCACCTCCTTGCCCATTGTAGAATGGGGTGGTGGTGTGCTGCTGGGTTGTCAATTGCAAAGGTAGGAAATATCTTTGAACCATGCAAGTCCATAATGGTTCATAAGCAAAAAAAGAGCCATGGCGGAAAGAAAAAGCATTTTCATGCGCTGATTTCCATCGAAAAACTTTGCTTTTTCAATTATAAACCGTATCTTTGCAAAAAATAAGAAACATGAATATGACAGACGTTAACAACAGGAAGTTACCAGCAGGCATCCAGTCGTTCAAAAAGATCAGAGAAGAAGGCTATCTCTACGTGGATAAGAGCGACATCATTTGGAACTTGGCGAATAGTGGCAAACAGTATAATTACCTAAGCCGCCCCCGCCGCTTCGGCAAGTCAATCCTTGTCGATACGCTACAGATGTACCTTGAAGGAAGGAAAGAACTCTTCGAGGGACTGAAGATTACGCAGCTGGAAAAGGAATGGAAGCAATATCCTGTCATCCGTCTTGACCTTAGTCGCGGTGGAGCAAATGCTGACACCTTGCGCTCTTACCTTGACATTCGCTTTGGAGAATATGAAAAGCGATATAACATCACTCCCAAGCCTACCGCCCAACTCGCAGACCGGTTTGATGCTATCATCACTACCGCATACCACCAAACCGGCTTGAAGGTTGCCATCCTCATCGACGAATATGATGCCCCACCCCAACACTCTTGGAAAACTCCAGAGCATGAAAGTTGCACTGCAGTATATCGTGAGGTGTTTGCCATCCTGAAAGCAGATGACGAATATGAGAGATTGGTATTCATCACGGGCATCACGAAGTTTACACAAATCTCCCTTTTCTCCGTTCTCAACAATCTGACCAACATCAGTTTCCTGCCAGAATATGCTCCCATCTGCGGTATCACAGAGGATGAGATTCAGGAGAACTTCAAGCCAGAACTTGAAAGGATGGGAGAAGTGAACGACTGGACGAAACAAGAGACACACGACCATCTGAAAGACTATTATGACGGATATCATTTCAGCCGCCGCAACATGACAGATGTCTATAATCCATTCAGTCTCATCAATGCCCTCGACACCCAAGAACTTAGCAATTTCTGGGCTGCATCGGGAGCGACATCATTGCTTCCTAAGTTTGTGGATGACCTCGATGTGTCCTTGGAGTATTTCGACCACTGCTACATCGACAGCACCACCCTGGAAACATGCGATGTCAGCGACGGCGGTGCCGAGCTTTTCCTCTATCAAGCGGGCTATCTTACCATCAAGGAATACGAAGACGGAGTATATACATTGGGATTTCCAAATGAGGAGGTGAAGCAAGCACTCTACAAATCAGCACCATCTTCAATGCTATCGGCTTGAAAGTGGAAGTGGAAAAGATGATTGCCACGGGCAGAACAACAAGGTGATTAGATAAAAGGGTTACAATCAAAGCGTCATGAGACTCTTTGGAAGACAAAACAAAATAATATGAGACTAAACAAAACTTTACTTTCCTTCGGCCTGGCGGCTGCACTCCTGCAGATGCCAGCATGCGCCAACGCCCAGACAGCAGGTGCCGGCAGTAAGAACCCACTCTTGCAGAAAAGCAGTCTGCCCTTCGGCGCACCCGACTTCAGCAAGATTCAAGAGAGCGACTACCTCCCTGCCATCGAGGCTGCCATCCAAAACCAACGTGAGAACATCCAGAAGATTGTGGGCAACAAACAGAAGCCTACCTTCAAGAACACCATCCTCGCCTACGAGGAGAGCGGCGTATTGCTCGACCGAGTGACCAGCGTGTTCTTCGGACTCACCAGTGCCCACAAGACTCCAGTCATCGCCGAGACCCAGAAGAAAATATCTCCCATGCTCACACAACTGAGCAACGAGATTTCCTTCAACCAAAAACTCTTCGAGCGCATCAAGTATGTATATGACAACGAATACAAGAAGCTAAAGGGCGAGGACCAGCGACTCACCGAGGTCATCTACAAAGGATTCGTCCGTTCCGGCGCACTGCTCAGCCAGGAGAAGATGGAACGCATGAAGGAAATCAACTCCCGACTCTCCGAACTGCAACAGCAGTGGGGCAACCTGCTGCCTGCAGCCACCAACAACGCCGTGGTATGGGTGGAAAGCAAGGAAGAACTTGCAGGATTGAGCGACGCAGACATCGCCCAGTGTAAGAAAGACGCTGAGAGCCGAGGCGGCAAGGCCCCTTACTGCATCGTGATCATCAACACCACCCAGCAGCCTATCCTCACCAATCTCGACAACCGTGAGCTTCGCCGCAAGGTATATGAGGCTAGCATCCACCGTGCCGACGGCACCAATCCCGACTTCAACACCTTCCCTATCGTCACCGAGATAGCCAAACTCCGTGCCGAGAAAGGAAAGCTGATGGGATACGACAACTATGCCGACTACTCGCTGGAAAAGACGATGGCGAAGAACTCCGCCAATGTGGATGCCTTCCTGGGGCAGCTCATCAAGGAATATGCTCCCAAGGCTGATGCCGAAACCAAGAGCATCGAGGAGTACGCCCAGAAGACCGAAGGCAAAGACTTCAAGTTGCAGCCCTACGACCGCTTCTACTACTCCGCCAAGATGAAGAAGGAGATGCTCAACATCACCGACGACGAAGTGAAGCCCTACTTCAACATCGACAGCGTGCAGGTGAACGGTGTGTTCTATGCCGCCCATCGTGTGTATGGACTCAACTTCAAGGAGCGCAAGGATATCCCGACTTATCATCCCGACATGAAGGTGTTTGAGGTGAGCGACAAGAATGGCAAGCCCCTCGCCCTCTTCTACAGCGACTACTTCCGTCGCCCCACCAAGCGAGGCGGAGCCTGGATGAGCAGCTTCGCCAAGCAGAGCAAGCAGCGCAGACAGTTACCTATTATATATAATGTGTGCAACGATGCAAAGGCACCGGAAGGCCAGCCTTCTCTCATCACCTGGGACGAGGTATGCACCCTCTTCCACGAGTTCGGTCACGCTCTCCACGGCATCCTCTCCAACTGCCAGTACAACACACTCTCGGGCACAGCCGTGGCTCGTGACTTCGTAGAGATGCCCTCGCAGTTCAACGAGTCGTTTGCCAGCATCCCCGAGATATTCGACCATTTCGCCCGCCACACGGAGACTGGCAAGCCCATGCCTGCCGACCTGAAAGAGCGCATGCTGAAGAGCATCAACTTCCAGACAGCCTACGCCCTGGGCGAGAACCT
>CAVGEN010000011.1:0-37378 GCA_963628185.1 Waltera intestinalis | reverse complement strand
GTAGTGTGATTTCATACTCTGAATCATACTTGAAACTGCTCGTTAGTGTCAGTTGCTACTGATTGTTGGATGCAAAGGTAAGGGGTAAGAAATGAGAAACTTGCTGTTATGCTCAAATACCAATAGTTTTTAGGGCGTATTTGCCGAATTGGTTCTGTCCACGAGCACAAATAGAACCAACAAAACGAGAAAAGGACTATTGGAACAATATCATTCCAACAGTCCTTTTCTGTGTATTTTTGTCAAATGGCTACTTCTTTAGCGTAATGCAGCCAACAGAGGCACGTTTCTGTGCATCTGAAATCTTGGCATACACCTCTGTTGTTGCCACGTTCTTGTGACCAAGATAACGCTGCACTACGGCAATACTGGTTCCTGCATCGAGCTGGAGACAGGCAAAGCTGTGACGAGAGCAATGATAGGAGATACGCTTGGTAATCCCTGCATCTTTCAGCCAATTCTTCAGCGGTGCCTGTGTCATTGAGTCCTTGAAGTCGGGGAACACCTTGCCACGTTTCTCAGGCGAATAACCAATCAGTTCCAAGGCTTCCTCACAGATGGGGTTATGTACGATGTCCTTTGTCTTCTGCATTCGGGTGGTGACATACATCACGCCATCGCTGCCGTAGGGCTGTATCTCCTCCCATGTGAGTTTCTTGATGTCGCTCTTTCTCAATGCCGTAAGGCAGGAGAACAGGAAGGCTCGCTTCAATGCCGGGGCGGAGCATGGAGTGGATGCCAAGCGGATAACCTCGTCTTGTGAAAGATGCTCCTTGTCAGTCGGGATTGTCTCAATGCGTTCCAAGAAGCCGTTCGGGTTCTCCTTAATCTTTCTGTCACGATAGGCGGTATGGATGGACGCACGGAAAGTTGACCAGTAGTTGGCTGCCGAGTTGATATGCAGCTTTCTGTTCTTGTGCAGTCCTTGCGGTGCAGTCAAAAGGTACTCACGGAATCTGTTGCACAAGTCCACGTTTATCTCCCCGAAGGTACACTTGCCTTGTGTGAAGGTGCGAAAGTGCATATAGACGTGCTGCCACTTGGAGTTTTTCTTGTCTGCCAACTTCTTGAAGTAGGCGAGGAAATCGCCCTTCATTTTTTCCTTGTCAAAGAAGTCGTAACGCTCGTTGACAATGGACTCGAAGCGACGGCAGCGTATCGCCTCGGCTCTTGCCGTAAGGTTGAGGTTGTACTTCTGTTCCATCTGGTTCTTCGGCTTGGCATAGATGTAGATGCCAAGCGACTCATGGCGGATGACTTTCATCGTGCTCTCATCACGATAGCCTGGATAATAGTCAAGATAATAGGACAGCATGTGTCCGTCCTTGATTTTGCGTGTACGCAATGATACGGTCTTGCAAATGTTGCTCATAACTGATATGTATTATTGATGATTATTCGTGGTGAAGTGTCTCTTCACGGCTGCAAAGGAATAAAATGATGCATCCGTTACTCCAATTATTTGCAGTCATTGATGGTTAATGATGAAATCATTTGAAATCACAGTCCTTTTGCAGCCCTTTCAGCCATCGCTCGCTCCACATCGACCTTCAAAAGCAGGTTCTTCACTCCGACTTTCACCTTATTTATATGATGTACTCTCACGATATGACAGATGTTGGCACTTGTCAGACCATACAACTGCTGCACTTGTTCTGTGGTATAATAGTTCTCGTTGCTCGTCAAATCTGTTCTGCGAAGTTCTTCAAGATGCTCTTTTGAGTAATAGGTGCGACCATACTCACGCTTTGTCGGTATCTTGTGGCGGTAGGTATATGCCCGAAGTGCAGACTTGCTCATAGAAAAGGTTGTCTCTACCTCATCAGCTGTCACCCATTCCGTGATGCTGTTGAGGTCAACGGCTGTACCGAAGAACTCGTCTATATGTCGTTTGCTGTAATAGTTCTTGCCTGCGATACGGCACATCGGTATCTGGTTGCGCTTGGCGGAAGTGTAGAGCCAAGACTTCTTGACCTTATAAAGGGACATCACCTCCTCACCCGAATAATAGTCAAGCACTTCGTTCTCCTCTTTCCCTATTGTCGGTTCTTGCTTCTCGGCTTTCTTTACAGCCTTTGGCTTACGCTTTGTCATGCTATTACCACATGGAATGACACGTTTGTAAGGATTGCTCTCAAACATCTTCTCAATATCAGCCTTTCTGACAAAAGCCATTCTGCTGCTCAATCGGGAAGCCTTCAACTTGCCGTTAGCCACAAGTTTGTAAACATACTGGCGTGTGCATCCCATCAGCACCGCAGCCTTTGAGAAAGTCAGATACTCTTGGCATTGTAAGTCCATGATTGGCTCAATGCCGTTTATCAGGTCCTGTTGTCTTTTCTTTCTGATACGCTTTGCCTCTGCCTGACATTCCTCGGAGCAGTATTTCTGCATACCGCTCCTTGGTACGAATGTCTTGCCACAAAATTCACATTTCCTTGTTGGTTTCATACTCTTTGATAATGTTTTGTTCTACATCATTTGAGTATTCCACCGACAGAGTAAACGGAAGTGAACCATTGACAACTCTTGCCAACCGAGTCCACGATATTACGCTTTCTGCATATCAACCTCAAATTTGTCATCCATTGTAACCAGTTGTAAACTCATGTCAACTATGTTCACGGCATGACAAAATAAAAGCTCCGCAAATTCTCCACGGTAGAAATACGCTGCAAAAATATGTGGAAAATCGGGAACTGCCAAAAAGCACTCAGAAAGTGTTAAAAATCAAAGAATATTGAAAACCAAGGCTTTATGGTTGGTTAATCATAGTAAGTTGTGGTTAGTTATAAGGCTCTAAATACAACAATAAAATTGATATGAGGATGTTTTCTTTGGCTATACGTTATAAATTCAAAGATTATAAAGAAAAGAAAAAGAAAACTTTAGATTCTTCACGATATGGGCTGTAAGAATACAGTTCCTTTGTATGAGCAACATGACTCGATGCAATGCGGGTATGTCTTGTTTGCAAATATTTCGGCAGAGAATACTCTTTAGACTCTCTGTCGAAACTTTGCTTTGGCCACCACGGAAGGCGTTTCCATGCTAGGCATCAATGAGGCAGCTAACTTATAGTTTCAATAACTTGGCAAATTCCCACACCACAATACCAGCCGTCACACTGACGTTGAGCGAGTGCTTGGTTCCGAACTGAGGGATTTCCAAACAGCCATCGCTCATATCCACGACACTCTGCTTCACTCCCTTTACCTCGTTCCCAAAGATGACGGCATAGCCGTGGGGGAGTGAAGAATCCTCTTGCTTTACTTGGGTGAGTTTTTGGCCAAAGAGCCGAGAATGGGCTTCTTCGAGGTTCTGGAGCTTGGTGGATCCTTCCACCTGCTCGATGCCATATACGAAATAACCCTTCCGTTTTAGTTTCTCCACAGCCTCCTCAGTTGTCTTGAAATATTCCCAATCCACACTGTCTTCACCGCCCAATGCCGTCTTATGGATTTCAGCATTAGGCGGAGTAGCAGTGATACCACAGAGATACACAGCCTCCACACGGAAGGCATCACAGGAACGGAATACACTTCCCACATTATACAATGACCGCACATCGTCGAGGACTACAATCAGCGGCAACTTCTCCGCCTCCTTGAACTCCTCCAGCGTGAGGCGATTCATCTCGATGGTTCTTAACTTGCGCATGGCATTCTATACCTTTTAATTAAGCCTCAGCTTCCTTGGTCTTGTAAGCCAAGGCATACATACGAATCTGCTTGATCATAGCCAAGAGACCATTGCTACGGGTAGGACTCAAATGGTCTTTCAAACCAATCTTCTCCACAAAATAGAGATTGGCATCCATAATCTCACTAGGGGTATGACCGCTCAAGATGCGAATCAAGAGGGCGATGATACCCTTGACGATAAGGGCATCGCTATCGGCTGTGAACACAAGCTTGCCATCCTCGTAGTCACACTGCAACCATACACGGCTCTGACAGCCGTCTATCAGGTTCTGCTCGTTCTTGTACTTCTCTTCGAGAGGTTCCAACTCATTACCTAAGTCGATGAGCATCTGATACTTGTCCATCCAGTCCGCAAAGTCCTGGAACTCATCTACCACCTCATCCTGCAATTCATTGATCGTTGCCATTATTTTATTTCCTTTATTTCGTTTACTGTTATCAATTTATAAAGTTTGTCGTTAGGCCGAACCTTGTCGGGCACGGGGATTGACACTCTCCAACCCTGCTTGGCCGTCTCCACAGGCTTCAAATCATATCGTATCTCATCGGCATGGAGATACATCACGCCTGTGGTATTGCCGGTAATCAAAAGTTTCTCACCCTTGTCAAAGGTGGTAGCCTCAACGGCAACCTCCGCCACACCTAGCTTGGAAAAATACTTCATCACCTTGCCCACAAGCACCTTCTTCTCGGTAGCCACAGATCCATAGTGCTTGTTCCACTCACCGAAAGTCTGACCCTGATAATAACCATCCCAGAAACCACGGTTGAAGACGGTAGCCAGTCGCTCGTCCCAAGCATCTTTCTTCTCCTCGGTAAATGTGCCATCAAGCACAGCTGCGATAGCTTCCTTGTAACATTTCACCACCGTATAGACATATTCTGGACCACGGGCACGACCTTCTATCTTGAAGACACGCACGCCAGCATCCATCATCCGGTCGATGAAGCGGATGGTCTTCAAGTCCTTAGGACTCATCACGTACTTATTGTCGATTTCAAGTTGGTTGCCCGTCTCATTGTCGGTCACGGTATAGCTGCGACGGCAAATCTGAACGCACTCACCACGGTTGGCAGAACGATTGGCATTGGCTAGACTCATATAGCACTTGCCCGACACTGCCATGCACAAGGCACCATGACAGAACATCTCGATGCGAATCTGCTTGCCCATCGGGCCACAGATATTCTGCTTTTCTATCTGCTCATGGATAAATTTCACCTGATCCATGTTCAACTCACGAGCCAATACGGAAACATCGGCAAAGCGAGCATAAAACTTCAATGCCTCGGTATTGGAGATGTTGAGTTGGGTAGAGAGGTGCACTTCCTCCCCTACCTCATTGCAATAGTTCATCACAGCCACGTCGCTGGCAATGACAGCAGAGATGCCCGCCTCCTTGGCTGCATCAACAATCTCTTTCATCGTCTCGATGTCGCCATCATAAATCACAGTGTTGACCGTGAGATAAGTCTTGATGCCATGCTCACTACAAGTAGCGGCAATCTCACGAAGGTCGTCAATAGTAAAATGGTTGGCAGAGTGTGAACGCATATTCAACTTGCCGATACCGAAATACACGGAGTCAGCCCCAGCCTGAATGGCTGCCGCCAGAGACTCGCGAGACCCCACGGGCGCCATCACCTCAAATTCGTTTATCTTTGTATTCATGAATGCACTTTTCTTTTCAGGGTGCAAAGTTACTACAAATCAAAGATAACACAAAATAAAATCGTAACTTTATTCAATGATTACCTTTGTCAATGATAATTTTAAACATCACCACGTCCATTTCCACCATCCCACCACATACGTAAATTTCCTATGCTCTTACGAGTGTATGCATGAAAATGTTTTTTAAGAATATCTGCCATCTGTCACCAAAATATAGTTTCCTCATTGATAATAAGCGACTTAACGTGATGACAGATGATTTATATTTGGCTTTATCTGTCACCTTTTCACCATCATCTGTCACCTTTTTTCCTTCATTTATCCCCATTTGCTCCTCTTTTTTAGCTATTTTTGCCTTCAAAAATGAACTTTTAGTAGGATTTATTAAATGGTGTCTATCAAAATAGTGTCAATCCGAAGAAGGTGTCTACTATTCCCGCTGCATAAAACGGAAGGTGGCTACCTTTCTAGTTTATAAAACAAAAAAGTGTCTAGTCAAATCAGGAAAAGTCATGGATAAGGAGGTGGCAATGAGTTTCACCTAGTGAAACTGCGAGTTTCATAGTGTGGAACTCACAGTTTCTCGGCGTGGAACTTTTCGGCAGCTGTAGTCAAATTGTTTCATCACTTATAATTTATTAATCTTTTGTCCCGCATTACTTCCCTGGTATCCACTTATTGTAGTCTTATATCAATAATCCTTGATAAAACTCTTTGATGTGGCAGATTTAAAAACTTGCTCACTATGATTTTTCTTATCTTGCCCATTCAAATTGTACCTAATGCCAAACATCACCAAATTCTGCCTTGTGCTAAAGTTGTTGTAATATGATTCTTGGATTTGCTCTGTTTGTATAGTGTTCCATATATGCTTATGTGTGAACAGGTAACGCATCCCGACACTAATATCAATGCTTTTCGACAAAGAATAGGATATTGTCAACTGAGATTCCGGCGAAGTCTTATACCTAGCCTCTGGTATAGACTTCGTGACTTCATTTGTCTCGAACATTAAGTTGACATTAAATCTATCATTGTAATATTGTCCTTGCAACATTCCGTAGAGATAGTTATCTGTATAGTTTGCGCATTTTACCCAATTCTGTTCAATCATCCCCAATAAGACAAAGTGAGGAACCATGTATCGAACAGTAGCACCACAATTATACAAATTGTAGCTATTCCCATCGTTATAGTAAGACATCACAACTTGCTGTTTATCCATCTTGCTATATTGTGCAATACGCTGGCGGATGTTTTTATATTGGGCAAAAACATCTATGTACAACGACTTTATATTGGTCGTGTAATCCAACTGTAAATCATGAGTATATGCAGGCTTTATGTTCTCGTTTCCTATATTCACAAATAGGGGATTGGTAGCAGAGTTTACTGCACCCAGTTGGTCAATCTCAGGATTTGAATTAGCATATTCATAAGAGAGTTCCAAATTGTTATTGCTTCCAAAATGATACGCCAAGTCAAAAATAGGGTGCCAATTTACAAAATTGAAATGTTCATTCTTCATATTTCTATAGGCAATGTTGATTCCTGAAGAAGCCGAGAAGTTCAGATTCCCGATATTCTTTTCAACCGCAAGATAGCCATAGTTGTTGCACTCATTGTATTTTGACTGAGCTTGGTCAGCCAAAGAATGAATGTTGTGCCACGAGAATACAGCATTTACTCCTATTTTCCAATTAGCTGCAAGCCATGGAAAGGCATAATCGATTCCCCCATTCACTTCTCTTTGTCTATACTTTGCCGAATAAACATATTCAGTTGCATCCTCTTGACGCTTAGTGGTATTTGCGTTGTAAGAATAGATGGCACTAGCATGAAAAGTCAAGGAAGACGCATTGCTGAATGTTGACTTATGATACAAATTCATTTGATACTTGTATAGATCATCATCATATTTTCGATGATAATCCAAAATCTCGTCATTGAGCATGTCATTTTCTGACGAATATTCTAGTTTACCTGCATCAAATGAGTTTTGAGGAATCATCTCAAACACAAAGCCTAAAGAAGAGACTGATTTGTCAGTCCATCGATAATCACCTCCAATCATTGCTTTCCAATCTCTATAATAACTACTTCGTCCCGTTTCTGTGTATTGACTTTTGCTAGCAGTTGTCAAAGCATCCGTAGCCTTCGACTTATTATCCAAAAAGGCGAAACCTGTTAATCCTGTATATAGAGAGAACTTGTTCTTGTCGTAGGAAAAGTTTGCATCAGCAGAACCAAATGCCAAGACAGGATGCGAAAGCACACCTATATTGAAGTATTTGCTTGCGTTCTTATGTTTTTTTGTTATAATATTGACAACACCAGTATATCCCTGTCCCATATATTCCAAAGGGACAATGGTTGAAACTTCCACTTTGTCGATCAATGACGGTGAAATGCTTTCCAAAGAATGCGATTTAGGAATGCCATCTATTAAGACCAAAGGGGTACCACCTTTGGCGAGACCAATGGTTTTCATAGTTGGGTCTATACGCAGGTCGGGTACTTCTGTCAATGCCACATAAATATCTTTAGTTTCATTTCCATGGTGACTAAAGAAGAAAGTCTTGACATTTCCCTTTTTCTTGACGATATGCCCTCTTTCTGCTTTAACGAACACCTCATTTAGGGCAATATTCTTAAGGGTGTCCACTTCTATGCTATCATTTATTGTGGTAGCATACATGCTTGAAGCTATAAATAGTCATCCTATCAATAAGTTATACCATTTTCCCATCATGTTCCTGATTATAACAACACTAACATATCGTAATAAAAGAAAACTCCCTAAAGGCATTTCCATACTCTTTAGCTGACAAGTCTCCATTACCTTTTCTTTTTTAAGGAGATGTTTTTGGCAACATGGGCCCCAACACAAAGGTAGTAATTTGCATTGTAGACATTCGGGGTGATTAAATGTCTGAATTTGAATTCTTTCCTCTGCTTTATTACCTTTCCATGCGATATTACCATCACTCATTAGATTTCCATCTTCTTCCGTTCTTGCAAAATCACATCCTGTACACTTGAAAATCTTTCCATCATACGAAATTGCAACTTGGTCTTGCTTGCTAGACATACAAGATGAAGGGGTATGGAAAAATTTTCTTGCCAACTAAAACTACAGACAATTTATCAAAGCTAATCGGTGGTAACCGTCTGTTTTTTTGCTCTGCTGGCTGGGAGATAATTTCTGTCTTTTTTATGGATATTTCATAACTAAAAATTTATGCCTACCTTTTACTATTAGCCCTTTAGCATTTGCTCCTTTTTAACCTGTCGGTCAGGAATTCATAGCAGTTATGCGTTTGGCATAGAGCTACGAGAATAATTGCATCAAAACGAAAGAAAACTGCAATTATTTGCGTCATTTCGTATTCCGAGCGCAAAGGTATTAAGACTTTTTGAAACTGAGTAATTTTTCAAAAATATTTAAACTACATTAAACTAAGTTGTATCTGGTTATACTTTGCGTAATGATACTAAAAGAGTAGTTACGTATTTTGCCTTCTTGAGCATTCACTTCCCTCGCCACACATTTTTTATACCTCCCAGGCTTGTTTTTCCAACAATTATTCGTAATTTTGCCAACGCAATTCAAACAACATTATTAACACGTCATCTATCCGTCGAATGAAAAGATATATTTATCATACCACCATCCTTCTCGTATCCGCCACCTTGTTGACAGGTTGCGGTTATCACAGAAAACCTGCCAATAGTGTAAACGACGACAACCTGCCTGCCAACACCAAGTTGACCGGCACTTCCCCCATCAAAGACCAAGGCAAAAGTGAACTTTGCTGGGCATACGGCATGCTCGCCACCATCGAGAGCGAGCATATCATGAAGGGAGACTCCATCAATCTCTCCGTGGCTTACATCGCCAGAAGGATGCTCCATGAGAAAGCTTTGGAATATTATTTCTCTAAAGGAAAGAAAAGCATCAGCATGAGAGGCATGAGCTCTATGCTCATACATTATATTAATAAATATGGAGCCTTGCCTTACGACAGCTATGAAGACCCCAAAGACGTCAACTACAAAGTTCTGTGCAAGAAAGTAGAACAGATTTGCCAAGGTGCCATTGTCCAAAAGATTGGCATCCAGAAACTGCAAGAAGAGCTGGACGACCTGTTCGACTCTGAAATAGGATACATGCCTGCACAACAAGTTCACATGCTGGGAGCGGAATACACGCCTCTGGAATTTGCACACAGCGTATGCTATCCCGAGGAGTATGTGTCGCTGACCAGTTTCACACATCATCCTTTCCGTGAATACTTCGCACTCGAAGTTCCCGACAACCAACTGCACGACGAGTTTCTCAATCTTCCCCTCGACGAGCTGATGACTCATATCCAAAAGGCAACAGAACACGGACACCCCGTCTGCTGGGAAGGCGACATCAGCGAGCCAGGATTCCGACAGCCAAAAAATGGCTATGTTGACATACAGCCGTCAGAGCATCCTGTCACCCAAGCCTCACGCCAAAGAGCTTACGAGCAACTCCACACCACCGACGACCACGTGATGGAAATCATCGGAACTTTCACGAAAGGCAAGCAGCGATACTATGTCTGTCGCAACTCATGGGGAAAGGAGTGGGGGAACCATGGACTTATCTATCTGTCGGAAGACTATATCAAGCTCAAGACCATCGCCGTCTATATGAGCGAAAACGCCTTCATATATAATAATGTAGGAAAGATCCAATAGCCCTGCCTCACGAATACTTGACCTACGTCAAATATAAGCTAAGTTATTGGTGTGTTCGCACACAACCACTTGATTTAAGTCAAAAAAGAGGGCTTTTTTGCGACTTTTCCCACTAAAGATTTGGAAGGTAACGAAAATCGTCGTACCTTTGCATCGTCAATAAGACAAAAGGTTATTAGGTTTTTAGGTTAAGATTGTTAGTTGTTTAGGTTTAGTTTTAGGTTTTTAGATTGTTAGTTTAGGTAACAGGTATTAGATAAGGTAAAGAAAAGATTGTTTATTCAGAGATTAACAGGGTAACTTCAATAGGAATTAAGAACAAAAGGTAAAAAATGATTGGATTATGGGAATAACAATGATGATTGCCTGGGTAGCAGCATTTACTGCTTCAGGCTACGTGATGGAGAAGAACTTGAACAAGTAAACTCCATGAGTTATGAAAAATTTGGGAATATAACATTAAAAGAGCGCATTACTTCGTGGGAAGTGATGCGCTTTTCCTTTGCCCTTGGAGGCATATTCTTCTTTTCGCCCCTCCTTTCTTAAAAATAATGCCCAATTTATTTTGTTTTACCAACGAAAAATAGTACTTTTGCACATAACTTTTTAAAGCGATAGAATATGGCTAAGCATCCTCTTTGGAAAGATGAGTTTTGGCTCTTGCTGTTGCAGCTGTACCAGAAGAAGCCGATGGGCGTAAAACCTCTATACTCGAAAGGTATGGTCGATTTAAGCCTGAAGCTACATATTGCCCCAGAATATCTGCACGAGCAGATGTTCAAGTTGAGAATGGTAACCCCACAGGTCAAGAGGCTCTGGGATAAATATGGCGACAATAAAAGCAAGTTGGCCCATGACATCCAAATGCTCCAGAGAATGGAAGGCTACGGCAACGCCGAAAGTTTTTACGAGGGAGTGGAAATCAAAGAATCGTTCGAACACGACTGGGAGCCTATCAGTGCCGAGCCATCGCTTACCCCCGTAAAACTGATTATCATTCTCGACTTGTATTTCCAACTCACCCCTATCACAATGGTGAAGGAAACCCCCGAAATCATCGAACTGTCCATACTCACCAAGACTTCCCCCGAGGTAATCGTAGAAGCAATGAAAGCATTTCAGGCCTGCGACCCTTACCTCAACAGAGACACCATGATGATTAGCAAGTTACAGGATGCCTGCAGCGACATCTGGCAAAGATACGGCAACGGCAACCCCGACAAACTTTATAAATTGGCTAACGAACTGAAAGAATACTTCAAATAGTAATCAAAACATAAAAATAGATATATGGCTCAAAAACTCATTCAGACACAGGCACAGAAGCTACAGCAACTTCAACGACTCTCCGCCCAACAGATGTTGCAGGTGAAGCTGTTGGAGATGCCCCTCACCGAACTGGAGGACAACGTCAATGCCGAACTGGACGACAACCCTGCCTTGGAAAGCGAGAATCCCGACGATGCCCTCATGGGAGAGGACAACGAAGACCGCTCTGCCTTGGATGACAACTCAGAAAACAGTAATGACGAAGACAGCGAAGAGGCATACGAGGCTCAAACCGAGAAAGAAGAGCGAGAAGACGCCTTGGACTCTGCGCTGGAAGGCATCGGCCAAGATGACCAAATGCCCGAATACAATACAGAACGATACAACACCCAGAACGCAGACTACGAGGAAATGATATATGGCAACACCACCTCCTTCTACGACAACCTGAAAGAACAGATGGATATGCAGGTGCTCACCGACAAGGAAAGGGAAGTGATGGAATACCTCATTGGCTCGCTAGACAATGACGGCTTGCTCAGAAAAGACTTAGACAGCATCTGCGACGAGCTTGCCATCTATCAAAACATAGACATCAGTGAAAAGGAGATAGAGCATGTGCTCCATATCCTGCAGTCCTTCGACCCTGCAGGTGTCGGAGCCAGAAGTCTCCAGGAATGCCTGCTTCTACAAGTAAAAAGATTCCCTCGAGGTGTGCTCCGCAAAACGATGGAGGAGGTGTTTACCGACTACTTCGAGGAGTTCACCAAGAAACATTGGAGCAAGATACAGACGGGCTTGGAACTGAATGACACCCAGCTCGACACCCTCAAAGAAGAGATTCGAAAGCTGAACCCAAAGCCTGGAGCGTCCCTGGGAGAAACCATCGGAAGAAACATGCAACAGATAACACCCGACTTTATCGTTGACACGGCCGACGATGGCACCATCACATTCACGCTCAACCGTGGAAACATCCCTATGCTGACGGTATCCCCTTCTTTCACCGACATGATAGACACCTACAAGAAGCACAAGGACAAGATGAGCCGCCAAGACAAGGAAGCCCTGCTCTACGCCAAAGAAAAGGTAGATAAGGCACAAGGATTCATCGAAGCCATCAAACAACGCCGACATACGCTCATCGTCACAATGAAAGCCATCATCGACATCCAAAAGCGATTCTTCCAAGACGGCGACGAGGCAGACCTCAAGCCTATGATACTCAAGGACGTAGCCGACAGAACGGGTTTGGACATCAGCACCATCTCCCGTGTAAGCAACATCAAATACGCCCAGACCAAATGGGGAACCTTCCCACTCAAGTTCTTCTTCACCGATGGCTACACCACAGAAGATGGCGAAGAGATGTCAACTCGCAAGATCAAACTGGCTCTCCAAGAACTCATCGAGCACGAAGACAAGAAGAAGCCGCTGAGCGATGACACCATCGCCAAAATGATGAAAGAAAAAGGTTTCCCTATAGCACGACGCACCATTGCCAAGTATAGAGAGCAACTAGGCATCCCTATAGCACGATTAAGAAGATAAGTATTGTTATGAACTAACGAGGTTATGAAAGAGAAAAACATCATATTGACAGCTCGCATCATGAGCGTGATTTTCACACCCTTCTACCTGCCATTGGTAGGACTGGTGGCGTTGTTCATGTTCAGTTATATGGCACTTCTGCCGATGGCATACAAATTACCGATGCTACTCACCGTCTATCTCTTCACCATCCTCATGCCCTCCCTATTGATACATCTATATCGCAAGTTACAAGGTTGGACATCGAAGGAATTGGGAAGAAAAGAGCGACGCATCGTTCCCTACATCATCTCCATCCTGTGCTATTTCGGATGTTTCTTCTTGATGGAATACCACAACACCCCACGAGTCATCAGCATCATCTTGGTAGCAGCGCTCGTGATACAAATGGTTTGTGCCTTCATCAATGTGTGGTGGAAGGTTTCTACCCACACGGCCGCCATAGGAGGGGTGGCAGGGGGAGTCATCACCTATTCGGTAGCATTTTCTTTCAATCCTATATGGTGGCTCTCTTTCGTGATTCTCCTTGCCGGCATGGTGGGGTCTGCCCGCATGATTTTGCGACAGCACTCCCTCGCGCAAGTCGTGACAGGATTCTTCGTCGGACTCTTTTGTGCCCTTTTCGTCATATAGCCCGACCATCATAATATACATTTGAAATAAGAACATATTAACATATAAAGACAGATGAAACCATTAGTAAGCATTATCATGGGCAGCACCAGTGACCTGCCTGTTATGGAAAAAGCATGTAAGTGGCTGGACGACAACCAGATTCCTTTTGAGGTAAACGCCCTCTCCGCTCATCGCACTCCTGATGCAGTAGAGACTTTCGCCAAGGGAGCCAAGGAGCGCGGCATCAAGGTTATCATTGCCGCAGCAGGTATGGCTGCCGCCCTTCCCGGTGTTATCGCAGCATCTACTCCATTGCCAGTTATCGGTGTGCCTATCAAAGGTATGCTCGACGGTCTCGATGCCATGCTCAGCATCATTCAGATGCCTCCCGGCATTCCTGTGGCTACCGTTGGGGTGAACGCAGCACAAAACGCAGCCATCCTCGCCGCAGAGATGATTGCCATCGGCGATGAGGAAATTGCCCAAAAGGTGGATGCTTGGAAGGCTGGACTTGGCGCCAAGATCGAGAAAGCCAACAAAGACTTGGCTGAAGTGAAATATGAATATAAATGTAATTAAATGGTAGATTTATTCAATTACAGCCGACGCCAGTCATCGGTTGTCCATGTCGGTGCCATCGACTTGGGAGGCGACAATCCCGTCCGCATCCAGTCGATGACCACCACCAATACCAATGATACCGAGGCTTGTGTGAAGCAGGCCGAGGAAATCATCAAGGCCGGCGGTGAACTCGTGCGTTTCACTACTCAAGGTTCCCGAGAGGCGGAGAACATGAAAAACATCAATGCCGGCATACGTGCCGATGGCTTTGACACCCCTCTTGTGGCTGACGTCCACTTCAATCCCAACGTGGCCGACGTGGCAGCCCTCTATTGTGAAAAAGTGCGTGTGAACCCAGGCAACTATGTTGATCCCGCCCGCAAGTTTGTCAAGCAAGAATATACCGACGAGGAATATGCACAGGAATTGCAGAAGATAGAAGATCGTTTCGTTCCCTTCCTCAACATCTGCAAGGAAAACCATACCGCCATCCGCATAGGTGTAAACCATGGTTCACTCTCCGACCGCATCCGCAATCGCTACGGCGACACCCCCGAGGGCATCGTGGAGAGCTGCATGGAGTTCCTTCGCATCTGCAAGAAGGAGAACTTCAACGATGTAGTAATCAGCATCAAGGCATCCAATACGGTGGTGATGGTTCGTTCCGTGCGCCTCTTGGTGAGCGAAATGGAGAAAGAAGGCATGAACTATCCACTCCACCTCGGTGTGACGGAGGCTGGCGAGGGCGAAGACGGACGTATCAAGAGTGCCGTTGGTATCGGGGCTTTGCTTGCTGACGGCATCGGCGACACTGTCCGCGTAAGCCTCAGCGAGGAACCTGCTGCCGAGATTCCCGTGGCGCGCCACTTAGTAGATTATGTCGGCAAGAAACAAGGCCAGTTGATGATTCCTGGCGAAACTTGTCCTTCATTCGACTGGTTGCGCCCAACACGCCGTGAGACCATAGCCGTACGAAACATCGGCGGCGACAACGTTCCTGTAGTCATCAGCAACAGAATCCACGGCGAGAACACCGCTTGTGACAACGAGGACACCAAGCCAGACTATATCTATATAGGTAGAAAGATGCCGAAGCAGTTTGTACCAGGACAGAGCTACATCGTGGATTACAATGTCTATGCGACGATCAACAACAAGCCTGAGACCACAGGCTGCAAACTCTATCCTATCTTCCCTGCCATGGCAATGCCACTCATCGCCAGTTTCAAGGCAGACATTAAGTTCCTCACCCTTCAGTTTGGCACTCCCTCCACTGAATATATCGCCTGCCTGAAAGCATATCCCGAAGTGGTGGCGGTCTGCGTCAGCAACCATCAGAACCGTTTGGGCGACCAACGTGCCTTGGTACATGAGATGATGAATGCTGGAGTCAAGAACCCAGTTGTCTTTGCCGAGATGTACCAGCACTCTGCTGCCGAAAAGAGTGACTTCCAGCTAGAGGCTGCCGCTGATATGGGAGCCTTGATGATAGACGGTTTGACTGACGGCATCTGGCTCATGAACGATGGCGACATTCCCGCTAGAGTCATCGACGAGACCGCCTTTGGCATTCTTCAGGCTGCACGCCTGCGCACCTCGAAGACCGAGTATATCAGTTGCCCGGGTTGCGGTCGCACCCTCTACGACCTTCGCGAGACCATTGCCAAGATACGTGAGGCGACAAAGGGCATGAAAGGCTTGAAGATTGGCATCATGGGCTGTATCGTGAATGGTCCTGGCGAGATGGCAGATGCCGACTATGGTTATGTCGGCGCCGGCATCAACCGTGTGAGCCTCTATCGAAAACAGGTTTGCGTGGAGAAGAACATTCCGCAGGAGGTAGCCGTGGAACACTTGCTTGCCCTTATCAATGCTGATAAATAAAAAAAGAAGAAGGTCGTCATCTCAAATATCGGCAAGCCTCATCGGTAAACTGTCTGCGAAATAAGCAGTAACCTGTCGCAATCTCAAGAAAAAACCGAGATTGCGACACTTTTCTTTCAAGAAACTTGTCGCAATCTCATTTTTTTATAACTTTCAAGAAAGTAACGAAGACCACCAAGACCCTCATCCCTACTTTCATCACCCCTCATGGACTATATAACAATATGTATGCAAGGAAAGTAAACAGGGAGGTTACAGGGGATGACCTATTCGGGTGATTTTCGCAAAATTACCGAACGGCACATTAAAAGTACTTAAAAAGCTTGTGAGTTTCAGACATTTATATCACTTTATACCTTAATTAGTTAATTAGTAATAAAGTTTTTACCAAGAATCTTGTTAATAAGAATTCTTTTACTAACTTTGCACAAAAGACAAAGAGCCTGACAGAGCACCCAGTTGAATTTGGCAAGGCTGTAGAAGACGAATAACAGCTCGTGACTTCATAGACGTAGATGGCGATATTGTGTCTTTCAACGACCCTTTCTTTAAGTTATGGATCAAGAGGAATATCGCTCTGCTATAAATATAAATAACATAAAACTACAAGACAATGGCAAGAAACAACAATACTAAAGCAGACAAAGCTACATCAAGCAAAGCCACAGACTCCACCCCCAAAAACACCAAGAAGAAAAAGAAGAAGGTTGTCATCTCCCATACCGTCAAGCCAGAAAAGATGAGCTTGGAGGAGTGGCAGGTGAAGCTTCGCCAACAGGTCTCCAAGACCGAACACTTTGTCATTAGTAGTGTTGACGAGGAGCTTTGTCCTGGTGAATACATTGTTCGCAACCCGGAGAAGCACAACGAATACAAGGTGGTGTATCGTGGAGCCAACAGCGAATGGAATTATTGTTCTTGCATGGATTTCAAGACTTCGAGACTCGGCACTTGTAAACACATCGAAGCAGTGAAGAATTGTTTTATCGGGAAGAAAGGCACCCATGTGCACCGTGAGATTCCGCCCTACACTTCCGTCTATCTTTCTTATCAGGACGAACGATGCGTGAAGATTCGCATCGGCTCCGACAATCAGGAGGCTTACGAACATCTTGCCAAGGATTATTTCGACGAGAACCATGTCTTGAAGGAGGCTGCATACGCCCATATCGGCTCTTTTTTGAAACAAGCCAGACAGATAAGCGACACGTTTAGATGCTATAAGGATGCCATTGACTTTATAGTGGATATTCGTGAGAAAGCGACAAGAAAGAAGATTGTTGAGAAATACGATGACCAAAAACTCGATGAACTACTGAAAGTAACTCTCTATCCTTACCAAAAGGAAGGTATCCGATTTGCAGCCAAAGCTGGCAAGGCTATCATTGCCGATGAGATGGGTCTCGGAAAGACTATCCAAGCCATCGGTACAGCCGAACTCTTGCGTAAGGAAGGACTCATCAGCTCCGTTCTCATTCTCTGCCCTACCTCCTTGAAGTATCAATGGAGAAGTGAAATCAAGAAGTTCACCGATGCCGAAGTCTATGTTATCGAGGGAAGCCACCTCAAGAGAAAGGAGGCTTACAATCGTCCTGAACCTTACAAGATCATCTCCTACAACAGTGCCGCCAACGACATCAAGATTCTCGGCGGTTTGCAGACCGACATGCTCGTCATGGACGAGGTGCAACGTCTCAAAAACTGGAATACGCAGATTTCCCGTGCGGCGAGAAAGATAGAGTCTGACTATTCCGTGATCCTGTCGGGCACGCCTTTGGAGAACAAGCTCGATGAACTTTACTCCATCGTAGAGTTTGTGGACAACTTCCGCCTTGCCCCTTACTATCTCTTCAAGGAGAACCATATCCTCACCGACGAAACAGGCAAAGTATTGGGATACAAGAACTTGAACGAGATAGGCAAGAAGCTCGGCGACATACTTATCCGCCGTCGCAAGAAAGACGTGAAGCTACAGATGCCCAAGCGAATGGACAAGAATCTTTTCGTTCCGATGACCAAGGAGCAAATGGGAATGCACGCAGAATGGCAATTCCAAGTGAGCATCCTTGTGAAAAGATGGCGCGACAGACATTTCCTTTCCGACAAAGACAGAAAACGCTTACTCCTATTGCTTTCCCAGATGCGCATGATTTGTGACAGCAGTTATATCCTCGACCAAAAGACGAGATTCGACACCAAGGTGGAGGAGTGCGTGAATATCATCAGCGACATCATCAGCGAGGAAGGCGAAAAGGTGGTGGTTTTCAGCCAATGGGAACGCATGACTCGCCTCATCGCCAAGGAATTGGAAGCTAAAGAGATTGGCTTCGAGTACCTACATGGCGGCGTGCCATCCGAGAAGCGCAAGAACTTGGTGGATAACTTCCAGAACGAGCCATCAAGCCGAGTGTTCCTTTCCACCGATGCCGGCAGCACAGGCTTGAACCTGCAAGCCGCAGCCACTATCATCAACATCGACTTGCCTTGGAACCCAGCCGTGCTTGAACAGCGCATCGGCCGCATCTACCGCCTTGGTCAGCAGAACAACATCCAGGTTATCAACCTCGTAGCTCCCTATTCTATAGAACAGGGAATGCTTGGCAAGTTACGTTTCAAGACTTCCATGTTTGAGGGAGTATTGGACGATGGCGAGGACTCAGTATTCATCAGCGATGACAAGTTTACCAAGATGATGGAGACTGTGAGCGGTATCGTGGAAGAAGTAGAGGAAGAAGTAGAGGAAGAAAAGCCAACAACATCATCTAAAGACGAAAAGTCTATTGCTCCTTCCAACGAGGAAACAAAAGAGAATTTATCCGGGCAAGAATTGCCTATTCAAGATGCCGTAGATGAAAGCGAAGAGAATGTCAACAAGGAAACAACGCCAAATGTAAGAATAGAGCAATATAAGGATAAAAACGCCCCTTCTATTGCTCCACATTCTGCTCCTACAGCTTCTCATCGCCCAGCCCAACCAAAGGATTTGGTAGCTCAAGGTGTTTCATTCCTCTCAGGCTTAGCCGACACCTTGAAATCTCCTGAAGCTACAGCACAACTGGTAGATTCCATCGTAGAGAAAGACGAGCAGACAGGCGAGACTTCCATCAAGATTCCAGTGGAGAGCAAGGAGACTGTCTCCAACCTCTTGAATCTCATTGGTAAATTGTTTGCAAAATAGAAATGATTAGAGTATGAAATACATATTTCAGGCAAAACCACGTAACTCCAACCTAGAGTTATACCGCATTATCGTGATGCTACTCATCGTGGCTCATCACAGTGTATGGCATTCCGGGATAATGTCGATCTTATCCCAAGACCCGTTCTGCGCCAAGAGCATATTCTATTATGTGCTAGGTATGTGGGGTAAGACTGGCATAGACTGCTTTGTGCTTAATACTCAAACTCTCCCATAATCGTGGACACCAAGTACTAATCCACTACATTCTTCAGTATCCATTTCTGGAAGAAAGGATCCTCCACCTCATACTTGTCGCTACGGAAGATGTAACCTTTCTTGGTCAAACGCAAGACGGCACTTGTCATAGTGCTGGTTGGAAGTTTTCTGTCTTGGATAGGATTGTTTCCCTGACTGACGGCTACCATTACATACTTGTCGGTCTTGTTGAAGTTCAGCCACAATCGCTCATAGTCCAAATCATGCGTCTCTATGATGTCGCCCACGGAGATTCTCATGACCTCCTCCTTCTTTCCCAACAAAAGGTTGTTCCATACCGCAAAAGCCAACTCTTGGGTATAATAAGGATGACAACCCGTAAATGCCAATATCTCATCCGCCACTTGTTCTGCGCTATCAGTCACAGAGTTCAATCTTTCCCTAAGATATTCCTTGAAGTCATCGTATGGTATCTTACTCAGCCTCATCAGCATACCGAAATGATAAAACGGAGACTTCACGCTCTCAAAGATATCCGTCATCATAGATTCCTGACTACCGAGGAAGATATAGTTGATTCCTGTCTGTTCTTGCATAATCGCACGGAGCTGCTTATCCATGTTCTTATCTATCTCCAATATACTTTGGAACTCATCGAAGACCACAATCAACTTGTTATCAGGCGTTGAAACTTTCTGCAACATCGCCATCACATCCTCTATCGCTGTCATTCCATTATCAGAAGAAGACTGGAAAGATACAGTCAACTCATCGGTCATAGGATTCATGTTGACCGATGGAACTACTCGGAAGTTGCGAAGATAATACTTAATTTTCTCAAACTTGTATTGGTTGAGAAGAGCCTTCAACAACTTTGTCGCCAAATCCTCCTTGCTTAATACAGATTGCATGTTGAGCCACAGATAAGGACACCCTGTCTTGACAACAGCCTTTTTCACGAGACTTGACTTGCCAAAACGTCGTGGAGAAATGAGAATCAGATGGTTCTCACTCTTCAAGAACTGGACGATATACTCCAATTCTTTCACTCTATCTGTAAAGTATGGGGCATCTACTAACGACCCGAACTTAAAAGGATTTTCCATAATCGAAATTTTTCGTAACGAAATTTTTCGCAAAGATACGGAAAACTATCGAAAACCCCAAGATTCCTCTTCCTTTTAACATCATTTGCCTAAAAATACTTGGAGCGTATTGGAATAAAGCGTACCTTTGCGACATCTAATCGCAAAGCCTCGCCCAAGACTTGGGCTGGCTCTCGCTATGCAGACAATGAGTGAAATAACTACAGTTATTAACTTAAAAACATGAAAAGACTATTAGAACTTATTACCTTCATCTTGCTACTTGTCTCTTGCAACCAAGACAAGCCCTCGCAGACCTTGCGCTCCGCCTATTACTGGAGCACCACATGGAACATGGATAGCTGCAAGACGAGTTTCATCCGAGAACACGACATCAAGCGACTCTACGTGAGATACTTCGATGTGGTGAAGGATGACGCAGGGAATATCGCGCCCAATGCGACCATACAGTTTGGCGCATCCCCAATGCCAAAGGGAATAGAGATTGTCCCTACGGTCTATATCGTCAACGACTGTATGAAAGCCAACAACTCCACCCAAGGAAAAGACGAGGGCAAGAACTCCTGCGACATACTCGCCAACAAGATTCTTACCCGAATCCTTCAGATAAGCGAAGCCAATGACATCCCACAAGCCAAAGAAATTCAGATAGATTGCGACTGGACAGCATCGACCCAGGAGGCTTACTTCGATTTTCTCAAAGAGCTAAGAGAGAAGGCAAAAGGCAAAGGCATCAAGCTATCGGCAACCATCCGCCTGCATCAACTCTCGATGACTCCGCCACCTATAGATAAAGGAGTGCTGATGATGTACAATACGGGCGATGCCAGACAGTTGAAGTGCCAAAAGCCGATACTCGACATAAAGGATGTCGCCCCCTACATCCAGCACCTGTCTTCCTATCCGTTGCCGCTTTCCGCCGCCTATCCCCTGTTCCGTTGGCACATCCTCTTCCGGGAAGGCAAGTTCGTGGGGTTCATGCACGATGACGATGCCTTTCCCATATTGCCAGGCGACAGCATCGTGGTTCGACAACCCGAGATGACCGACATCACGGAAGCCGTCAAGAGCATCAACGCACAAAACAAGGAAATCAACAACGAGGTCATCCTATTCGACCTCAACAACCAGAATATCAAACGATTTAGTTCAGAAGATTATGAAAAGATTTTTCGACATTAAGCATTGTGTCATCCTCAAAAAAGTGAAACACGCCAACGCAAACAGAAGAGGCTTCGCACTAGGTCTCTTGGCTGTAGCCTTTGCCACGAACGCCCTAGGCTGCGCTTCCGAAGGCACCGACCACAACTACTATATGTTCAGCGTGTTCAACCGCGACCAGGTGTCGCCTACCTACCTCTATGACATTGCCAACTACTGGCAGACTTATGCCAACCGACCGGATGACGACGCAGGCTTGAACTTCTACAAATGGAACAAGGACGACGTCTTAAAGGCCGCCAAAGGCAAAAAGGACGTAGAGATGCAAACATATCTCAAACGACTGAACGCTTACATCAAGGCGTGCGAGACATTGAATCCCGATGCTTGGAACTATCCCTCGAAGCAGGAACGTACGCAAGCCCAACAGTCGCTCACCCAGATTGCCAATGCCTCAAAGCTCTACAAGGGAAGTAAGTTGAAGAACCAATACGCCCTGCTCCGCATGCGCATCAACATGCTGAACAAGCTCGACCAGCAGAACATCACCTATTGGAACACCGTTGCCTCCAAGCTCCCACAGTCCATGTGGAAAGAGGCGATGCGCAACATCTATGCCCGAGCCTTGCACAAGACGGGGAAACGCCAACAGGCGCTCGACATCTACGCCAACCAGGGCGACATCCTCAGCATCAAGTCGCTTGCCCGCAACTACCGCAACCTGGCTGGCATCCAAAGCATCTACCGCAACAACGCCAACTCACCGATGCTCACCTATCTGGTACAAGATTTCGTCAACAACAACCAGCAAACGATAGACAGTCGCGAGAAGAAAGAACTCGACAAGGAGTGGATGACACAAATCGACGCCAAGATTATCAACAAGAAAGAAGCACTCGACTTCATCAGCTTCGCCGACAAGGTCATAGCCGAAGGCAAGACCAAGACACCCTGCCTCTGGCTGTCAGCCTCCGCCATGCTCCACTATCTCTACGGCTACCAACAGGATGCCTGGAAGGAAAGCACCCGGGCCATTTCACTCGACGGAACCCAACGAATGAAAGACAACGCACGAGCCATCAGACTGCTCGTCTCCACCAAGAACACGATCGCCGAATCCAAGGGAGACAAGACTAACGACAGTTCCTTCCAAACTCAGCAAGACTACAGCAAGTATCTTGTAGGAGAGTTTAAGTGGCTGGATGAAAAGGTAAAGGCAGATGAAAAAGTTGTCAACCTCTCGGGCTACCCATGCAATCACTACACGGAGGTACAGGAGAGAGTGGCTTATCGCGCCCTGCACGACCGTTTCCTGCACCTCGGAAACAAAACGCAAGGCAGCAAGAGCCAAGACTACCAGAACATGGCCTTGGCGATGTATGGCATGATGGATGCCTACCAATGTACTTTCTCCACCGACCAGCAGGAAGGGCAAAATATCAGCAAGTACCCCTACTCCTCCGAGTACGTCGCCCAGTTCGACACCCTTACCGCGCGGCAACTTGCCAGCTACTACTCCTTTATCACCGCCCATCACGAGGATAGCTTCGAGCAGTACGTCTGTCTGTCGCTCTACCGGAATGCCGATTTCTTCAAGGACATAATTGGCACCAAATATCTAGCCGAGGGCAACTTTGGCGAGGCAGCCAAGTGGCTCAAGGACGTATCCCTCTCATTCATCAACGACCAGCCCATCAGTTTCTATGCCGCAAAGAGAAGCTACGCCCTGCCCTATTGGTTCAACCGACAGAAAGTGAAGGACGACGATATGTGGAATACCGACAAGGGCTATGCCAAGATGAAGGAGAACCCTAAGTTGAAGTTCTGCCAGGAGATGAGCCAACTCGTCGGCAAATACAACGTGAGCCGCGAGGGCGGGGCAAAGGAAAAACTCGCCTACGACCTTGCCGTACGTTACTACCAAGCCTCCTGCTATGGCGACTGCTGGTATCTCACCCATTACGGAAAGAGCGTGAACGACAGCGCGCGAGCCGGGGAAGCCGACTTCGCCGCCACCGCACAGCAGTATCTGAAGGTAAGCAAGCAGAGCCGCGACCTCACCCTGCGCTACCATTCGCTCTACGCCCTCTCCTCCATCGGCTTCGACCCATGGTACAAAGTGGTATATGATGACAACTACAACGAATCCATCCTCCTCTGCCGCCAATCATCACAATACCAGGCTATGCAGGAGTTGAGCAAGTTTGCCAAGGAGCACCCACAAGCCGTGGATAACTACACGACCAAGTGCGACGTGCTGAAAGCATTCGAGGAAAAGACAAGATGGCAGAACTAAGTCCATCGGACAATAACAGCAAGGGGCATTCATGGCAGCATGAAGGCCCTTTTTTAGTTTATTTACCACTGATTATTTTGCAATATCTGCAAATAGTAGTATCTTTGCACGCAGAAATTTAAACGTTTAAAGATAAAATGGCATTAAAATGTGGTATCGTAGGTCTTCCTAACGTAGGAAAATCTACATTGTTCAACTGTCTGTCTAGTGCAAAGGCACAGGCAGCCAACTTCCCTTTCTGTACTATCGAACCCAACTTGGGTGTCATCACCGTACCTGACGAGCGCCTCAACAAGTTGGCTGAGATAGTTCACCCAGGACGCATCGTTCCTGCTACTTGCGAGATTGTAGATATCGCAGGTCTCGTCAAGGGTGCCAGCAAGGGCGAAGGTCTTGGCAACAAATTCTTGGGAAATATCCGTGAGTGCGATGCTATCATCCACGTTATCCGTTGCTTCGACGACGACAATATCGTCCGCGAGGGTGGCGCAGCTGTTGACCCTCTGGAGGACAAGAGCGTCATCGACACCGAACTTCAGCTCAAAGACTTGGAGACCATCGAGTCGCAACTCGCCAAGCAGCAGAAGACCGCTGCCGCAGGCAACAAGGACGCCAAGGTGATGGTAACTGTGCTGGAGGCATACAAGGCTGTGCTGGAGCAGGGCAAGAACGCCCGTGCCGTCACTTTCGATACCAAGGAAGAGCTGAAGGTGGCCCACGACCTCTTCCTCTTGACCACCAAGCCAGTGCTCTACGTGGCCAATGTAGATGAAGCATCTGCCAAGACTGGCAACGAGTACAGCAAGAAGGTAGAGGCCATCGCCGCAGAGGAAGGCGCAGAGTGCATGGTCATCGCCGCCAAGACCGAGGAAGACATCGCCTCGCTCGAAACCTACGAGGACAAGCAAATGTTCCTGGAGGAGCTTGGCTTGGAAGAGAGTGGTGTCAACCGCCTCATCAAGAAGGCTTACGCCCTCCTGAACCTGGAGACGTTCATCACCGCCGGCGAGATGGAGGTGAAGGCCTGGACTTACCACAAGGGTTGGAAGGCTCCCCAGTGCGCTGGTGTCATCCACACCGACTTCGAGAAGGGATTCATCCGTGCAGAGGTCATCAAGTACGACGACTACATCAAGTACGGCTCCGAGGCTGCCGTTCGCGAGGCTGGCAAACTAGGCATAGAGGGCAAGGAGTATGTCGTACAGGACGGCGACATCATGCACTTCAGATTTAATGTATAATGTTAAATTAGGCATCTGCTATGATGACAAATCTGCTCAACTATATCGTTTGGGACCCAAGCCCCGTATTGTTTCACGTGGGTTCCTTCGCCATACGATATTACGCTACCTGCTGGATGATCGGCTTGCTCCTGGGCTATCTGCTCATGAGCAAGCTCTACAAGCAGCAGAAACTCACGGACGAACAGTTCGCCCCCCTCTTCATGTACATCTTCTTCGGCGTGCTGATAGGTGGACGACTGGGGCATTGCATCTTCTATCAACCCGAGTACTTCCTCACACAGTGGGACCACTTCATCGAGATGATTGTCCCGATGCACCACATGCCCGACGGCAGCTGGAAGTTCACTGGCTATGAGGGGCTGGCGAGCCATGGCGGCGTGATAGGTATGTTTATAGGCATCTGGCTCTACTGCCGCAACACCAAGGTAGGAGGCTGGACAGTACTCGACAACATGGGTATCTGTTCGGGCATCACCGCTACCTTCATCCGCCTGGGCAACCTGATGAACTCTGAGATTATCGGCAAGGTGACAGATGTGCCATGGGCATTCATCTTCGTCCGCGAAGACCAATACCCCCGCCATCCCGGCCAACTCTACGAGGCTATCGCCTACTTCTGCTTCTTCCTCATCATCCTCTTCGTCTATAAGAAGAGAGGGCCTAAGAGCGTGGGTACAGGCTTATACTTCGGTCTTTGCCTAACCCTTATCTTCACCTTCCGCTTCTTCATAGAATATACGAAGGAAATACAGGTGGCATTCGAGGCAGGCTTGCCAATGGATATGGGACAGATACTGAGTATTCCGCTCATCTTCGTAGGTGTTTGGAGCATCGCCCGAAGCTTCAAGAAAACAGAAACCGCCCAATAAATACAAAATCCCTTCTAGGAAGAAACGTATTCTTCGCTTAGAAGGGATTTTATTCTATGCAAGAGCTTCTGTAGGAAAGCGTTTATCAATTTGACTTAGTAACATGAGAATTTTCTTGCAAAAGTACATGAAAGCCGATGCCAGGATCATCGCCAGCAATAAAACATTATGGAAACAGGTATTTGAATAAAATCTGTAAGTAAACAAAATGACACTTTGTAACAGCCCTTAATAGGACTTGCCACAAAGTGTCGTTTTTGTGAAGCGGGACTATAACGTGTACCCAAATGTTAGGTGCTATTTCTAGCTTTTGGGATTGAAGACGAGGCACTTTCTATAATGCACACAAGCAAATCAAGGATGTTAAGGATGCCTATGTATTTCGTGACGATATGGAGTATACTAATGGTGACATCCTTCCTTTGTGGAGCTTTGTTTTGCTTTATTAAAGGGATGTTCGGTAATAATTTTATCCCAAATATTGCTGATATTCAACTTTTTGGTGGCCTCTATATAGGGGAGAATCCGACTCCAGAACGTAATAAATATCTCATCATCCACCTCAACTTTGCCGAGGTAGGCGGTGGACTTGATAATTACAAGAAAGGGCTTGACGGACATTGCAATATCAAGTTTGGTTCTTTTTGCGATGTTTATTCCCACCTGTTGCCTTCAGGAATTAAGGAAGAGATGAACGCCAAGGACGGGGCGGTAGAACAATTGTCTTTTCTTTGCCAAAAGACTGCGGAAGTAGGACATAAGATTTATCTGTTCATCGACGAGTATGATAATTTCACCAATATGATTCTTGCCAACGAGGATTATCTCAACCGCTACCGTGACCAAACGCATGGAGAAGGCTATTTGCGTCGTTTCTTCAACACCATCAAGGGTGCTGCGGGAGGTGCGTTGGGCAGAGTCTTCGTTACGGGAGTGAGTCCTGTGACGATGGACGACTTGACCAGTGGTTTCAACATCGGTACTAACTACTCGCTCAATCCAAGATTCAACGAGATGACTGGTTTTACAGAGGAAGAAGTACATGAGATGTTGGAATACTATGCCAGCGTATTGCCGTTCAACCATACACCAGACGAACTTATTGAGGTGATGAAGCCATGGTATGACAATTATTGCTTTGCACTCAAGAGATATGGAAAGGTAACCATGTACAACTCGGTGATGGTACTCAACTTTCTCTGCAATTACATAGACAATGATTATGACATTCCCGACAATATGGTGGAGACCAATGTGCGCATCGACTATGAGAAGATACGTATGCTCATTCGCCATGACAAGTCTTTCAGTCATGACGCAAGCATCATACAGGAACTGGTGACCAAGGGATTCGTGACAGGTTCGCTCAATGAAAATTTCCCTGCCGAGCAAATCAATGACCCAGACAACTTTTTGAGCTTGCTCTTCTACTTTGGCATGGTGACAATAGATGGAACTTACAAGGGAGCGACCAAGTTTATCATCCCTAACGAGGTGGTACGTGACCAAATGTTTACCTATCTCCTGGACACTTATAGAGAAAATGACTTGACATTCGAGAAGTTTGAAAAGAATAAGTTGGAGGGGCAAATGGCATACGGTGGTGATTTCAAACCGTACTTTGAATATATCGCCGACTGCTTGAAGAGATTTTCTTCCCAGAGAGACAAGCAGAAAGGCGAGGCTTTTGTGCATGGCTTCACTCTTGCCATGACTAGCCAATGCCGATTCTATCGTCCGATTTCCGAACTTGACAATGATGGAGGTTATGCAGACATCTTCCTCTTGCCACTATGTGACATTTACAAGGATATGACAGATTCTTACATCATCGAGTTGAAGTATTGCAAGTCAAGTACTACCGATGAGCAGGTAAAAGAATTGCTCAAAGAAGCCTCTGACCAGATTTGCCGCTATGCGGATAGTGACATCGTGCGTGAATCTGTAAAAAACACCACACTTCATAAACTTGTAGTGATATACCGTGGGGCGGAAATGGTCGCTTGCGACGAGGTGGAAAGTTATATTCAGCGACGCTGAACTTGTATTCAACGTCGTTGAACTTGTGTTCAGCACTGTTGAACTTATGTTCGGCGACGTTGAACATAGATTTCAAAGGGATTTACCAGAATTCTACCTCCCCAACAATATTTTCTTAATCTCATTGAGCTTATTGAGTGCCTCGACAGGTGTGAGATTGTTGATGTCCAAACCAAGAATCTCGTCACGTATCTGGCTCAACACAGGGTCATCGAGCTGGAAGAAACTAAGCTGCATCCCATCCTTTGGATCATCAAGATGCTGGACGTTTGGCTTGCCAGCACCACCGACACCGGCATTGTCATCCTCCAATTGCTTCAGGATGACATTGGCACGGTTCACGATGCTGCGAGGCATACCGGCTATCTCTGCCACATGGATACCAAAGGAATGCTCGCTGCCGCCCGGCTCCAACTTGCGCAGGAAGATGACCTTGCCATCCACCTCCTTCACGCTCACGTTGAAATTCTTGATGCGAGGGAAGTTCTTCTCCATCTCGTTCAACTCATGGTAATGAGTGGCGAAGAGGGTGCGAGCCTGCGCCTTCTTGTGCTCGTGCAGATACTCCACGATGGCCCAGGCTATGGAAATACCATCATAGGTGGAAGTACCACGGCCCAGCTCATCGAAGAGCACCAACGAACGAGGCGACACATTGTTCAATATATTGGAAGCCTCCGTCATCTCCACCATAAAGGTAGATTCGCCCAATGAGATATTGTCACTAGCTCCCACACGGGTGAATATCTTATCCACCAAACCGACTCTCGCACGCTCGGCTGGCACGAAACATCCTACTTGTGCCAGGAGCACTATCAAGGCTGTCTGGCGCAAGAGAGCCGACTTACCAGCCATGTTGGGACCCGTAATCATCATGATTTGCTGTCTCTCTGTATCAAGCAACACATCGTTGGGCACATACTGCTCGCCCAACGGCAACTGAGTCTCTATCACAGGATGGCGGCCTTGCTTGATGTCAAGCACCTCCGAATCGTCGATGACGGGACGCACATAGCGATGCTCGTCGGATGCCTTGGCGAAAGACAAGAGACAGTCCATGCGAGCTATCAGATTGGCATTGATTTGAATCTGAGGGATATACTCCTGCATGGATGCTATCAGCTCATTGAAAAGCTGCGCCTCCAAGATGAGTATCTTCTCGTCGGCTCCGAGAATCTTCTCCTCGTATTCCTTCAGTTCCTGGGTGATATATCGCTCGGCCTGGGCAAGTGTCTGCTTACGAATCCATTCCTCAGGCACCTTGTCCTTGAAGGTATTGCGCACTTCGAGATAATAGCCGAAGACATTGTTATAGCCTACCTTCAGACTGCTGATGCCCGTCTTCTCCACCTCCCGTTCCTGTATCTTGAGCAGATAGTCCTTGCCATGGCGGCTGATGGCACGAAGGTCGTCCAGTTCGGCATTGCAGCCGTCGGCTATCACATCGCCCTTGTTCACAAGCTGTGGTGGGTCGGGCTGAATCTCCTTGGCAATCCTGTCTTTCAAGGTCTCGCAGAGGTTCAGTTGCTCTCCCACTCGCTTCAAGGCATCGTTCTTGGCATGTTGGCAAGCCACCTTGATGGGTTGGAGGGCTTCCAAGGCATTCTTCAACTGCACCACCTCACGAGGCGAGACTCTTCCTACGGCCACCTTGGAGATGATACGCTCCAAGTCGCCGATGCGATGCAGTTGGTCGTCGAGCAACTGTCGGAACTCGGGCTCCTTGAAGAAGTATTCCACGATGTCGAGACGTTCGTTGATAGGGCGCACATCCTTCAGCGGGAAGACGAGCCAACGGCGAAGCATACGGCCACCCATTGCAGTCACCGTGCGGTCTATCACATTCAAGAGCGAAGAACCGTCCTCCTGCATCGGTGCGACAAGCTCCAGGCTGCGGATGGTGAATCGGTCCATACGCACGAATTTATCCTCCTCGATGCGCGAGAGAGCCGTGATATGGTTGATTTGCGTATGTTGGGTTATCTCTAGATACTGCATGATGGCGCCGCTGGCGATGACACCGTTCTTGAGATGCTCCACACCAAATCCCTTCAAGTTCTTGGTCTTGAAATGCGAGAGGAGCTTCTGGCGAGCCGTCTGCTCGGTGAAAACCCAGTCGTCCAGCTCGAAGGTACAGTATTTCGTTCCAAAGCATTGCTCGAACTTCTGTTTCATGGCACGGTCATAAAGCACCTCCTTCGGTTGGAAGTTGCCCATCAACTTCTCCACATAGTCGGGTGTTCCCTCTCCTGTCAGAAACTCTCCCGTAGAGATGTCGAGGAAGCTCACGCCGCAGGAAGCCTTACCGAAATGGACGGCAGCGAGAAAGTTGTTCTCCTTGTAGTTCAATACGTTGTCGCCCATCGCCACGCCCGGAGTCACCAGTTCGGTGATGCCTCGCTTCACCATCTTGTCCATCTGGCTCAGTCCTTTCTTGCCCTTGATTTCCTGTCGTTTCTTCTTCGGGTCTTCCAGTTGGTCGCAAACTGCCACGCGCTTGCCGGCTCTGATGAGCTTGGGCAGGTAGGTGTCGAGGGCATGGTGAGGGAATCCCGCCATCTCGATAGTGCCCGACTGTCCACCGTTGTTACGGCGGGTCAAGGTAATGCCGAGCACTTTGGAAGCCTCTACCGCGTCCTCGCAGTAAGTTTCGTAGAAGTCGCCGCAGCGGAAAAGCAACAATGCCTCGGGATGTTTCGATTTCATCTCGAAGAATTGCCGCATCATGGGCGTAAGACCTTTATTATCGTTTGCCATTGTCTTTTTTCTCCTTAATATTTATATATGATTATTCTTATTTACACTCCATGTCCCTACCGACAATATTCCTCTCTGAACCACAGCAAATATATCGGGTCAACAAACCCGAAGCCATCCCTTTGTTTCTCAATGATGTCTTTGTTTTGGAGCGTCTTCTTGTTTTTGACGATCGTGTTGGGATTGCCAAGATTATATACTTGCTTCACCGCTTGCGAAGAGAAATGTTGCTCTCCGTCGGAAATAGCCTTGAGCATCTCTATCTGTGTGGAGCTCAAGTTCTCCGTATCATTTTGGAACATGGGGGTATTGATGTTGAGCACTTGCTTCAGGGCGAGATTGAAAACCTCTTCCGTCACCTCCGAAGCCGTAAAACTCCAGACGAAATAACAGAGCTGCTGGATATACCAAGAATGGCAAGATACAATGTCACAGATTCTGTTGGCAAAATCAAACGTGATAGACTTGCCTGTCTTCTCGAAAGATTGCAGAATGAATGGTATCCAGTGCTCCTTGGCTATCTTCTGCATGAATATCACCTGTCCGAAACGATAGAAAGGACTGTTGGCACTGTTGAAGATGTTGAGCATCATATTTCGCTTGCTGCCGTAGAGACAGTAAGAGGTTAGTTGTTGCTGCTGCCATACAGAGCGCATCTTGCCTTCCATGTCCTTATATTCCGGAAGATTTGCCAACTGCTGGAACTCGTCTATGCAGACTATAATCTTGATGCCTTTCTCCCTTGCTATCATCTCGGGCAGTTGCAAGATAGTCATCTTGTCCCGCTCTTGTGGCACAAACTTTAAGTCAAAAGCCATAAAGTCTGTGATTTGGTCATTGAGGACAACCTGTGGAATGACACCTGTCAAGAACTTCTTGGCATCATCCATCCATCGTTCTATTTTGGATGATGCGCAAGCAATAACCTGACTGGCAAATATGCGATAGAACTCAGCCTCCGACCCAATGCTAAAAGCATCTATGTAGCAAACTCTCACATTCCTGTCCTCGTCAGCCAATTCACTCATAGCCTTCTTGACAAGTGAAGACTTTCCCCATCTACGTGGGGAAATGAGCATCACGTTGATATGGGAAGACAGGAGTTGCTTGAGCAAGGCTCTGTCTTCCTGGCGGTCGATGAAGTTGTCGTTGGTAGCTAGTGTACCAAACTGAAATGGAGATTGATATGCTGTCATATTCCTTTAATTTGATGCAAAGTTACGAAATATTACCCAAAGGTAAGTTACCCTAGGGTAACATTTAGCCTTTTTTAAGCGAATATCTAAGGTTATCCCATAATATTTGTGTACTTTTGTGGGCATGAAAAGAAAACAAATATACATCGGCATAGTCTCCCTTGTTTGCTGCGCTCTCGTGGCAATAGGGGTAACCTTGCATCTCCGCAAGCACAACGCCCCCCAGCCTGCCATCGCCAAGAAACCGATAGATGCACCCAAGCCCAAGCCTCAGGTAGCAGATACGGTGAAGAAGGTGAAAAAGATAGAAAAACAAGACTTTAACATCTCGGGGACACTGCTGGACACCGACGGCAAGGGTGTGGCAGGAGTCATCGTGAGCGATGGCTACAACTGTGTGCAGACCGACTCGCTGGGACGATACAAGATGAAACGAGACTCGCTGGCCCGCTTCATCTACTATTCCGTGCCTGCCGACTGCGAGGTTCCCACCCACAGCGAGACCGACCGCACGGCTTTCTTCTACCAGGCGGTGACCAACAAGAAAAAGAAGTATGACTTCACCTTGAGAAGACTGCCCAATGGCAAGGAGACTTATTACAAGATGATTGTCATCGGCGACCCACAGGTGACCAATGCCTACAGCCCCTATTACACTTCTCCCGACGACAACCCCGTCAAGAAGAGCGACGTGGAGCGGTTTACCACCCAGACGATGGCGGACATCAAGCAAACTATCGCCAGCATGGAGAAAGGTACGCCGGTGTATGGCCTCAGCATGGGCGATGACGTGCAATACTATGGCGGCTACAACGCCAACCTGGAACGGCAGATCAGGGAGGCATTGGGGTCTTCCGACATGCGCCTGTTCTCCGTCATCGGCAACCACGACCAAGACGGAAAGGCTCTCTACAAGCGCAAGTGGGAAGAGAACTTCGGCCCCACCGACTATTCCTTCGACCGCGGCGACGAGCACTACGTGTGCATCAACAACTGCTTCTTCACCAAGGGCAAGGCGTATTATTCGCCGGGCGAACTGCACGAGAGCCAAGTGAGATGGCTCAAGCAAGACCTCGCCCTCACGCCAAAAGACAAGAAGGTGATACTCTGCTACCACATACCCTTCACCTTCGGCAACGCACCTTTCAAGAATGCGAAGCCTGTAGGCATCGAGAGCGAGAAGGGGCATTATACTTCCTCCCGCCTATCCCAACTTCTGTCGCTCCTGAAGCAATTCGAGGGAGGCTACGAACTCTTCTGCGGACATACCCATTTCGCCTGCAACCACGAGATACAATACGAAGGCGAGTCCGTGACGGAGCATTGCCACGCTGCCGCCTGCGGCAACATCTGGCAGTCGAACATCAACATCTGCGGCACGCCCAACGGATACTATATCTATAGTTTTGTGGGCACTCGCATCGGCGACTGCTACTACAAGGGCACTTTCTGGAACAAGAGCAAGCAGATGACACTCTTCCGTGCCCAGACCGACTTCAACGGGGAGAAATACGCCGACGACTGGAACTTGTCAAAAGACAAGGATGTGCTGATTGCCAATGTCTTCAATGCCGACAGCCATTGGCGAGTGGTAGCCGTGGAGGACGGCAAGGAATACCCCATGCACCGCCTCAGCGGCAAGGGCCAGGACGCCTTCGCCGCCGGCTATCACCACAAGTATGCCGAGAGCGTATCCTACTGGTTCATCAGCAAGCAGAACGGCTACCTCATCATGAACCATCTCTATTATTATACCCCCAAGAACCCGAATGCCAGAATCACCGTCAAGGCACAAGACCCCTACGGACATACCTATACGGCTTCGAGCGACAAAGCCGTGACGGAGCCATTCGCCAACTACGCCCACTATTACGAGCGGGAGCATCAGGAAAATCTGTAAAATCGTTCCATCTTTCAGTAAGATATATAATCACGTATAAAGGAAAATGTCGTACCTTTGCAGCCGTAAAACAGTTATCGTTATATTGAAGATAAAAAGACTATGTATTTGGAGAATATCAAATCACCCAAGGATGTGAAGGCACTGACTGTCGAACAACTGCCTGCACTCGCAAAAGAAATCCGTGACGGCATCTTAAACCGTGACAGCAACATCGGTGGACACGTGGGCCCCAACCTCGGCATCGTGGAGACCACCATCGCCATGCACTATGTGTTCAACTGCCCCGAGGATAAGTTTGTCTTCGATGTATCCCACCAGAGCTATCCCCACAAGATGCTCACAGGCAGAGCCTTCGGCTTTTATGACAACCATCGTTTCCAGGAGATTTCGGGCTATAGTAGTCCTGCGGAGTCGCCAGAGTACGACCAGTTTGAGCTGGGCCATACCTCCACCTCCATCTCCCTTGCCACCGGTCTGCAAAAGGCCCGCGACATCAAGGGCACCCAGGAGAACATCGTGGCCGTGATCGGTGACGGTTCCCTGAGCGGAGGCGAAGCCCTCGAAGGACTTGACGAGGCTGGCGAACTGGGCACAGGCATCATCATCGTCGTGAACGACAACGAGATGAGCATCGCCGAGAATCACGGCGGTCTCTACAAGAATCTCGCCTTGCTACGCAAGACCAACGGCGAGGCGGAGTGCAATCTCTTCCGTGCCATGGGCTTGGACTACAAGTATGTGGCAGACGGCAACGACATCGAAGCCCTAATCAAGGCATTCGAGGAAGTGAAGGACACCGACCACCCCATCGTGGTTCATATCCACACCGAGAAAGGCAAGGGATATGCCCCTGCCGAGGAAAACAAGGAGACTTGGCACTGGAGCATGCCTTTCGACATCGAGACAGGCAAAATCAAGAACCCAAGCACAGCCGAGGACTATGGTAATCTGACCGCCGAGTATCTCCTCGAAGAGATGAAGAAGGACAAGCACCTGGTGGCTGTTACCTCGGGCACTCCTACCGTGGCAGGATTCTTCAAGGATCGCCGCGACGAGGCCGGCAAGCAGTTTGTAGATGTGGGTATTGCCGAGGAGCAAGCCGTGGCCATGATTTCGGGTATGGCAAAGGGTGGCATCCGCCCGGTGTATAATGTATATAGCACCTTCATCCAGCGCACCTACGACCAGATAGCCCAAGACCTCTGCATCAACGGCAACCCGGCACTCATCAATGTGTTCTTGGGCTCCATGTATGGCTTGAACGACATCACCCACATCGGCTTCTACGACATCCCGATGCTCAGCAACATCCCCAACCTCGTATATCTCGCCCCTACTTGTTGGGAGGAATACAAGGCGATGATGGCTTGGGGCATCAAGCAGACGGAGCATCCCGTGGCTATCCGTGTGCCAGGCGGCGCAGTGGCGCATAGCGACGAGAAGTTTGACGAGGACTACAGCGAGCTGAACCGCTTCAAGATGACCCACAAGGGCAGCAAGGTAGCTATCGTAGCCCTTGGCTCTTTCCATGGCTTGGGCAAGCAGGTCGCCGCACTCTTGAAGGAGCAGAAGGGCATCGACGCCACAATCATCAACCCACGCTATATCACGGGTCTTGACGAGGAGATGCTGGAATCACTGAAGGCAGACCACGAGAAGGTGATTACCCTCGAAGACGGTGCTCTCGAAGGTGGATTTGGCGAGAAAATCGCCCGTTTCTACGGCGACAGCGACATGAAGTCCCTCTGCTTCGGCATCAAGAAGGGTCTCTACGACCGCTACGACTACCAGCAGATGGCACTCGACAACGAGTTGACACCCGAGCAAATCGTGGCGAGAGTATAACTAAAGGCGGCGTTGCACAAGCGATGGTGGAACGCCGCTTCACTTTTTACATCCTCAACCACACTCCCATCAACTGGTCATCTATATAATAAGTGCCTTGCGAGGTAGATACCAAGTGATACTCCATCAATTTTCGGATAGCACTCTGCACGCTGCTTGCCGAACGAAGCTTGTGCTTCCTAACAAATGCTGCAGAAGTAATCTGCTTGGCTATAACATCCTTGGCAATAGCATACATGAGTTCTTTCTGGGGAAGTGTCAACCATGAAAGTATCTCGCTAAACTTACGGTCATTGTCCAGCACCAAGGAGTGAATAATCGCCTCTATCATCACACCATCTGCCTTAGAGCCTTGGTCAGTCTGATTGAAAGCCTCGTGCATCACCTTTTGCATATAATAAGTGTTACCATCAAATGTCTGATAAGCCAAAGCGACAGCATCAGCATCTACATCTTTTCCAAATTGATGAAACAACCCTACGGCAAACTCAGTATATTTATCCAAAGGAATGACATCGAGGCTCATGATGTCGGCACTGTTATAAAAAGGACGTGCCCGATCTGAAAACATCTCTGTTATAAGATGACGCTCACTGCCCGAAAAGATGAAATTGGCATTACTGCACTTCTGGATATAAGTGCGGAGGATGGCTTCCATGTTTTTCTCTGGATAATCCAAGCAAAAGTCTATCAATTTACTTTTGCCCACACGTCTAGCAGCCATAAGGACAAGATTCTCCCCATTCGTAACTTTCGAGACGATTCTCTTCGCTTCTTGCTTTCGGTCGCAGAAATACGCTGGCTTGATATGCCCAGTGATGATAAAAGGATTCTCCATTTTCTTGCAATGTCTTGGTTTTCACCTGCAAAAATAATTATTTATTTTGAATTATGCAAACTGCATAATTCAAATTGCATAACTTTAATAATGATTAATCCTTATCATGCCCCATATAGCCTAAGGGATGCACCCACTAGGCATATAGATAACAGAACTTCCCGAAAGTGAACAACGCAAGATGCGATATGAGAGTATGCCTTTTATCCCACCATCTCCCCATACCTCCTGAACAGCTCCGCCACGCACTCGCTCTCCGTCATCTTCGCCCCGAAGCCGTAGGCCTGCATCACGAGGCGGTCGTTCTGGCGGTGGGCCTGCAGCAGCTCCCGGGGCATGAGCGTGGGGTCGTAGAGGTCGGCAAGGGAGGAGTCGGGGTACAAGGCCCTTGCGTCGAGGATGGCCTGCGCCGCCTCGGCTATCCTCGCCTTCTGCTCCTCGGTGGGGGTGGGCCAGGGGAAGTTGTTATACACGATGTCCTTGCTGTAGCGATAGTCGCTCTTCAGGCGACCGCACACGGCACGCATCCAAGCCATGTGGACGTTGCTCTCCAGAATGGCGAAATGGTAGAGGGTGGCGGAGGGGATGAGGAGGACAAGATTGCTGGCAAACGTTCCCTTAGGGATGAAGCCCATCGGCACATACTTGCGCTTCTCGGAAGAAACCGATGGCACGATGATGGAGTCGCCGTCGGGCATGTTCTCCACGTGGAACCGGGTGGGCGTGTCGGCGAGCT
>CAVGEN010000010.1:0-72507 GCA_963628185.1 Waltera intestinalis | reverse complement strand
GGAGGAGAGGATGGCACTGCCCAGGTTGTCGATTTGGTAGCCGTCTTTGCCGAACGTAGCACCGCCCAGCAATTCCGCCAATGCCTCCGATGCCAAGCCCTTGGCGAAGGTGATGAAGCCGTTGGCGGTGTCGTCGGAGAGCTTGGAGAGTCTCTGCTCCTTTACCGCCTTGGCAGAATACACGTTGTAATCAGTCGGACTAACCGCATCGTAGCTTTTAATTATATATATGCCGTTTCCTGTCCCGCTACCATTCATATAACTCTGTCCATTATAGACGAGTTCCTCTATCTTTGACTCCATCGCATTGAGCCTAGAATACGAAGGTTTCTCTCCAACGTAATATTTGGCGCTGTCAAACGGAATATCCAATCGTATCTCATATCCAATTATCCTTGATGCGCGGTAAGATGCATCGTAACCTATATTGTAAAGATTAACCCTATCCCCTACTCCATGAAACTTACCATCACCTTTATTAAAAGAGTAATTCGAGTCCATCGCACAAGTATAGGTAGTAGGGTCAATCAAAGATTTCTTTAAGTTCTTTATTGCATCGGCCAACAATTCGTTCGACGCAGAAGAAACCAATGTATCTCCCAAGCATGTTGAGTCCCAATTGTATAAGACAAAAGTATCATCACTCTTTGGATGGAGAGTTGTATCGGGAAGGAAACGTCCGTAATCCTCATTAGCGACAATCTCAAATACCTGTGCCTCGGGGTTTATCTGTTCCTTCCCATCCTTCAAGATAGCGTTTCCGTCATCATCTCTCAATATCTCAGGCTTCCCATCGGGATTGAACTCGCATTCGAAATCCATGCCATTAAGCGAACCGCTTTGGAAAAGGATATGTAAGTTCTTACCGCTGAGTTTGTAAGAACTGCGGAATGCCATATCTCCAGTTTTCTCGCCATCCTCGTTTACCAACGTCAGGTTATTCAGCCTATAGAAAGTCCTTGTGATAAAGTCACCTTCCTCAGTTGTGCTTTCGTCCTCGACATCTTTCTCATAATATGTTACACTGTCGGTCTTGATGAGATTCCTTGGATATATGTCATCATTGGTTGTAACACCCTCCACATACTGGTCTTCCGTTATGCCCTTGACTTGTATACAACCGTCATTTAACTCAAAGTCGTTTTCTTCCAACAGTTTCTTGTTGTCATCGGAGCATTCGCTTGTAGTCGGCAACATGAGCCTTCTCTCCACAACACCATCCTTCGTAACGTCAGCGGATGCGTCTTTCTTATAACCACTCGGTAAATTTCTTGCCGCACCAAAAGCATATACCCTGTTGGCATAGGAAGATTGGCTTTGGGAGCTGGACATTGAAACCACATTGCTGCCCAACTTAAAATCCGTTATCGCATCTGTGTTCTCGCAAGTGCCGAAATGAAGGATGTTTCCCTCGAACCACCACTCACAATCAAAAGTATCTGCTATGTTCGCAATGGCATCCAAGATGCTTGAGTTTGAATATGTGATAACTTTAGCAGCCTTAGAATCTACGCTTGCATCAGCCACAACGACATAATCCGTCTTGCCCGTTCCTTCATACCTCGGGTCGTAGAGGTAGGACTTGCTTTTACTTGCCAAAAAGCCCAAGTTGTCCAAGACAACATTGGCATGAGTGTAGATGTTGTTGGTAAGCGAGAAGGAAGCCTCGGGAGAGCCTGAGTTTGGACGGTACTTCAGTGTCTTGTTCTTGAACTTGCGGTAATATGCATCAAACTGTACCTCGTAGGAATACCCCAAAGAATCATCCTCTTTTGGCTTTATGGTATCTATGACCTCAAACCGACCAAAGGCGGTCTCAATGAAATCACCGAGACTTATATACACTGGTTTTGCAAGTCTGAACGACAACTTGCAATAATGCGACTGCATCAGTTCAAAATGAACCAACGCATCTGACGTAACTGGAACTATGCACCTTGTCTGTTTGTTCCCGGTTGTGTCATAGTAACTTATCGTTATCTCCTTCAATGTTCCCATTACTCGTAGTTTTCAAATTCCTTCAATGTAAATTTCTTTTCGTCTTCAGTGGTAAGCTCTCCCCTATCCGTAGGGTCGTACTCCATAAACTTGATGCTCTTTTTTCCTACCGCTCCACCTTTGCCCCTTGAATAGGACGTAGACTTTCTTGCGCAATACAAGCGATATACATCATCCTTGGACTTGGGAACCTGTATCGTGACAAAACCATTGTCCATGATGGCATCGAACACCTTAACCCTTTCGTTGTAATCATTATGGTCTTTTCCGACTATGACAAACTCCAAGGTTATATTCCGCTCCGCCTTCTTCGGACGTATAGGGACGACCCTTGTCCCATGTTCTGTCCTTACGGCATTGGTGATATAATCTTTGTTGTCCGCATCGGCTTCCAAGACATTCAGAAATCCACTACCCATTCTCACACGATAGGTAGTCCATGCATCGTTTCCGTTTATAATCAATTCGTTTGTGTTCATGATGACAAAATTAACTAAATAAACTTCCAATGAAGAGCATAGCGGTCTTGTAGATTTCACTTTAAATTTAAGTGAAAAAGTGCATCACCTGTACAGGAAACGCACCTTATGAAAGCATCTACTCTTTCTTCACTTAATGCTGGTTACCACTTTCCGCCTCCTTCCGAATCCGCTCTATTTCATCGGCCGGGGCATCCGTGAGCGCAAGCATCTGAACGGCAAGTTCCAAAGACAAGACTCCTTTTTGATAAAGATTGGCTATCGAGTTCCACTTGTCCTTCTTGTCATCCTCGAAAGGCTCAGCAAACTCGAAGGACACCTCCAACTTGTCAAGCTTGCTTCGCATCTCTGGATTTAGAATCTTCAATATCTCTATGATTATATGCGACAACCTTCCAACCAATTCCTCGTATATCTCCATTCGGTTTGCTCGCTTGATGTAGCCAAGCACCAAGGCTCGCTTGATACCAACACTGGTAAGCGTACTCATCGACTTCATCAATTCGGGAGACATATCGGGCGTGAACGTGTCAAAGAGGATGGATTGCGCCAAGTCTTCTTTCTCGGAACGTCTAATCTCGGAGTTCTGAGGCGGATTGACATATTCGAACCTGGAGTTAGAACCAGTGAACTGAAGGAGCTTTCCCACTTTGTCCCTCTTTGGCATACTCGCTATGACATCAGCCGTGGCAACCGCTATCGGGTCGGCAAAGTAGTTGTTCGTGTCGGCAACCTTCGAGTCTAGCATCTCCTCACGTTCCATCCTCGGCTCGACACCCTCCCATGCTTTGGGTTGATGAAAATATATGCCGTTAATCTTGCCCGTAGGATTAGGCGATTGTTGAACCTGCCACCCTATTCCACCACGCTCGCAATGGTAGTTGATAAGACTTGTCATTACATCCCAACATTCGGTTGTTCTTCCATTCCGCTTGATGGTATAACCAATGGCAAAGGCTACCATATTGCCGAACGGGTCGAACAACTCACGCATCTTGTAACCCTTGGAACGTGCGGCGACAAAAGCATCAACGTGCATCTTTCCGTCCTTTTGTGATATGTTGAACACAAACGCACTTTCCGTCTCAGAACCAGCCAAACGCTTGCATTGGCGAATCTTCGTGTTGAAGTATATCTTATCCAAGTAATCCTTGAACAACTCGAAAGCCTCATCATCACCGTCCTTCTTCTTCCAAAGGATTGGATTACCCAAAAGAAAGAACAACTCAACCTCGTTGATGTACCTTTGTCTTGTTCTTGGCAGTTTCTCGGTAATATAAGGCTCATCACCTTTGATGTATTTGTTCCGCCTGTCCATCACCTTATGAAGCTGCGGATTGTACTCCGATATGGCGTTGTCAACATCAAAGTCGTGTTGCTCCATCATGTCTATGACAGAGCCAACATCCTTGTCTTCCATCCGCTTGAATACATCTCTCTCCACGCCAAGCGCATTGAGCGTCAAGTTTCGGAAATACGTCTTAACCTGCAATATAGTATCTACAAACATATTCTCGTTTTTGCTGCAAAGGTAAGAACAAACCTTATTTTCACCAACATTGGAGCAAGTTTATATTTCACTTAAAGCCAAAGTGAACAAAAACTTACACTTGTTTTCGTTGTTTGGTAATATATATTTACAATATTCTTTTATCTCATCTACGAAACAACCGAAACTAAAATGCTAATTTTTAAATACTTATATTTTTAGCCTAAAAGTAAAATTAATTAACTTTTCAATAAATTCCAAGGTCGCTTTTTGTAACATTCTTAGGCTTCATCACCTTGCCAAGCAATACCGCCAAGCAATAATACCTCACACTATCACAAATATGGTTGTCGTGGTCTTCGGGGATGTTTAAATACTTCCCGTCCTTGTCCTTTGCCCATACATAGTTTCGAAACTCTCTCTGGGCATTCAAGGAATCCCTTGTAGTAAACATCTCCATCGAAGAAAGTTTGTCAATACCTGCTATAATAGAACCGCTTCCCTTCTTCGCCCCATAAATCACAATACCTCCCAATGCTATCTCATCAATCAGACGAGGGTCTGCACTATCAGAATACACGAACAATCCTTGCTCTGCATAAGGCTTCAAGAACTTAATTATGTCGCTTGAAAGCATGTGCGTCTTGTAGCAAAGCTCCTTTATATACAGGCGGTTTCCAATAATGCCGCACATACATATAGCCGTGGGGTCATGGCTATAACCAAAATCCATGCAAAGAGCAACCTTCTTGGCGTTCTCGGGAAACTTATCTACGATGCCGACGTGCTTATATACCGCACCCTCGGAAACATCTGACCATCTGCCAATCATAATGTGGGCATATTTCTCAGGTTCGTTTTGCTTCATTTCCAATACCTCATTGAGGAACTCCGGGGACAAATGCTGTATATTGTCAAGGTATGTCGTGTGAATGTGCAACACCCTTGGGTCTGTGCTTATCTGGACGGGAACACCATCATAATACACTTCCTTGTGAGTCTTCTCAATGAAACGCTTATACACCCAATGATTAGAGTCGCTTGGGTTCATGATGATTATCACCCTATTATGCAAGCCCTTCTGACGGATGGAGAGCATGATACGTTCAAAATCCTCCTCGCTAGTCCATTCCTCAGCCTCATCCACTACAAAGGTTGTCACTCCATGGATGGACTTTAACTTGGCGGTCTGGTTGCCACTCGATGTATTGATACCTCGGAACATAATCTCCGAACCAGTCATTCTGTTGATGATGTCCGTCTTGGTGCTCTTGAAGTAATCCTGTGTGCCATCAATCTCTATCTTCTCCTTCACCTCGGGAATAACAGAGATAGCCGCACTCACCATCGTGTAGCGAGTGTATAGTATCTTATGGGCAAGTTTCTTGGCATCGTTGTACTCAAATGTCAATCTCTCTATGAACTGGGAGGCACTGAAAGATTTGCCACTGGCTCGGGAGCCTGTAATAAGATAGATGAAATGCGTCTTGTCGTTATACAGCGGATAATATACCTCGTGGGTCTTTACCATTTACTCTTCCTCCTGTTCCTCGTTGTTCTGCTCAATCTCCCTCTCAATCCACTTGTTGATGGACACACCCTTCTTTGGGTCGAACGGAATACCCTTGTCTTCCTCGTCCTTCTTGCCCTTTTGGATTTCTCTCCATTCCTTATCAAAGTGGTAGAGCCATGTACTCAATGCCTGGACATTTGGCGGAAGTTCTTGTTCGGATTCTCTTGTTTCAACCACCAAATCCTCCGTCTGTACCCCGTCAACCACCATGTGCCTCTTGGTCGTAACCAAGCCCTTAACCTTCTGTCCTCCAAGGGCAGTTTTAAGGAACTTACCCCTTACGATAGCGTTGATTAAGTATCGCCCACGTTCTAACTTTTGAGTAATTTTAACACTTCTTTCTGCATTTTCTTCTTCCGTCCAATTCTCATATTTTGCCGTTTTCATGCGGCTGAATACCTGCGGATTCAGGCCAACCCCAAACTCTGATGCGAGCATGTAAGCAATTTCCGAGTCTTTCAGACCTTGCTTGGCGAGGGTTTCTATTTCCTCGTAGAATGCATCATCGTTGTAATCAAATTTCGGTTCTGCCATTTCATTCTCCTTTGTATTAATTATTTATGGAATCGGGAAGGGGTGAACCTAATCACCGCTTCCCTTATATTGTGTCCTACGAAACAGAGTTGCTTATTTTTATACATTAAACATGCTTTGCCACATCCATGAGCATTTCGCCCTTTATAACCTTATCCGTCTCTATGAAGCCGAATGTGCGCATAAAGCGTTCCTTGTTGTCGATATTGTCGAAAGAAAGCATAACATAAGCCTCTGCTTCCATCGCCTTTTCCGCCGCCTTGGTATTCACCTCCTGCTTCACTTGTTGCATCCGTTCCTTGTTGGCTTGATACTGGGCATCCTGCATTTGGTTGGCAACCACTTGGTTTTGTTTAATCTCATGCCTTTGCTCAGCCTGCGCCTCCTTAGTGGCTGGCTGCTTGTGTTCACTTGCTTCCTGCCCAAATGGAGAAAGAAGGGAATTGAGTTCATCTCCAAGCTCCTTCTCCCCCTTTGTGACCACCATGGCATCAAAGCCAAACAAGGAAAGGTCTTCTTCAGTAAGTCCTGCATCCAAGAAATCTATATCCGGCAACAGTTCCCTTACCTTGGTCTCGTCCCACTCTCCATGCGCATTGTCGCTGTTGAGCATGAAGTTCATCTCCTTCTCGGTCTTTTCGTCAACATCCACGGCATCGGCAAGCAACGTGTAGTCGTTGTTCGGATAGTCCAGTATCTCATCGAGAATCGCCACCTTCTGGTTTCCCCCTACGATGGTCATGGTCTGCTTGTTCACGACGATACCGCCGACCACACCGTATTTTCTGACGGAACGTTTCAACGTAGCCTTTTGCTGCGGTGAAATCCTCCTTGGGTTGTATGGTGCTATCCGCACATCGGAGCGTCTAAACTCTTCCTGCTTACCTGTGAAATAATCCCTTTTCTTCGTCATGTGACTAACTCTTTGTTTCCTGCAAAGTTACGGATAAACAAACACATAGAGAAGTATGTGTGTTTCATTGTTTTCACATTTTACTTTAAGTGAATAACTTTGGTATCATTTCTTCAATTACCCCCCTATTTTATGTAACTTTGCACAAAAACTTTATGGGAGACGTAGGAAACAAAGGGGCAGAGATGAGGCTTTTCAATGCTGCAAAGGAACTGCACAGAAAAGCGGAGATGGTCGGTGGAAAGCTACAGTCCATAGCAGAGGACATAGCAAGAAAGCATGGTGCAAGGGTTACTCCAATCAATTACAAAAGCGTTGGTTCGATAGTCAGAAAGGCAAAAACAGAGAACAACGGAATTAAGGACATCAAGGATTCTTATCGAACAACCATTATTGCCAGTAAGGAGTCAATGCCAAAAATAATAAACGAGCTGAAACGCAACTTCAAGGACTTTACCTTCGTAAAACACAAGGTGCAAAACCTTGATACTGGTTATAGTGGCAACATCATCAATTTTAAGAACAAGAAAACTGGCATTATTGGCGAGATACAAGTCAATACGGCAAAGATGATTTACGCCAAGGAGAACTATTCTGTTGCATACAAGATTCTCGGAGGCAAGGCAATGCGTGATATCTACAAGGAAACGAAAACGCCAGCTGGGTGGGGGCACTCATTGTACGAGCAAAGTCGAGTGATAACAAAATATAGGCGTAAGGTGCAGGAAAACTCAAAGTATTCTCAACTCCAAAATCTACAACAGGCTTATTACAAAAAGTTTCAATGATTAAATATTTAATAAATTATATTAAATTACTTGCAAGTTTGGGCTAATTTTACTATCTTTGCATCGTTAAAAGAATAGGATTATGAATAAAGAAGAAAGAAATAAAATAGATGACATTTTGAGCAGAGGACTTTCTGCTTATGTATATTATTCAGAGGATGACATTGTTGTCCGTTACCAAAGGGTGGGCAAAGAGCTAATGTGCTATCCAAAGGGCAAAGGACGCAAGCCAAAGGAGTTCAACTTCAAAGACAACACCTATGCGCAGGATGCCCTTGTGTTTGGAGAACCTACAACAAAAGAAAAATATGAGAAATTCTAAAATGATAGAACTATGCCTCCATATTGCTTGCGAGGCGCACAAAAACCAAACGGACAAGGTTGGGCTGCCAGTTGTCATGCACCCTATCGCTGTCGGCAATATGGGTGAAACCGACGAGGAAATCTGTGTGGGCTACCTCCACGATACGATAGAAGATACGGATATGACACACGGTAAGTTGATTTCCCTTGGCGTGAGCAAGGACATTGCCGACAGCGTAAGCATCTTGACACACAAAGACGGTGTTCCGTACTTCGACTACATCAAGTCTATCATGGATTCTAAGAACTCGGTTGCAATCCACGTCAAAACCAACGACCTACATCACAACCAAGAAAGAGCCAAGAAATACGGATTCCACAAGCAATACGAGAAATGTACCAAGGCATTAAGTATGATGGGTAAGTAGTTAGCTGGTGCGCTTTCTGGTGTAATCCCATCCGTATTTCTTTGCCACCTCCCTTAATGCGCGATTTACTCCACCTACATCAGCCCTATTGTAAGATGCTTTTGCTTGATTTGCGTCAATTCTTCCATTATAGTAATCCGCTCTGGCTTGTGCAGAATACCTTGTATAGTACGTATTGTGTTTGAGCGTTATCTCTTTTGCAACTTTGTCCGCATCCTTCAGACTGTTTATTCCCCATCCATTTTTTGGTCTCTTTATAGAATAAGTGTAGTTACCAGTTACAGCCCTAACTTCCGCAGCATTCTGCATTACAGCAGTACCTATATCCGTGCCGCTAAAGCTGCGCCCTATTCTTCCGGCAATATTATCACCAAGTCCCTTTCCCGGATGGTTATGCGTTAGTATAGCATCCTTGTAAATATATCCGCTCGGAAGGGCGGTGCCATTTATTGAACCCGTTGTAGAATGTGCTATCTCTTTTCCGTTCTTGTCAAAGGCGTAAATACGTTCCGTCTTCAAGGTTCTAATGCTTGCCTCTGTCTTCGCCAAGGCTGCATCCAAACCACGGCTATGTCCTGCGTTTATCCGCCTGTCGGCTCGTTCCGCCCTTTGGGGTCTGCCCCCCCGATTTCCTACGTCTCCCATAATCGTTTTTTATTTGCAAAGTTAGCGAAAAGACAAAAAGAAAGTGAAAGAATGCTATTTGATTCTTTCACTAAACTTTATTGTGCAATTATTTGAGGCTCTTGAAGCCAGTCACTTCGTAGGATAATTAAGGTTTCTCAAAACATTCAGCTTCTCAACGAATTGCGCAAAGGTATCTTCAATCTCATCATCGCTCATCCTTGAATTGAAGGAATACGTATAAATTCGCATAGTGTACCTATCCATTACCCAGACGGTGGTACATTTCACATAGCAGCTTGCCTTCAATAGTTCGATTGGGAAGCCGTAACTTTCCTCCTTGACCGCAATCAGTTCTGTAGATTTAACCTTTCGGATTTGCTCCAATATCTCTTGATAAACCTCACTCATATTCAAAACTCATTATCTTTCAAAAACAATACGCTCCCAACCAAGAAGCCGCCTTGCCAACCCATATCTTTCGCCATGACGCTTGCCTCTTGGTTGACTGGCTTTTCTTTGAGCAGGCCTTCTTCATCACACAACAAGATGTTGTCACCTTCAAGGTGAACCACCTCCACCCATCCATCAACAAGGGATTGAGCCTCTTGTAAAGTGAATTTCTTGCCATCTTTTGGTTGCACCTCCTTTACGGTACAACCTACTTCGTATAACTTTGCCATAATCTCTTTTTTAATCCATATCCAACTCGGAATACCCATTCAGGTGTATCTCCTTCTTTTCGTGGTCAATGTCGATGGAGATATTAGCAGACCAGTTGTACTTGGATTGCATTTCTTCCTCGAAGGTTGCCTCCTTGTACTCTCTGCCAATATAGCACTTGCGAAGTCCATCACGCTTAATCTCACACTCTCCAGCCCCACAAAAAGCGAAGCCACTTCTCCAAAATACCTTGTAATCAGGATGCTTGGCAAGCACCTCCTTGCATTGCTTGCCTCCGACATACCCATAATGCTCTTTTTCTTTCATATCCTTAATTTTATATTGTTACACCAAAACGCTCACTAAATATCTGAAGCATCGTTAACTCTAATATCATTTTCTTGGCTTCTTCTTCACTCATACCATAGGTGGCAGCAAACTCCTTTCTAAGCTCATCACAATCCATGTCATGATGCTCATTCAAGAAGTTAACCATACACCTAACCAAATCCTTACTATTCATATTCTTTGCATTATAATCGCTAACACTAAAGATAGGGCTTATTTTACTAAGCCCATACCATCCACCTTTGCGGCCAACTCCAAGATTGACTTCTTGGCTTTCTCCACGTACCCTTTCGTATCATCTGGGATTTCAACGTAAACCTCGCTAACCCTATCATAAAAACGACCGTCCTTCTTAACGGCGAAAACGTTGAGAAAGTGCTTCTTGTTGGCTCTATCTGTTATAATGTCCTCATAAAAAACAACGTCCTTGCTCATCTTAATCTCGTCAAACAAATGAGGGTACACGCCCATCGTGCCAGCCAAAATATCCTCGTATTCTGCACTCTTCTCGAACTTGTTGAAGAACTTGTTAACACTCTCGGTAGCTGAAATTGTAGCCATAGTCATTGTGCTAGTTTTTTAAGTGCTCGCCCTGCACGTTGTTGTTAATGTACGACGAAAAGAACTTCTTTAATGTGACCTCTTTTCTTAATCACATTGCAAAGGTACGAATAATATTTTAAACTTGCAAACGTTTTAATATTTTTCTTTATACGTTTAATATCTTTTAACCTTTAAGCCATTAAAACGCCTATTTTTCTATATAAAAAGGTGGATTTTCACAAACCCACCTTCTCGCTACTATTTCACAATAACCATCCTATGCGTTCTTTTCGTTGTCGTACTTATATAATATAACCCTGCTTTGTGGAAACACGTCATATATGCGCTCTAAATCGCCTGGGGCGTTCTCCCTGAGCCACACGAAGCAATCCACGTCCAAGGACAAGCCACCAGATGCATTGCCCACCTCCGCCTTGTCCGAATGCAGGGCTTTCGAGTACATCACTGGCTTTGGCAGATGCCGATGCTTCATGTATTGCAATATCTGCTTTTGCGTGAAATCCGCAAGGGGGTAGCAGTTGCCGCCATGGATGTAGCATTCCGACTCGTAGGACTTCAACATCAGGCTGCGGTTCATTGAGTCCGCCTTCTTCATTCCGAAGAAGCAAAGGTCTATGCCATACTTCTTCTTCAATGCCTTTACTACCATCGAGAGGTTTAGCACACGAACGTTCGGATTAGGAACGCAGTATATTCCGTTACGGAGATTGTATGTCGTATTCCAGTGCGGTATTTGCTCAAACTCAATCTTCGGGTATCTCACGTTAAGCCAGTTTATCCACCTCTGGATGTGTTCCAAGTCCTTGACAAGGTACATGAACACACAAACGATGCGCTCGAACTTGCCATAAAGCATATCCAAGGTTACAATGGAGTCCTTCCCAAGCGACATCATAACGATGCAACTGCCGGATTGTTCCCTTGCTTTATCTATCACCATATTGGCGACATCAAGCGGATTCTTCCTTATCACCAACGGCTTCTCTCGCTTCCTTCCCATTACAGCAAGCCAAGAAGCTGGTCACCAGTGATTCTCATGGAACTCTCGGCAACCATGTTCAACATATCACAAAAGAGCTGCTTTTGTTCCAAGCTGGCAAAATCGACAAAGATGAAGTTGTCGATGGTCTCTTGCCTGTTCATTGCGACGTTCGCACAATGCGCCTTCTGTTCCTTGACCTCTTCCTTACTCATCTTTGGCTTTGCTGCGTGTTCCGCCACAATCTCGTCAGAGGTCTTTTCTTTCCCGAGCAATTCAGTGACAGGTGGAACAGCCGGTGCGAAAATGAAATCCTCTGCAAAGTCATCCATCTCTTGTTCCAATCCATGCTCCATCGAGTCCTGCAATTGCTTGATTTGCTCATTCTCCTGTTCCGTGAAACCCGCCGACTTGAAGTCTATGTCATCAATAAACGAGGCTACAACATTGTAATCTATCCTGTTCGTCGTAGCCTTGGCTTGGAACACCATCTGCTCCTTCTCTGTCTTGTCGTCAAAGTCAACAGCCTCAACCTTGATGTCGTAGTCAGTCTCAGGAGTGCCATCGTAACCTTGGATTAGGTCGCAACTCATCACACGCTTATGCCCATCAATGAGGTTTCCTGTCGCCTCGTTCCACTGAATGCCACCAAGAAGACCAACCTTTCTGATGTTAGCCTTCTGTTGTTTGATTTCCGCATCGGTATGATGCTTTGGATTGCAAGGGTTCAGATTTATCTGAGACCGCTTGATAACCTTTGTCTCACTTCCCTTTTTCATTTTCTTTCTTGTTTGATTGTAACATCACTATTCGAGCCATCGGGAACACCTTGTATATCTTTTCAAGGTCATCCCTAAAGTTCTCGTACAAATATTTCTGATACTCAACATCCATGATGTCCACGCCGGAGCTTTGCTGGTTCGTTCCGCACACCTCGGGGTTCTTTAAATGATGGTCTTGGATATAATCCCGTACATCGCCATTCTTGTAGGTTGACAATGGATAGAACTTTTTCGTCTTCCAGCTGATTGCCTCCTTGCCATCCGAATAACTCCTAAGCATCAACCTTCTGTTCAACGAGTCGGATTGCTTGAAGCCATAGCAAGCCCATTCGATTCCGAACCGCTCCCGTAGCTTGTCGGTAATCTCAGCAAGAGTCCATTGTCTTTGCTTGTGATTCTGCTTGATGCCCATGTAACCAACCTTGATGTAATTAAACAAGGCGTAGTGTGGAACCTGAATGAACTCAATAGTGGGATATTTCTTCTTGGCATAGGCGTAATAGCGTTGAATATGCTCCAAATCCTTGACCAGATACATAAACACACAAACTACCCTCTTAAACTTCTCATAGCATAAGTCCAGCAATACGATAGAGTCCTTTCCACTCAATGAATGGAAAAGTAAAATGCTATCCGTCTCCTTGGATATATCATCTATTATTTCTCTTGCCCTTTTTAATTCTTGCATACCATCTACATTAAAACCAAAAAGGGTGAGCGGATTTCAATCCACCCACCCTCATTGTTCGATTTAACGTCTGTTAATTCGGTTGTTAACACGTCTTGTGACGTTGTTAGCAGTGGAACGTGCTGCTGCGGTTCTCATAAGGTTTCCATAGGAAGCCCCCTGTGAACCAGCGGTGCTGTACTCAACACGGCGACCATTGTAACGAACCTGACCACGGCTTTCGCCATTTGCACCAGTTACGCTTCTCCAATTAGTCCAACGTTGGCCTCTTGCCGTACCACCGCCACCACGTCCATAGACATAACCTGACTCTGACATAATTGTAACATGTTAAAGTCCATAAATCATAAACTACTCCCCTTGGGGAATTATCTAATTCAAAGGGATAACCCCTCTACTTCAGATTCGTGCCTACGACCTTATCCATTACAAAGAAGAAGAATACTGGCCTATCCTTTGTCTTGTTGGCTTCAAGAGTATTGAACAAGTCATCCAAATCATGGCTGTCCCATTCATTGTGCAACATATCTATATCCTCTTTCTCCAAGCTGACCTCATCGTTCACAAGCACATCCACATCCAAGAACCAAGAATTGTTGTAATCGTGGAAGTGTATTCTTCTCACCATACGCAAGGAGTCCACGATGCCATCAATCTGCGCTTCGATAACCGCTTCATCATCCTCGTGTTTCTTGATGAAAGCGGTAACATTCTTGTCATACAACCTGCTGACGTAATGCTCAGAATACGCCCTGTACTCGACTTTCTTTGCACCACTAAGAATCTCCTTGGCATTTTTTCTTGTCATCACCAAGTTCAGAACCTCGATGTCCTTTGCTGGCTTGAAGTCTGGGTATTTCTCTTGAAACACCTTTACTTGTGCCTCATACTCTTCTTTACTATTGTAACTCATAATTCAAATTTTCAATGAACACGTTGCAAAGATACAACATTTATACTTTCAATGCAAGCGTGTTCGGATTATTAAACTCACTTTTTGAAGATAGTGAAAACTTACCAATCATCTGATTGAGTATAAACTACTCTCCAGAATCTTGGGTAGGAAGAGCGTCTGCCTCTTTTGCAAATTTGTCAAACTCACTGTCGTCAATAACGTTAGGGTCAAATTCTTTTTCTTTCATATTCAAATCTCCTATATTAAATGAAACATCCTTTATATGGCTTCTCTATAAGCATCCATGAACTCACACTTGTAAAGACATACGGCTGTATGCAATGGGTAATAAGCCTCCGACTCGAAACCTGACCAACCGCCAAAATCCGGCTTGTTCGCCTCGATTGCAGAAAGGCACAACTGTAAGTAATCCTGCGTATCCTTGATATACTTGTCAGCCATCACCTTGTCGCCAAAGACTACAGCCCCTATCAAGTCGTAGAAACAAGTGTTGCCAATGATATTGGCAAATCCCTTATCCTTATAATAACTTGGCATATCACCAACGTCATACTTGCTAAAGGATGCTTGAACCTTTGCCAACTCAACCTCAATGTTTTGGGCAATACCTTCTAATTTTGCTACTTTTTTATCTAAAGTCTCCATAACGAATCACAGTTTTTACGGTGTGTCTCACCATTCTAATTAAAACCTTTGTTTCTTAATCACGATGCAAAGGTACGAATAATATTTTAAACTTGCAAATATTTTAATATTTTTCTTTATTTGTTTAAGCATTTTTAATCCTTCACTACTTCAAAATGCGCATCCATAGCCTCAACTATATTGCATAGGGTGTCTATATCGGCATTGTACTTACCTAATTCTATATTGCGCAGGTTGCCAGCCTTATAGCCCGACCTTTCGGACAACTCATCCAAGGTCATGCCACTCAGTTCCCTTACCTCCTTAATCTTCTGCCCCATAATGAAACGATAAAGATTGCGGTTACGATGCTTCTTATCGTCATCAGGGTTCTTCCTTTGCTCGAAATAAGCAATCTCGTAGTTCCCTACTTTCATGCAATCCACCATAGCACCAAACATCTTATGCTTCGGTGGCAAGGGGAATCCCTCTGCATCCTCCTTCACCAACTCTATCTCACCACCATAATTCGCTTGTATGTACTGGGCGAACCTTACGGCATCATCATAATAAATCTCAGTATATTTTTGTATCATAGAAATTAATTTTCGGCAAAGATACACTTTTTTATTCACACTTTGGGAATGTTGAAACCAATTAATGCGTAATATTTTGCATTTTTAGCATTTGAGCATACCTTTGCATCCAGTAAAGACAATATTAATTTCTAACGTTAAAGATATGTGGATATTCAGCAAAAGACAAAACGTTTGGGTCAATCTCAACATGGCTCAGCGAATCAGTAAGGACGGAAGTGGTGGCTACATCATCACTTGCGTCGATGGAACAAACACTGTGATTGACCAAGACACATACGACAAATGTATGCCTTGGGTTGACCCAGACTGGTACGAGAAACATCCCGATGGCAAGAGGGATTCCTTGGATTTGCAGAAAGCACTCAAAGCCATCATGAAGGCGACAAACGCCAAGATTGAAGAGAAGAAAGAAAAGGAAGAGGATTAAACCCCTTCCTTTTTTGTTTCCTGCTCCACCTTTTCCAAAAGATATTCCACCACCTTCGCATTAGCCTTGTTTATATTGGCGAAGTCCTTTTGAATATAAATATCCGTGATGTCAAGATCCGATTTGTGGTTCAGAGCTTCATGGATTGTATACTTGTCTATGCCAAGCTTGTTCCTCGCAACCGATGCCCAAGTATGCCTCGCAGAGTAGAAATCGAACTTAGGAATGCCCAGAGCCTCAGCAATGGCATGAAGTCCTTTGTTGATATGTTTGTTGAAGCTGCCCGAATTGGAGTATCGTTGGTAGAAGTCAAAAACACGGGACGTTCCCTTGTATTTCTTGAACAAAGGCTTGATTACATCCGGCACTTCAATCTCTATATGCGCATTGTCGCTTCTCTTGTCCCTGGTCTTCGCTCTATCGTAAGCCAACATGCCATTCTTGTAAGAAGTACATTCATACAAGTCCACGGAGTTCATTCCCATAAGGCAGAAGGACATGATATAGCAATCCCTCGCCATGCCAACCCGTCGAGTCCCCTTAAATCCGAATACCTTAACAAGATTTTCCATGCTGATAACTCTATCTTTGGTCTGCGGAACATCCTTTGGTATCGTAAATCTGTCAAACGGATTGCTTGCTATGACCTTCTTGCTTTCAGTGTTGTATTCTTTAATGGCCTCATTAAAGATATGCCTAATATTCCCAAGATACAAGGATTGTGCTCTTGGATGTCCATCAAGAAACCGTTTATAGTTGTTAAGGAAGTTATAGTCGATGAGCGAGAATGGCAATCGCCTGCAACCATTGAAACGCTCCAATGAATTGAGCATGATAAGATAGTTCTTTTTCCCCTTGTTCGTTGACTTTTCTACCCACTCTTCGGTATACTCGAAAAAATCCAATGCTCCCGAGTTCTTCTTTTTAGTGAGTCTGTCGTATATCCAATCAACGCTAACATCCTTGTCCATCAAGTCAATCTCCAAGTCATACAAACCATCTTTCAGAATGTTTATCTTATCATCAATTGTCTTTTGGATTTTCCTCGATGTAATCTTTCCGCTCCTTGACACATCTGTGTCCGACACCACTATGTTTGTCGATATTCTCTTCCTTTGTCCCTTGTGCGAGAGGATAATTGAGACCTTTCTTGTATTGTCCTGCTTGGGTTTGCCAAGTTCAAATGATATTGTTGCCATGATGATATTCCTTATTATTTACATTATTTTGCGGCATTTTTTGTGCAATTGCGGCAATTTTGCGGCATTTTTACCCCTTACTTGTAGCCTCCAAAGCTTACTTGTGAATTTCGTATGCTATTGCTATAAGAGGAAGTTCACACAAACACAAATCACCTATTCCTTTTTGTTTTCTTCTTGATTGTCAGCTATTTAAAGCAAAATAGGTGATACAATCGTTAGATTATACCACCTATTCTTACCAAGATTTTTGTAGTGATTCCGTTGGGGTTCGAACCCAAGACCCACAGCTTAGAAGGCTGTTGCTCTAATCCAACTGAGCTACGGAACCAAGCCATACACATCATGCACTCTGCACTTGCGGCTGCAAAGGTACACCTTTTTTCTGAAATAGCCAAATATTTTCAAAAATATTTGGCTATTTCTATATAACTTTTTTAAAAGGCAACATTAAAGCCCATTACTTTTTTACCATTTTACCTTTCAACATTACTTGCCAAACAGTTCGTCAAGCAAAGTATAGAAGGCAGGATCCTCACCCACGATGGTCTTCACAATCTTACCCTCTGGAGAGATGACAATCTTTGTAGGGAAGCCTTGCACACCATACATTCCCAATACATTGCCAGCCATCTCTTCCTGACTCTGAGCACGCTTGTTATAGACATGCGTCCAAGGCAACTCATGCTTCTTGACTGCATCCTTCCATTTCTGCTCAGTATCATTGCAATCGACACCTACAATCTCAAACTTGCCAGCGTACTTCTTATAGTACTCCTTCATCTGTGGCATACCCTCGATACACCAACCGCACCATGACCCCCAAAAATCGAGGATGACATATTTGCCACGCAAGCTAGAGAGCGTGAAGTCGTTGCCCTCGATATCCTTCAATGTGAAATCTGGAGCCTCAACGCCGGCAGCCTGTTTCTTGGCAGCTTCCTCCTCTGCCTGTTTTTGTGCCTTCGCTTTGTCAATGACCGGTTGGTAATATTCCTTCATACGACCATTCTTCACTGCATCGGAAAGCATACCAGCCGCCTTCTCCATCTCCTCGATGGACTCAAACTCAGGAACGAGCGTAGCAGTAGCCTCCTCATTAGCATGCTGGCCGACGTAAGCATAGTACTTATCCATCTGCTCCTTTCTGAGCGCAGGCATCTTCTCACTGTAAATCTTATAGATGTCATCCTGCTTTGCCCCATTCTCCATCAGTTTGTTGAGAGAGTCGTTCAAAGCAATCATCTTCTTCTGGCTATCCTCCTTCATCAAGTCGAGCACATGATACTGCTTGTAGAAAGCACTACCAGTAATGTCAAAACGAGACTTCACGTCACCTACCAGCTCCGCCTTCTCACCAGGAACTGCCACGATTTGACACATGGTACGGTCAGTGCCACGGAAAGCACCCGGAGTTGCGAAAATCAAGTCCTTCACCTTATCCAAGGTCGTAGAATAAGTAAACTTGTCCTTCTTGGCCAATACCGTATCGTTCTTGGCATCTCTGCCCTTGAAAACAATCACGGTATCACCGAAGTTCTTCAAGTTGGCTTTCACCTGGAAAGCACCACTCTGTGCCATCGCCGCAGATGCAGAAAGCACAAGAGCAGCACTCAAAATCAATGTTTTTTTCATCTTATTGTTACTATATTAATTTAATTCACTCTTCACTCATATATTCCGTCGTATCCTCGATTCCTGCCTCCGCCAAGGCCTCCTTGCGTTCCACGCAAGTACCGCACTTGCCACAATGCTTCTCGCCGCCCTTGTAACAGCTCCAGGTCTCGGAGTAGTCTATGCCCAGCCGCTTGCCTATTCTCGCAATATCCGACTTGGAAATATTCGTGTAAGGGGCTGAGACCTGAACATCCACGAAAGTACCCGCCTGAGCTGCCTTGTCGATGGCATCAACAAACTCAGGCCGGCAATCTGGGTAGATGGTATGGTCGCCACCATGATTGGCTATCAACACCTTTTTCAAACCATTGCTCTCAGCGATGCCTATGGCTATGCTCAGCATGATGCCGTTGCGGAAAGGAACCACAGTCGATTTCATGTTTTCATCCGCATAATGTCCTTCGGGAATCGCATCCGCCCCCTCCAAGAGACTACTCTTGAAATATTGGTGCATGAACCCCAAGTCGATGGTGATATGCTTGATTCCCAAACGTTCACAATGCATCTTGGCAAAAGGAATCTCCCGCTCGTTATGGTTGCTGCCATAATTGAAACTGATGCCCAATGCTATCTCCTCCTTCTTGTCGTAGAGCAGCGTGATACTATCCATGCCACCGCTCACAATAATTACAGAATCTTTCATCTCAACATTCTTTTTTTACGTGATAGACCTTATTCCTATTTTTACGACATAAATAATAGGTATATAGTAAGAACGCCTTGAGGCTGCTATAAGGCACTATCCCTTAACCTACTTTAAGATATTTATTTTATTTTTTATCGTTCACTCACTCCCCCCAACAAAAGCTTCCCCTTGGCGGACTTTATCCAAACAGACACCTCAATGCCTCTTCCACCTTCCTGACAGGATGAATCTCTATCTTGTACTTGGAATGGTCGAAACCCGAGTAATTGTATCGAGGGATGATGATATGCAGGAAGCCCAACTTCTCCGCCTCGGCGATACGCTGCTCGATGCGACTCACGGGGCGCACCTCCCCACTCAGTCCTACCTCGCCTGCCATGCACCACCCCGCATCTATCGCCGTATCGACATTACTGCTCAGCACGGCGGCAATCACGCTCAGATCCATCGCCAAGTCGGTCACTCTCAGTCCACCGGCGATATTAAGGAACACGTCTTTCTGCATCAGTTTGAACCCCACTCGCTTCTCCAACACAGCCAAGAGCATGTTTAAGCGACGCTGGTCGAAACCAGTGGCCGAACGCTGCGGGGTGCCGTAGGCGGCAGTGGAGACCAACGCCTGAGTCTCTACCAAGAAAGGGCGAACACCCTCGATGGCACTACTGATGGCAACACCCGAAAGGCCATCGTGGTCTTCCGTCAAGAGAAGTTCGGAAGGATTGCTCACTTGGCGCAACCCACCCTGCTGCATCTCATAGATGCCCAGTTCCGACGTGCTACCAAAACGGTTCTTGATGCTACGGAGGATGCGGTACATATAATGCTGGTCTCCCTCAAACTGGATGACGGTATCGACAATATGCTCCAATATCTTAGGGCCTGCCAATGTTCCCTCCTTGTTGATATGCCCAATCAAGATGACTGGAATGCCACTCGTCTTGGCGAAACGCAACAAAGCTGCGGCACACTCCCTGACCTGCGACACACTGCCCGGACTGCTATCCACTTCTTCCGTGGCTATTGTCTGGATGGAGTCGATGACCACAATGTCGGGAGCCACCTCCTGGATATGCGTAAAAATCTTCTCCAAGGATGTCTCGCAGAGGATGGAGATATGTTCGAAAGCGGAACCATCGGCTACACCTTGCGATAAACCAGCCTCCAACAAAGAGCGAGACAGGCGGTCGGCACGCAACTTTATCTGGTGGGCACTCTCCTCGCCACTCACGTAGAGCACTTTTTTCTCTGGGATATTCAAGATGGTCTGGAGGGTGAGCGTACTTTTTCCGATACCAGGCTCACCACCGAGCAATGTAATGCTCCCCTGCACCATACCACCACCCAGCACACGGTTCAGCTCGGCATCGTGCATATCAATGCGAGGCTCATCATGCGCCGAGATGTCACGGAGCTTCATCGGCTTGGCGGCGCCGTCGGAAGATCGCACACCGCCAAACATGGTGGCAGCTCCACCATGCCGCATCGTCATGCCGGCATTGCGGGCTGCCTGCGTGCCCGTATCCCCGGCGACACGAATCTCCTTGAATGTATTCCACTGACCGCAACTCGGACACTTGCCAATCCACTTGGCACTCTCCTGCCCACAGTTGCTGCAAACATATGCTATCTTATCTTTTGCCATAACTGCAAAAATACATGATTTTAAAACAATCCGCTCAATAATTAAGATAAATTAAAAAATATTTTGTTATATAAAATAATTGTCGTACCTTTGCAGCCATATTTTCGGATAACGATTCGTCATATATAATATAAATAGGTATAATGAAAGCATTAGCAATCAAGTCAAGCTTGTTTTCTTGCTTAAAAACGTACAACAAGAAAACATTCATGTCAGACCTCATGGCAGGCATCATCGTAGGTATCGTAGCCCTGCCTCTGGCCATCGCATTCGGTATCGCTTCCGGCGTAACACCCGAGAAAGGTATCATCACCGCCATCGTGGCTGGTCTCATCATCTCTGTCTTTGGCGGCAGCAAGGTGCAGATAGGCGGTCCTACGGGAGCCTTCATCGTCATCATCTACGGCATCATCCAGAAGTATGGCATGGAGGGACTCACCATCGCCACGCTCATGGCAGGTCTCTTCCTGGTGCTCTTCGGACTGCTCCGACTCGGCACCATCATCAAGTACATCCCTTACCCCATCGTGGTGGGATTCACCAGCGGTATCGCCGTTACCATTTTCACCACCCAGATCAAAGACCTCTTCGGCTTGACTTTGGCTAGCAATCCTTCCGACTTCATCGAGAAGTGGAGCGTCTATTTCCAAAGCTTCGACACCATCGACCCTTGGTGTGCGCTCATCGGTATCGTGAGCGTGGTGGTCATCGCCATCACACCACGATTCAGCAAGAAGATACCCGGATCGCTCATCGCCATCATCCTCATGACCGTCGTGGCATTGCTCCTCAAGCAGTTTGCCGGCGTTACAAGCATCGAGACCATCGGCGACCGCTTCTCCATCAGCAATGAGTTGCCGGCAGCCACGGTGCCTGACATGAACTGGGAAACCATCAAGAGCCTTGTCTCACCAGCCATCACCATCGCCATCCTCGGTGCCATAGAGAGTTTGCTCTCCGCCACCGTTGCCGATGGTGTCATCGCCGACCACCACGACTCCAACACAGAGTTGGTGGCACAAGGTCTTGCCAACATAGCCTCCCCTCTCTTCGGCGGAATCCCTGCCACCGGTGCCATCGCCCGCACGATGACCAACATCAACAATGGTGGCAAGACTCCTGTCGCCGGCATCATCCACGCTGTCGTATTGCTGCTCATCTTCCTCTTCCTCATGCCTTTGGCACAGTACATTCCAATGGCTTGCCTGGCTGGTGTCTTGGTAGTGGTATCCTATGGTATGTCGGGGTGGCGTTCATTCAAGGCCTTGCTGAAGAACCCTAAAAGCGATGTCACCGTTCTCCTGATTACCTTCTTCCTCACCATCATCTTCGACCTCACGGTTGCCATCGAGGTGGGATTGATCATCGCCTGCCTGCTATTCATGAAGCGTATGTCAGAGACCACCGACGTGAAGGCAATCACCGACAACGAAATTGACCTCAACAAGGAGTTCGACTTCCTCTCCACCAACCTGGAGCACTACACCATCCCCAAGGGCGTGGAGGTGTATGAGATCAACGGGCCTTTCTTCTTCGGAGCCGGCAATAAGTTTGAGGAAGTGATGGCCGCCTTCGGCGACCGCCCGAAGGTACGTGTCATCCGTATGCGCAAGGTGCCTTTCGTGGATTCCACGGGTATTCACAACCTCACCAACCTCTGTGAGATGAGCAAGAAGGAAGACATCCAGATTGTCCTCTCCGGTGTTTGCGAGAAGGTAAACGCACAGTTGGAGCACGCTGGCTTCTACGACTTGCTGGGCAAGGACAACATCACCGACCACATCAGCAAGGCATTGAAGCGAGCTGAAGAAATCATAGAAAAGGGGAAAAAGTAAAAAAATATCAATACTAAAAAAGGCAGAGCCAACGACGTGTCGTTAGTTCTGCTTTTTTTTTACCTTTCAATATTCTTTCTCCAGAAAAAATGCCATATTCTAAAGAATGGTTCGCTCAAGGCTTCCGAGGGATAATACCTCAGCAACCATGCGTCCCGATACAGGCGCAAGAGGTTGTGCCCCAAGGCCCCATGTTTGAAACCCTTGTCGCCTATCTCGTCACGCCCCCAGACATGGCGTTCGTCATGATGTCCGAAGTTGCCGCCCATCAGTATTTCATCAAGCAGCAAGCGACCTCTCCTCTCATCCATCGGTGCTATCATCTCGCTTTCGGGCATTCCCAACACTTGATGCAAGACATACATCACAGCTTGTGCAAACTTCCAAAGCCCCAGGTTCTTCAACTCTTTTCGCAGAGTCTCTACGTTTCGTCCCTCGCTCTTCACCAGCACAAAGTAATAGTCCAGGATTTGGCGCAGTCCCACCCCCTCGTAGAAGAAATGATGATACAGATGCAACAACTGATAAACGACGTTGAAAGAATGGGTAGGAACAGCGATTGTTCCCACCAGTTGAGGTAGCTCTACCAGATGGGCACACTGATCGGCAGCATTCTTCTGCAACCATTTCTGCAACCGTTGATTATAGATAGGATTGCTCAAAAGTGCAGGCGTGGAATGCAACTCCACCGTAACACCATTGACCTTCAAAATGATGTGGTTATAGCTTTCTTCCTCCACTCGCCCCATTTCACGGGTAATGGACGAAGCCACCTCACGGATTCTCTCTCGGGAGGCATCTATCCAGACATCGACATCGCCCGATGTACGAGAGAAAGGGTTGGGATACAATACGGCGTTTCCCTGCCCTTTCAAGATGCAGCACTTCTCCCCCTCGGCTTTCACCTTATTATATATATAGACGGAAGCCTTGTTGAGCACACGGTTTAATTTGGCGATTTGCTGACTATACGCAAACCACTGCAAAAGCAAGTCGCGTCCGGGTGCCACCTCCTTGGGAAGTCTCTGTATGCCCTCGAAGATAATGCCCGACAAGGTTTGTTTCTTGGCAAACTCAAAGAAGTCTCGCCAATCAAAATCTTTCAGTGATGACCCATCCAAGAATCGGGTTCCCTCGTCAAGGTGTAGGGAAAACTGAATAAATTGAAAATAAATCTCGTTCATGACATGGATGATTATCAGATGAAATGCTTGGAACAAGAAGCCTTGCCTTCTCCTTATTCCCTAAAGAATATGTTCCAAAGGAACAACATATTACCATGGATATACCGCCGCCACATACGCCGAGGTTCCTTCAGCAGGCGGAAGAGCCATTCCAATCCATGCCTCTGCCACCACAAAGGAGCACGAACCACGGTACCTGCGAAGAAGTCGAACACAGCCCCGATGGTACCCACATGGCAATGGATGTCCAGTTCGTTCCAATGAGAGTAAGTCCACTTCTCCTGTTTCGGTGCGGTCATGCCAATCCAAAGCAAGTCGGGATTGGCAGCATTGACGGCATCGACGATGGCCTTGTTGTCCTCCTCAGAGAACTTTGGCTTATAAGGAGGCGAGTAGGTGACCACCTTCAGGTGAGGATATACCTCCGAGGATCGTTTCACTATCAAGTCGAGCACTCGATGCGAGCTCCCCATGAACATCACGGTCTTGCCCTCTCCACTCTTCGCCCCTGCCTCTTCACTTTCCTTTTCGAGCCGTCCCATCTCGAAAGCAAACAAGTCCCACCCTGCGACTCTTTCCTTCGGCTGCGACTTTGCCTTGATCCACCTGCACGCCTTTACGATGCTCACTCCATCGGGAATAAGCACGTCACCGCTTGTCAAGGCATCGGCAAAGAGCGCATCCTTACGAGCTGTGTTATAAGAATGGGCATTAATGGTATTGATGAGCAACTTACCTTCAGGCAGTCTTGCCAGCTCATCCTTACCACTTAATATTTTCAACGATTTTAATTTAAGCATCATCATAATACACTACAAAACAGGACTCCAGGCGAACAAAGTCCTTATTTTCTTGATTGGTGTTGCAAAATTAAGAAAAAAAATCAAAGATACCAAACATTTATTCCTAAAATTTGCTTTTTACACCCTTCATATTCCCATCCAAGCCATCAAAACGCCCGATTTACGACATGCCAATAATACCCATTCTTATTTACGCTCGCCTGTTCTGCCTTACGATAGTTCATTTTGTGGATGCTCACATGCTCTACCAAGTCCTTCCAATCCTCCTCACGGAAAGTACGTCCGAGGGCATCGCCAAGCAAGATGCTGTGATAACTATTTTCACGGGGCATATTGGCGACGACCTCGGGAAACTCACGCAATGCCAATCCCAAGAACTGGTGAAACACATAATAATCCACCAGACAATCAAAATCTCTCCAATATGCCAACAGCATGTCAAGTACAGAAACGACAACGACATGATCTGGAACTGCGGCAATAAACCAATTAGAAAGCCCACTTGCCTCTCGATGCCCACGCCTAAAGTAACGGAACACAGTGAACCCACTACTCATGATACTTTCCCACCGACTCCTCAACTTGTCATTGCCGAATCCGGAGCAATACACCGACGCATCCATCCAGACACCTCCATATTTTTTCAACAAGGCAAGACGCAGCAAGTCGCTATACGAGGCAGGTGGTATCAGCCCTTTGCAAAATTTCCTCTCCACATATTCTGGCAATTCCACCCACTGCCGGAAGTTGTCCAAGTCAACTATCCGAAATTCATAATCAGGCAGATGTTCCTTTTGCGAAGCCAGGCAAGCCTTCACTATCTCGGGAGCATTGTCCATCCCTTGCAACCAAGAGAACCAGATTATCTTTGGCATCTCTCCACTACCTGAGGCTTTTTGGGTATAACTTTCCTTGTTTTCATCCAAGATATGACGATACCGATGCAGCAAAATGTTATCCACCTTTTTAGTTATGATGGGATAGGCTGCTTTCAGCGACCTCCCGTGTAGCACACAGCGAGCCAACGCACAGACTCCCGTCCACAACACCCCCATACGGACATATTGCAAAACCAGCCTCCAGCCACCAAACTGGCGGAAACGAGTTAAAAATCTATCAAAATCTATCATCATATGCAAAACTACTCTTTTTTCTTGAAATCACCAAAGGATTAAGAAATTATTTTCGAGCGGACAAAATAAAAGAGGAACATTTTCGCCTTACGTCACGAAAATGCTCCTCTTTTTACATTTTTATTTTTTAAAAAGGGCTTTCTCATCTCTCGCCCAACGGAGTGTAATCCAACTCGCCCAGGATGTTCTTGTAGGCAGGGCGGATGATGCGGCGGCCCTCGAAGTTCAGCTCCTCGATGCGGTGTGCCGTCCAACCGACGATACGGGCCATGGCGAAGATCGGAGTGTAAATCTCCTGTGGCAGACCTATCATCTCGTAGATGAAACCACTGTAGAAGTCGAGGTTGGCGCAGGCAGGCTTGCAGCCGCCACGGTGCTCCTGCAAGCACTTGATGCCCTCCTGCTCGATGAGCTTGAGGAACTCATACTCGTCTTCCCTGCCCTTCTCCTTGGCTAGTTCGCCAGCCAACCGCTTCAACTCCACGGCACGTGGGTCGCTGAGGGTATAGACGGCGTGGCCAATACCATATATCAAGCCCGTCTTGTCGTAAGCCTCCTTGTGGAGCATACGAGTGAGGTAGAGGTCTAGCTCCTCCACGTTCTTCCAGTCCTTGATTTGTTCCTTCAGGTGATGGAACATATTGATGACCTTGATGTTGGCTCCACCATGGAGAGGACCTTTCAAACTGCCGATGCCAGCCGCTATGGAACTGTAAGTATCGGTGCGGGTGGAAGAGGTGACACGCACGGTGAAAGTAGAGTTGTTACCACCGCCATGCTCCGCCTGAATAATCAGCAAGAGGTCGAGCATACGGGCGTCAAGCTCGGAGTAGTTCTCGTGCTTCATCATGAAGAGGAAGTTCTCGGCGATGGAGAGGTTCTCACGAGGGTGACGGATATGGAGGCTACGTCCCTGCACGGAGTGACGGTAGATATTGTATGCGTAGGCAATGATGGTAGGGAACTTAGCTATCAGTTCGATGCTCTGGCGCATGAGGTTGTCGCGGCTGATATCGTCGGGGTTGGGGTCGAAGGTGTACATCTCCAGCACGCAACGGGCTAGGATGTTCATGATGTTGCTACCCTCCAGTTCGATGATGTGGGTGATAGTGCGGTGGTCGAGCGGCATGTTGTCGTTGAGCAGTTCCTTGAAGGCCTCCAGTTCCTCCTTGTCGGGCAACTGCCCCGAGAGCAACAGGAACGCCACCTCCTCGAAGCCGAACCGTTTCTCCTTCAAGAGCGGCGACACGAGGTCGTCGAGTTCGTAACCACGATAGTAAAGTTTACCCTCGGTAGGAGTCAACTTGCCGTCGGCATCACGCTTATACCCCACGACATTACCGATATTGGTGAGCCCCACGAGGACACCCGATCCGTCCTCATTGCGAAGTCCACGCTTCACATTGAATTTCTTGAAGGCATCCTTGTCTATCTTGCATGAGTTCTTGACCTCATCGCTTAGCTTGTATATCAAATATTCCTTGTTCATAATTTACTTGTTTTTAGCTGCAAAATTCAATGCACTTCCTGCCTTGAACCATGCTATCTGCGTATCATTATAGGTGTGTTCCACCTCGAAGCTGTCCTCCGACCCGTCCTTGTGTTTGAGGGTGACAGCGAGATGGCTGCCCGGGGCAAAGTCCTTCAAGCCGGTCAATGAGATGCGGTCGTCTTCCTGCACCTTATTATAATCGTCCTTGTTGCAGAAAGTCAGGGCGAGCATACCCTGCTTCTTGAGGTTGGTCTCATGGATACGGGCGAAGCTCTTGGCGAGGATGACCTTCACGTTGAGGAACCGTGGCTCCATGGCAGCGTGCTCACGTGAAGACCCCTCGCCATAGTTGTCCTCTGCCACCACGATGCTGCTGATGTCCTCCGCCTTGTAAGCCTTGGCAGCGGTGGAAACCTCGACGTATTCGCCGGAGAGCTGATTCTTCACCTTGTTGCTCTCACCATTGAAGGCATTGACGGCACCCATCAGGAGGTTGTCGGAGATGTTCTGCAGATGGCCACGGAACTTGAGCCAAGGACCCGCCATGGAGATATGGTCGGTGGTACACTTGCCCTCGGTCTTGATGAGCAGCGGCATGTCGGCCAGGTCATTGCCGTCCCAAGGGCTGAAAGGTGCGAGTTTCTGGAGTCGGTTGCTCTCGGAATCGATGACCACCTCTACGTTTGCGTTCTCCTCGCTTGGAGCGATGAAGCCCTTGTCCTCGACGGCAAATCCCTTAGGAGGGAAGGTGAACCCTGTAGGAGCGTCGAGCTTCACGCTGTTGCCGTCCTTGTCCAGCAAGGTGTCGGTGGCAGGATTGAAATCGAGACGACCGGCGATGGTCAGAGCCACCGTCAGCTCAGGACTGCCGATGAAGGCGAACGTATTGGGGTTGCCATCGGCACGACGGCGGAAGTTGCGGTTGAACGAGGTGACGATGGCGTTCTTGCGCGTGTTGTCGTCGGTGTGACGCTTCCACTGTCCGATGCAAGGACCGCAGGCATTGGTCATGATCAAGGCTCCTATCTTCTTGAAGTCGTCGAGGATACCATCACGCTCGGCGGTGTATCGAATCTGCTCGGAGCCCGGGTTGATAATCAGCTGCCCCTTCACCGGGATTCCCTTCTCGTAGGCCTGGCGTGCCACACTTGCCGCATGCGCCAAATCCTGGTAAGAAGAGTTGGTGCAGCTACCCACCAATCCCACCTCGACCACCATCGGATAGTCGTTGGCAGGGCCTTTCGCCTTCATGTGGGAGATAGGGGTCGCAGCATCGGGCGTGAAAGGGCCGTTCAAATGAGGCTCCACCTTGGAGAGGTCGATTTCCACGATCTGGTCGTAGAAGGCAGACGGATTGGCAAGAACCTCGTCGTCGGCACGCAGCTCGGCGGCGTTCTGCTGTGCGAGGACGGCGATTTCCTCACGTCCCGTCTTGCGCAGGTACTCGTCGGCATTCTCGTCGAAGGGGAAGAGGGAGCAAGTGGCGCCAAGTTCCGCGCCCATATTACAGATGGTCGCCTTACCCGTGGTAGAAATGCCATCTAAACCCACGCCGAAATATTCAAGAATGGCATTAGTACCACCTTTCACGGTAAGGCGACCCAATATTTCGAGAATCACATCCTTGGGGCTTGCCCATCCAGAGAGCTTGCCAGTGAGATGCACACCTATGAGGCGCGGCATCTTCAACTCCCACGGCTGCCCCGTCAGCACATCGACGGCATCGGCGCCACCGACGCCGACAGCCACCATGCCGAGGCCGCCTGCATTAGGAGTATGGGAGTCGGTGCCCACCATCATGCCGCCCGGGAAGGCATAGTTCTCCAAGACAACCTGATGGATGATGCCAGCACCAGGCCCCCAAAAACCGATGTGGTATTTCTGGGAGACAGACTTCAGGAAGTCATAAACCTCCTTGTTGGTCTTGCAAGCCTCGGGGAGGTCTTGCGCTACGCCGACATCGGCACGAATCAAGTGATCGCAATGAACCGACGCAGGCACAGCCACCTTGTCCTTGCCGGCGTTCATGAACTGAAGAAGAGCCATCTGGGCGGTCGCATCCTGCATGGCGACACGGTTGGGTCGGAAATCGACATATTCCACACCTCTTTTATAAGGACGGATCTGCGAGGGGTCATAAAGATGCGCAAAGAGAACTTTCTCTGCGTATGTGAGAGGTCGTTTCACCGTAGCCTTAGCCTTTGCTACATTTCCCGAATACGAAGCGTAGAAGCTTCTCAACATTTCAATGTCCAGTATCATCTTGTTCACTTTTTAGTTAATTATTATCTTCTATTTTCCATCAATTAGGATAATCTGTTTGCAAAAATACAAATTATTTTTCAAATAGTAGCATTTTTCTTTGATTATTTTACAATTTGCCAAATATTTCCTTCGGAAACAATATATTTGTTGCATATAAATACCATTATTTAAAATTTTATGGAATTGTAACATCTTTATCGTTTTTTTTTAGTAATTTTGCAGCCGATAACAAATAAGAGGGATTTTCATCCTGCTATTATTCATTAATTATTTTAAGGTATGCAGAAAAGATTGCATTTACTCATTGCTTTGCTGGCCTTTATGGTGTCGCAGGCAATGGCACAAATCACGACTTCAAGCATGAGCGGTAAGATTACCGCCAACGGCGAGGAAGTGATTGGCGCAACTATCAAAGCCGTACACCAACCTTCTGGAACGGTGTATCGCTCGGTGACCAACATCGATGGTCGTTATTCTATCCAAGGCATGCGCCCCGGCGGTCCTTACGTCTTGGAAGTGTCTTATGTAGGTTACAAGACCAAGTCGGTGAAGAACCTTTCCCTTTCCCTTGGTCAGAACACGGTATTGAACGAAAGTTTGTCGGAGGACGCCGAGATGCTGCAGGACGTGGTGGTGACGGCAGACCGCAACAACAACATGCGCACCGACCGCGCCGGTGCCACGACTAGCATCAACGCCGACCAAATCGAGTCGGTTCCTACCGTGAGCCGCAGCATGAACGACCTGTTGAAGCTGACTCCACAGGGAGCCAATGTAGGTAGCGGTTTCTCAGTAGGTGGCGGTAACTATCGCCAGAGTTACGTAACTGTCGATGGCGCGGCATTCAACAACGCCTTTGGTATTGGTGGCAACCTCCCGGGCAACGGTTCCCCAATTTCTCTCGATGCCCTGGACCAGATTTCTGTATCTTCATCTCCTTACGATGTCCGCCTGAGCGGATTCACCGGCGGCGCCATCAGTGCCGTGACCAAGAGCGGTACCAACGACTTCAAGGGTACTGCCTATATGTACACGACCAACGCCCACCTGAAAGGCAACAAGGTGGATGACTACGAGTTGACCCGCCTTCAGTCTCACTCCACCACATGGGGAGCCAGCATAGGCGGTCCTATCATCAAGGACAAGTTGTTCTTCTTCGTCAACGGCGAGTACCAGAACAACATCGCAGCAGGTCCATCGGGCACAGCACGTCTGAACGCTTCCGACGAATGGAGTCCATCCACTGGCACCGTACACCGCCCTCTGGCAAGCGACATGGACAACATGCTCAACTTCCTGAGCACCACATATGGTTACAACCCAGGTCGCTACCAGGGCTATTCCCTCGACACCCCTTCTTATAAGTTCCTGGCCCGCATCGACTGGAACATCAACGAGAACAACAAGGTGAACTTCCGTTTCTCCAAGAGCCACGACAAGGACTCCAGCGCACCATCCAGCTCCACCACTCCGTTCAAGGACTCCGTGATTTATCCCGGCGGCACCTCCGACGGCGTTTCCATCACGGGCGGCAAGAGCAATTCCGGCCGTACAGCTAACGCAGGCCTCTACTTCGAGAGTGCCCGCTACTATCAGGAGAAGAACTTCACCTCTTTTGCCGCAGAGTGGAACTCCAAGTGGGGCGGCGTAAACAACGTGCTCCGCGCCACCTACTCTTACCAAGACGAACCTCGCAGCTATGTGGGCGGCGCATTCCCTACCGTCGATATTCTGAAGGACGGTGCCTACTACATGGGCTTCGGCCCCGACCCATTCACCCAGGGCAACCTACGTCAGGTGAAGACCTTTGTGGCCACCGACGAGGCATCATGGTCACTGGGCATCCAAAACTTCACAGCCGGTCTTCAGTTTGAGACCAACAAGGCCGTGAATGGTTTCGGCGCAGCCTCAGGAGGTTACTATGTATATGACTCGCCAGAGGCATTCATGGCCGGCGGCGCTCCAAGCGCATACGGCATCACCTTCCCTATGGACGGTTCCGACCAGTTTAACGCCACCATGAAGTACAACCAGTTCTCCGCTTACATCCAGGACCAGGTGAACTTCTCTGAGCGTTTCCGCCTGACAGCAGGCTTGCGCTTCGAGTTGCCTATCTATCCTGAGTTGGAGAACAACTACAACAAGGCTTTCGCAGCCATGCAGTGGAAAGACGGCGTGAGCCAGCTCAGCAAGACCTACTCTACCGACCAGTTGCCCGACGCGCCGCTGACAGTGTCGCCACGTGTAGGCTTCAACTGGGACATCCTCGGCAACCACAAGTTGGTGCTCCGCGGCGGTACAGGTTACTTCATCGGCCGTCTGCCATTCGTATGGCTCGTTTCCGCAGTAGGCAACGCCGGTTGCGGTCAATACACCTATTATTATAATACGACATCCGACAAGGGCGCCAGCTACCTGATGGACAAGTTCTACGCCAACCGCACCGACCAAGTAGCAGCCTTGCAGAAGCAAGGTTTGGCTGTAAGCCGCGACGACGCAGCAGCACCGTCCACCCCAACCATCATCGACAAAGACTTGAAGATGAACGCCACCTGGAAGAGTTCGCTGGCCATCGATGCAAAGTTGCCTTACGACATCGACTTCTCCCTGGAGGGCATCTACAGCCGTGACTTCAACCCAGCGACCGTCATCAACATCGACCGCTACTGGGACGGCAGCACCTACACAGCCGACCTGGCCAACTCGGGCGACAAGCGCAAGAGCTACTCCCGCAACTCAAGCATCAACCCTTACATGATAACCAACGCAGGCAACAAGGCATACTACTACTCCATCACAGCCTCATTGGCAAAGAAATTTGCCTTCGGCCTGAGCCTCTCGGCATCCTACACCTACTCCAAGGCAAAGTCGTATGGCGACGGCGTGGGCGACCAGGTATCCTCAGCCTACTACAACAACCGTTACTCCATCAACGGCAACAACGACTGCGAGTTGGGCTACGGCACCTACGTAGCACCTAACCGCCTGCTCATCTCAGCATCCTACAAGAAAGACTATGCCAAGAACTTCGGTTCAGAAGTAGGACTCATCTACGAGGGCATGAACATCGGTTACGCCGGCGGCTATAGCTGCACACGCTACTCATACACCATGACCAGCAACATCGTGAACGACTATGGATCAAACAACCTGATCTACATCCCGGCTTCACGCGAGGCACTCGACAAGTGGACATTTGCCGACAACGGCACCTACACAGCCGAACAGCAGAAGGACGACTTCTGGAACTACATCGAGCAAGACAGCTACCTGAAGAACCACAAGGGCCAGTATGCCGATCGTGGCGGCGCAGTGATGCCTTGGCACCATCAGCTCGACTTCAAGTTCAACCAGAACTTCTACCTCAAGGTAGGAGGACAGAAGAACACCCTCCAGTTTGGCGTAGATATCAAGAACCTTGCCAACTTGCTCAACAGCAGTTGGGGTCTCTACAAGAGCGTCAACAATATGTCGCTCTTGAAATACGACTCAAAGAGCAACGCCTACCAGTTCCAGAAGAACGGCAAGGAAGTACTCAGCAAGACCTACACCAACTTGACAAGTTTCAACTCGACCTACTCCATCCAGTTCTCTATCCGCTACATCTTCAACTAACAGCGGCAAGGACAGAGTATTTCTATATCAAATGCACTTCTCCGCTGTTGTGAGAAGTGCATCTTTTTTATTATTTTTTGATGACAACACCATTTTTATTCCGTTAAAAGCGTTTTTTTCGGAAATTTTATTTAATTTTGCGGCATATAAATATAAAAAGGGATAAAAACCCTCATTATTAACCCATATTATTAAATAAAGGTATGCAGAAAAGATTGCATTTATTAGTGGCTTTGCTGGCCTTTGTGGTTTCTTCAGCAATGGCACAGATTACCACTTCCGGTATCAGTGGTAAGGTTACGGCCAGTGGCGAGGATGTCATTGGCGCGACCGTCACCGCCATCCACCAGCCGTCGGGTACGACCTACCGTGCCGTGACCAACATGGACGGCCGGTACACGATCCAGGGTATGCGCCCAGGCGGTCCCTACAAAGTAGAGATTTCTTACGTGGGCAGCCAAACCAAAACGTTCAACGACGTGAACTTGAGCTTGGGAGAAAGCACCAACCTCTCTTGCACGCTCAAGGACGACGCCCACGAGCTGCAGGAAGTTGTCGTATCAGGAAAAGCCGGTCTCGCAGCCTCACGCACGGGTGCCGCTACCAGCATGAACGCACAACAGATCAACGACATGCCTAGCATCACCCACGGCATCGCCGACGTGGCCCGCCTCAACCCACAGTTGACAGTCACCAACTCGGGCACCATGTCGTTCGCAGGAACCAACAACCGCTACAACAACTTCATGATAGACGGTGCAGCCAACAACGACGTGTTCGGACTGGCTTCCAACGGCAGCAACGGCGGTCAGGCAGGAACACAACCCGTGTCGATGGAGACCATCGAGCAGATCCAAGTGAGCGTAGCCCCCTTTGACGTTCGCCAAAGCGGATTCACAGGCGGCGCCATCAACGCCATTACCAAATCGGGCACCAACCAGTTCCATGGATCCGCCTACTTCTACGGCAACAACCAGAACCTCATCGGCAACAAATACCCTTACCTCGACGGCACAGGCTATGCGCCCAAGTACCAGAAGCAGGAAGAGTATAACGCAGGTGCAACCTTCGGCGGCCCTATCATCAAGAACAAGCTCTTCTTCTTCGCCAACTATGAGCATACCAACAAGCAGTACCCCAACCTCTACGGCATTGACTCCGGCAATTCGAAGGTAAACACCGACCAGGCGAAGGAGATACTCACCATGCTGCAGGAAATGGCAAAGAAGCAAGGTCTGGAATACACTGATTACTTCAGCAACCAGGACATCTACACCAAGAGCGACAAGGCAGGCGTAAAACTCGACTGGAACATCAACGAGTTCAACAAATTCGCCATTCGCTGGAGCCTCGTCAAGGCAGAGCAGTTGAGCGGTGGCGGAAGTGCCTCAAGCCTGAACTCCTACGGTTACAGCTATCCATTCAAGAGCAACACCAACTCGTTTATCGCCGAGTTGCAGAGCCGCCTCTCCCCTAGCGTCAGCAACGAGGCGCGCGCCAGCTTCGTGAGAGTACGCGACAGCCGCGACATCAAGGCAAACTCGCCAATGATTTCCATCACGAGCGTAGGCAGCGGAACCGTGAACCTGGGTACGGAAAGAAACTCACAGGCCAACTACCTGAACCAGGACATCTGGACCTTCGAAGACAACCTGACCTGGCTTCATGGCAACCATACGTTTATCTTCGGTACACACAACGAGATATACCATTTCAAGAACATGTTCATCTCCGACAAGTTCGGTTCATACACCTTCAAGGGCTTCGACAACTTCAAGGCTTACTATGACGACTACATGAACGACAAGCTAGACCCTACCAAGGCCTACATCAACCAGTTCCGCTACGGCCATGCAAACACCGACGTAACAGGCGACCCCAACTGGGCTTCCGAGTTCTCGTCAGGTCAGTTTGGCTTCTATGCCCAGGACAAATGGGCGGCCAGCAACAACTTCACCCTGACATACGGCTTGCGCCTGGACATCCCCGTGTTCTTCGACACCCCTGTAGAGAACAAGGACTTCAACGAGTTGTCGGAAAAGATGGGCTGGGGCTTGAAGACCAACGACAAGCTTAAGTTCTCCCCGATGCTGTCTCCACGTGTAGGATTCCGCTGGGACATCAACAACGACCGCCGCTTCATCCTTCGCGGAGGTGTGGGAGTCTTCACAGGCCGCATCCCATTCGTATGGGTAAGCAATAACTTCTCCGGCACAGGTCTGCAGTTGTCTTCCTACGACAGCAACAACTCCACGACGAAAGGCCTGCAGCTCATCCTCGACCCTAACAAGCAGGGGCAGAACGCACAATACATGACAGCCTCCTCCGGCAGCCAGGACGTGGCAGTATGCGGCAAGAACTTCAAGTTCGCCCAAAACCTCCGTCTCAACCTCGGCTTCGACTTCAACCTCCTCGGCATCGACTGGACGGCAGAGGCCATCTACTCAAAGACATTGAACGACATCCTCTACAAGAACCTGGCACAGGAGCAGACCGGCGAGACCTTCTCGCAGAAGTATGGCTACGAGTGGGACAACCGTCCTCTGTACCACAGCGTTGTAAAGGGAACACCTATCGCAGGCGTCTATGCCCTGGGGAACACCTCGAAGGGGTACACTGTGAACTTGTCGTTGAAGGCAGAGAAACATTTCGACTTCGGTCTTGACTTGATGGCAAGTTACACATGGACAAGATCAAGAAGCGCGGCCAACGGCGGTTCGTCGGTAGCCAAGAGTTCCTGGACTTACCAATACACTTACCGCGACTGCAACGACCTGGAAGTAGGCAACTCAGCATACAACGTGCCTCACCGCATCCAAGCCTCCGCATACTATCACGTCAAGTACGGCGCCAAGAAAGCATGGCAGACAACCGTCGGCGTGATTTACCAGGCAAAGAGCGGTTCACCATATACCTATTATTATTATGGCGACGTGAACGAGGACGGCTCGAAGGGCAACGACCTGTTCTACATCCCTACAGACGCCCAAATCGACAAGATGCAGTTTGAGGAGACCAAGTATCAAAAGAACACCTTCACCAACAGAATGTTTGGTTCCGACTACTCGGGTACGACCTTGACACAGGATATGCAGCGCGAGATGCTGAAGAAATGGATCAGCGACGACTCATACCTGAGCAAGCACCGCGGGGAGTACTACGAGCGTTACGCCGACAACCTTCCTTTCGAGCATCACTTCGATGTACACTTCGGCCAGAAGTACAGCTTCAAGGTGGGCAACCAAATCAACGCCATCGAGTTGACCTTCGACATCCTGAACGTTGCCAACCTCCTAAACAAGGATTGGGGTCACACCTACGGCGACAGTTTCGGCACCTACTACTCGCCAGTCAACTACCAAGGCGACGGCAAGTATCAGTTCACAGGCGCCTACGCCTACAAGAGTTACAGCGACTACTACAGCCGTTGGCGTGGACAGATAGGTTTGAAATACACTTTCTAAACATAAAAAACAAAAGGGATTTCGTTTTACAGCGAAATCCCTTTTGTTTATATAGACTACTATTTTTTGAAACTACTACCTCGGAATCAATAGACTCTCGGTCCGAAGATGGTAGTTCCCACCCTCACCATGGTAGAACCATGCTTGACGGCAATCTGATAGTCGTGGCTCATGCCCCAACTCCTCTCGCAGAAAGCAGCGTCATCGGCAAAGTACTTTGCCTTCACCTCGTCAAAGAAGTTGGCTGCCGTGTCAAACTCATGCTCTATCTGCCCCTGGTCATCCGTATAAGACGCCATCATCATCAAACCACAAATCTGCACGTTCTTCATTTCCCTCCACTCGCCATCCTCCAAGAGTTGGCGACAAGCGTCGAGTGTCAAGCCATACTTGGTCTCCTCCTCGGCGATATGCAGTTCCAGCAGAACCTTAATCACCCGGTCGTGCTTGGCAGCCTGCTTGTTGATTTCCCTGAGGAGCTTCAAGCTATCCACCGCCTCCACCATAGCGATGTAAGGAGCGATGTATTTCACCTTATTAGTCTGGAGATGACCGATGAAATGCCACTCGATGTCGGTAGGAAGCGACACCACCTTCTTGGCAAGTTCCTGTTCCTGGCTCTCACCGAAGACACGCTGCCCTTCCTCGTAAGCCGCCTCTATGTACTCATTAGGATGAAACTTGCTGATGGCTACGAGGCGAACACCCTCAGGCAAGTTACCGAGAACCTCCCGGAGATTTCCTTTTACGTCATACATAAGCTATAAACCATTAAATTCCAAAAGTGAGCGATTACTCCGCAGGAGCATCCTTAGGCTGTGCATTCTCCTGCTCATACTCAGGCACGTCGTTCTTCTCCTCTTTCTTGCCACCGGCATGATGCTCGAAGACATCCATGATAGAAGTCTCAGCGATAGCTATAGTGTCATAGTCAACCATCGTCTTGCCCATCACCTCATCGACATATCGCAAGGCACGAGCCAAAGACTTCGCCTGCACCAAGTAGTTGACATTCTGGCGTTTCTCCTTTTCCGACTTCTCTTCAATGGTGATAAACTGGAGTTTTGCCTTGTACCACTTGTCATCATCGTCTAAGTCGCTAAACCAAATCTCCCCAAAGGCCGACTTGGTGATACCAGACACATGAAACTCGCCACTGACATATACAGACATCTCGTCGATGATACTGCTCTCTGCCTCCGTAAAGCTAAGCGCATCCACCACATAAGTCTCAGAGACAATCTTATCTGTGCCGTCTTCCTGAGTCCTCTGATATTTTACCTTGGTCGTAAACCAAGTACCTGTTCTTGATCTCATACTTTATTATACTTTAAATTTGAAAATTCCATGCAAAGTTATACAAAAGAAAGCACATAAGCAACTTTCGTAAGCGTTTTTTATGAAAAAACTAAAATTCTTTTATTAACATTCGCCATTTTCGCCGAAAATCATTACCTTTGCATCCAAATGTAAAATTGGGGTTACGATTTCGAAAGAAAGACAACCCACTTTTGCAAATCTGATAATTAATAGAAGAAATAAGATGCCGGAAATTTCAGTACGCGGCTTGGAAATGCCAGAGTCACCTATCAGAAAGTTGGCTCCTTTGGCTGCCGCAGCAAAAAAACGTGGTGTCAAGGTATATCACTTGAATATTGGTCAACCTGACTTACCTACCCCTCAATGTGGCCTAGACGCATTGAAGCACATCGACCGTACCATCCTGGAATACTCACCTAGCCAAGGTTACTTGAGCTATCGCGAGAAACTCGTGGATTACTATAAGAAATTCAATATCAATGTAACACCCGATGACATCATCATCACTTCGGGAGGTTCGGAGGCCGTGCTCTTCTCTTTCATGAGTTGCCTCAACCCTGGCGACGAGATTATCGTGCCGGAGCCTGCTTACGCCAACTACATGGCATTCGCCATCTCGGCGGGGGCGAAGATCCGTACCATCGCCACCACCATTGAGGAAGGTTTCTCACTGCCCAAGGTGGAGAAGTTTGAGGAACTTATCAACGAGCGCACTCGCGCCATCTTGATTTGCAACCCCAACAATCCTACAGGCTACCTCTATACACGCCGCGAGATGAACCAGATACGCGACCTCGTGAAGAAGTACGACCTCTATCTCTTCTCCGACGAAGTGTATCGCGAGTACATCTATACAGGAAGCCCCTACATCAGTGCCATGCACTTGGAGGGCATCGAGCAGAACACCGTGCTCATCGACTCCGTGTCGAAGCGATATAGCGAGTGTGGCATCCGTGTGGGTGCCCTCATCACCAAGAACGCCGAGATTCGCAAGGCCGTGATGAAGTTCTGCCAGGCTCGCCTCTCTCCTCCCCTAATAGGTCAGATAGTGGCAGAGGCTTCCCTAGATGCTCCCGAGGAATATTACCGCGACGTGTATGACGAGTATGTGGAGCGACGCAAGTGCCTGATAGACGGACTCAACCGCATCCCAGGTGTCTATTCCCCCATCCCTATGGGCGCTTTCTACACCGTGGCAAAACTGCCCATCGACGACTCCGACAATTTCTGCCGCTGGTGTCTGGAAGAGTTCAACTACGAAGGCGAGACCGTGATGATGGCTCCAGCCTCAGGCTTCTACACTACACCTGGCGCAGGCCGCAACCAGGTACGTATGGCATACGTGCTGAAGAAAGACGACCTAAACCGTGCGCTCTTTGTACTTGCCAAGGCTTTGGAAGCCTACCCGGGAAGAGTCGAGGACGAAGGAGTTTAAATTTGGAATGTTAAATGAGAAATGTTAAATTGGACTTGCGCCGAAACTTAACATTTAACATTTAACACTTAACACTGAATTAAGATGAATTTTCCTCTATTTATAGCCAAGAGATTATACAGTGATCAGGGCGACAAACGTAAAGTTTCTCGCCCTGTTATCCATATAGCCACCGCCGGTGTTGCCATCGGGTTGGCAGTCATGATTGTGTCTGTATGCGTCGTCCTGGGATTCAAGCATACCATCCGCGACAAGGTGATAGGATTCGGAAGCCATATCCAGGTGGCAGACTTCATGACCCTCCAGCAGATGAACCAGTACCCCGTGGTCATGGATGACAGTATGATGACCGTTCTCAAGAAGACACCAGGCGTGAAGCATGTGCAACGCTTCGCCATGAAGGAAGGTATCCTCAAGACCGACGAAGACTTCCTGGGAGTGGGATTCAAGGGAGTGGGCGCCGAATGGGACTCCACCTTCATCCACCAAAATATGGTGGAAGGAAGCATCCCGAAATTCGACGACAAAGCCAGCCACAACCAGATATTGGTGTCAAAATTGATGGCAGACAAGCTACGCCTAAAATGCGGGCAACGCATCTTCGCTTACTTCATCGACCGCAACGGGGTGCGCACCCGTCGATTCACGATAACCGGCATCTATCAGACCAACCTAAAGAAATACGACGAAATCATGGTATATACAGACCTATATACCACCGTTAAACTAAACGGCTGGGAAGACGATCAGGCCAGCGGCGCCGAGTTAACCGTCAACGACTTCAACAAGCTGCAAGACACCGAGGACATCCTCGTCAAGAACGTGAACCGCACCGTGGACCACTACGGCGAGACCTACAGCAGCGCCACCATCCAGGAAACCAATCCACAGATATTCCAATGGCTCAACCTGATGGACATGAACGTATGGGTCATCCTAGGGCTGATGCTAGCCGTGGCAGGCGTGACCATGATAAGCGGCTTACTCATCATCATCCTGGAACGGACATCGATGATCGGTGTGATGAAGGCTTTGGGCGCACGCAACAAGACCATCCGCCACACCTTCCTCTGGTTTGCCGTCTTCATCATCGGCAAAGGCATGCTTCTCGGCAACATCCTGGCATTGGGAATCCTATCCGTCCAGAAATACACAGGACTGGTAAAGCTCGATGCCCAAACCTACTACGTGAGCACGGTGCCTGTGGAGTTCAACTGGCTCTGCATCATCGCCCTCAATGTGGCAACCTTGCTCATCAGTGTCTTCATGCTAGTAGCCCCAAGCTACATGATTTCGCATATTCATCCTGCCAAATCCATGAGATACGAATAAAACTGCACTTTTTTTGATAGTTTTGATAAATTCTGCACATTTTTTTTTGCATTGTGCAGAATTTGTTGTACCTTTGCACAAAATTTTGATTAATGTGCAATGAATTCAATACCAAGTTTCAACTCGTATATTGAGCAGAGCATCATCAAGAACTGGCATTTGGACGCGCTTACCGACTACAAGGGCGCGACGCTCCAGTATCACGATGTAGCAAGAAAGATAGAAAAGCTCCACATCCTGTTTGAAAACAGCGACGTAAAGAAGGGCGACAAGATAGCAGTCTGCGGTAGAAACAGCAGTCAGTGGGCGGCAGCCTTCCTGGCGATTGTTACCTACGGCGCAGTGGTCGTACCTATACAGAACGAATTTAAGCCAGAGCAGATACACAACATCGTCAACCACAGCGAGAGCAAATTGCTCTTCGTGGGCGATGTCGTAGCTACAGAAATCAACACCGACGAGATGCCTTCCCTGGAGGGCATTATTTATCTGCCCGACTTCTCCTTGGTCTTGTCGCGATCCGAGAAGTTAACCTATGCCAGAGAGAACCTCAACGCAATGTTCGGTCATAAATATCCCAAGTATTTCCGTCCCGAGCACGTGAAATATCATGTCGATGCCCCCGAGGAACTGGCGATGATCAACTATACCAGCGGCACCACAGGATTCTCCAAGGGAGTGATGCTCCCCTACCGCGCCTTGTGGGGTAACCTCGACTATATGTTGAACGCCATAGCTCCGAAGCTCAAGCAAAACAGCAATGTGTTGGTGTCATTGCCCATGGCACACATGTATGGACTGATGGCCGATGTCATCTTCAACATGGTGCAAGGCAACCATATCTTCTTCTTGACCCGCCTTCCCAGCCCCACCCTCATTGCACAAGCCTTCACGGAAATCAAGCCAGACATCATCTTCGCCGTTCCCCTGGTCGTAGAGAAGATAGTAAGGAAGAAGATATTCCCATTCATCCAGACCAACAAGGCGAAACTTCTGATGAACATGCCTGTCATCAACAAGCGCATCAAGGAAAAGATACGTGAGTTCGTGTTGAAGGAGTTTGGTGGAAACGCCTACGAAGTTGTCGTGGGTGGCGCACCACTCAACAAGGAGATAGAGAGTTTCTTCCTCGACATCAACTTCCCGATAGCCATGGCATACGGAACGACGGAGACCGCACCCTTCATCACCTTCGCCAACCGAGACGAATACGTGGCGGGAAGTTGCGGGGTGGCAGTGAAGCACATGGCTGTGAAGGTGCTGAGCGACAACCCGGAGCACGTGCCGGGCGAACTGGTTTGCCGCGGCACCAACGTGATGAAAGGCTACTACAAGAACCAGGAAGCCACGGATGCCGTCATCGACAAAGACGGATGGTTCCACACAGGCGACTTGGCCACCATCAGCAAGGACGGTCACTTCTTCGTGAAGGGACGCAGCAAGAACATGCTCCTCGGCCCTAACGGGCAAAACATATATCCAGAGGAAATAGAAGACAAACTCAACTCTATGGCGATGGTCAACGAGAGCCTCGTACTCCAGAAGGACGACAAACTCGTGGGACTGGTACATCCCGACATGGATGAGGCACATACGCTGGGCTTCACCCAGGAAGACATGGAGAACATCATGGAGCAGAACCGCAAGGAACTGAACGACCAGATGCCCACATTCGCCAAATTATCTCGTATCGTCTTGCACGACAAAGAATTCGAGAAGACAGCAAAGAAATCTATTAAACGTTATCTATACCAGGATGCCATCTAGTCTGAAAAGAAAGGACAGAAGCAACATGCTGACATAGAGTTATTAGTAAAAGCAAACAAAGTATGGAGATACCTAGCTTTAACGCACTTATCCAAAAAAGCATCATTGACCATTGGGATATGGATGCACTGACAGACTACAAGGGAGCTACCTTGCAGTTTCACGATGTGGCTCGTAAGATAGAGAAGTTGCACATCATGTTTGAGAACTCAGGTGTAGTAAAGGGCGACAAGATAGCCCTTTGCGGTCGCAACAGTGCCAACTGGGCTGTGGCTTTCCTTGCCACACTCACCTACGGAGCCGTGGCAGTGCCTATCCTGCACGAGTTCATGCCCGACCAGATTCACAATATCGTCAACCACAGTGACGCCAAATTGCTCTTCGTGGGCGATGTCGTGGCCACGCAGATAGATGCCACCAAGATGCCGGAACTGGAAGGCATCATCTACATTCCCGACTACTCGCTCGTGGTCTCTCGTACCAACAAGCTGACTTATGCCCGCGAGCACCTGAACGAAATCTTCGGTCTCAAGTTTCCCAAGTATTTCAGAAAGGAACACGTACATTATTATACAGAGGAGAATCCCGACGAGTTGGCTCTCATCAACTATACCAGCGGCACCACTGGATTCTCCAAGGGAGTGATGGTACCTTACCGTGCGCTCTGGAGCAATGCCGACTTTGCCGAGGCCGTATTGGGCAAACAACTGAAGAGTGGCGCCCCTGTCATCAGCATCCTTCCGATGGCCCACATGTATGGCATGGCGTTCGAGTTTATCTTTGAGTTCATCAAAGGTTGCCATGTCTTCTACCTGACCCGTATCCCTAGCCCTGCCATCATTGCCGAAGCTTTCGGCCGCATCAAACCAGCCGTCATCATCGCCGTGCCTCTCGTCATCGAAAAGATCATCCGCAAGAAGGTGTTCCCCAAGATACAGAACAACCGCATGAGACTGCTCCTCAATATGCCAGTCATCAGCAAGAAGGTGCGCGAGAAGATTTGCGACCAGGTGACCAATGCCTTCGGTGGCAACTTCTACGAGGTCATCATCGGTGGTGCAGCCTTCAACCAGGAGGTAGAGAGTTTCTTGCATAGCGTAGGATTCAGATATACCGTAGGATACGGTGCCACAGAATGTGCCCCGATCATCTGCTACGAGGACTACAAGAACTTCGTACCAGGGTCGTGCGGCAAGTCGGCCAAGAACATGATGGTTCGCATTGACTCCCATGACCCGGAGAATGTACCTGGTGAAATCTTGGCAAAGGGTCCTAACGTGATGCTCGGCTACTACAAGAACGAGGAAGCCACCCGCAACACCATAGACGAGGACGGCTGGTATCATACCGGCGACCTTGGCACGATGGATGGCGACGGCAATGTTTTCATCAAGGGCCGCAGCAAGAATATGCTTCTCGGTGCCAATGGACAGAACATCTATCCCGAGGAAATCGAGGACAAACTCAATTCGCTCGCACTGGTCAACGAGAGCGTGGTTATCCAAAAGGGCGACAAGCTCATCGGACTCGTACACCCCGACTTCGACGAGGCGCAGACGCTGAACCTAGGCAGAAAAGAACTGGAAGAAATCATGGAGCAGAACCGCAAAGAACTCAACACCATGATTCCAGCCTATAGCAAGGTGTCGGAAATTCGCATCCATGAGGAGGAATTCGAAAAGACTCCTAAGAAGAGCATCAAGCGATTCCTCTATACAGAATAATAACGCTAACTTTGTACGCAAAACGTAATCTCACGGATGCTGTAATCAAGTGAAAAACTTGGGCATCGCATGGCAAAACTATAAAAGCCCGAAGATTATGGCAAGAAAATTATATCCTTTGGGGGGAATACAGACTTTCGAGCGAATCCCAAGGAAGACAAGCTTTACATCGACAAGACGGAATATATCTACCACATGAATCATACCAGTGGTACGTATTTCTTCCTGGCACGTCCTCGTTGTTTCGGCAAATCCCTGCTGGTCTCTACCCTCCAAAGCTATTCAACTTCGATGGTACGACAGGAAATATCACAGACTGGGTGATAGATAATTACACCGCAACCTCCGAGATTCGGGCGATTTCCTCACCGAGAAACGCTTCTTGATCAGTTTGGCAGGAACTCCCCCTATGGCACTATAAGGAGGGAAAGACTTCGTGACAACCGCACCAGCCGCCACCACCAAACCATGCCCGATGGTCACCCCCTTGAGGATGGTGACATTCGCCCCTACCCACACATCATCCTCTATCACCACAGGCTGGTCGTAGAGGTTGACACCATCCCACAAACTTGTCTTCCACCGTGACATCCATGATATACTTGCCAGGAATGTCTATGCGGTGGTCGCCCGTGACAATCGTAGGGTTATGGCCAAAAAGCACTTTTTTGCCTATCACGCAAGGCGCATCCGTACAAAAAATCGTACTCCCCCGGGGAATCGAAGTACCATCCCCCACCGAAAGATTCCACAATCCCTTGAAATCAGAGGACATCGGACGAATATAGACACCCTTTCCACAATGCTTCATGCAACGTTTCCAAACAGGTGCCCACATCGCATCCCAAAGATAAGCAGACACAAGACTTGCTTTCTGTAAAATCTGAAAGATGTTCATCATCGTTCTACAATAATACTTCATATAAGAGCATAATACAAGACACCTACAACAAGACTCCCGAACGGATACGAGACAACGTCTCCGGCGTCATTTGCAGATAGTTGGCAATATAAGTGAGAGGAGCACGAAGCACCACCTGAGGGTTCAAGTCGCAAAGACGCTTGTAGCGGCTAGGAGCCGACTCAAAGCGTACCAAGTCGGCATGTACCTGCGACAGAATCAAGCTCTCCTCCAATATCTTACGATAAAGCATCTGAATGTTGACATTGCGCATAGCCGCCGCCTCCAGCTTCGCCTTTGGCAAGGCATAGACAAGCGTCGGCTCCAAAGCCTCTACCTGCAAGCGAGTAGGCTCTTCCCTGAACAAGCTCTCTATGCACATGAATATCGAATGGTCAACCCCCAGGTGCTCCGTCACTTCCTTTCCGTTCTTGAAATAGAACTGGCGAACCAAGCCTTTCTCTATATAAGAGATATTGCGACAAATTTCTCCCTCCTGGAGAATTTTCTCACCCTTCCCATATTTGATAGGTACCAAAAGACTCTCCAATACGTCCAACTCATCGTAGGTCATCGTACTGTACTTACGGGCGAGTTCTCTTGCGATGTCTCGCGTCAAAGGCATGTTCTTAAATTCAGGCATTTTATCATCCTCCTTTATTTATCCTCCCTGTCCCACCAGAGACAGGGGGAAGATTTGACTTTTAACTCTTCTTAGTCTAGCTTAAGCACGGCGAGGAAAGCCTTCTGCGGCACTTCCACATTACCAATCTGCTTCATGCGCTTCTTACCCTTCTTCTGCTTTTCGAGCAACTTACGCTTACGGCTCACGTCACCACCATAACACTTGGCAGTTACATCCTTGCGCACCTGCTTCACCGTCTCACGAGCCACAATCTTGGCGCCGATGGCAGCCTGGATAGCAATATCGAACTGCTGGCGAGGTATCAAGTCTTTCAACTTCTCGCACATCCTGCGACCAAAGGACACGGCGTTGTCACGATGGGTCAATGTGCTAAGCGCATCCACAGGCTCACCGTTGAGCAAGATGTCAAGTTTCACCAAGTCTGAGTGGCGGAACGAATCAATATGGTAGTCGAAGGAGGCATAGCCCTTGGAGATGCTCTTCAATTTGTCATAGAAGTCGATGACGATCTCTCCGAGAGGCAGCATGAAGTGCAACTCCACGCGGTTACCGCTCACATACTCCTGGTTAATCAATTCACCACGCTTGTCCAAGCAGAGTTTCATGATAGAGCCGATATAGTCGGTAGCCGTGATGATGGTTGCACGGATATATGGCTCCTCGATGTGGTCGATCATCGTCGGGTCGGGTAGTCCCGAAGGATTATGCACCTCTTTCTCCCCACCCTGCTTGTCGTAGACCATATAAGACACGTTGGGCACGGTGGTGATGACATCCATATTAAACTCACGATCCAAGCGTTCCTGCACAATCTCCATATGGAGCAATCCCAGGAATCCGCATCGGAAACCGAAGCCCAAGGCCACAGAACTCTCTGGAGAGAAAGTCAAGGAAGCATCGTTGAGCTGGAGTTTTTCGAGCGAAGCACGAAGATTCTCATAGTCGCTAGGGTCGATGGGATAGACACCAGCGAAGACCATAGGCTTTACTTCCTGGAAACCAGCGATAGCCTTGTCGCAAGGTCGGGCGATGTGGGTAATCGTATCACCCACCTTTACCTCCGTGGCATTCTTGATACCCGAAATGATATAACCAACCTCACCCGTGGAAAGCTCCTGGCGAGGTATCATGTCCATCTTCAGAACGCCCACCTCATCGGCATCATATTCCATTCCCGTGTTGAAGAACTTCACCTTGTCACCCTTACGGATAGTACCGTTCTCTATCTTGAAATAGGCGATAATACCACGGAAGGAATTGAACACAGAGTCGAAAATCAAAGCCTGCAAAGGAGCCTTTGGGTCGCCCTCCGGATGCGGAATACGGCTTACCACCGCCTCCAAGACATCCTCCACGCCCTCGCCCGTCTTACCAGAGGCACGAAGGATTTCCTCATGCTTGCAACCAATAAGGTCAACGATCTCGTCCTCCACCTCGTCGGGCATGGCAGAAGGCATATCTATCTTGTTGATGACCGGGATAATCTCCAAGTCATGCTCTATAGCCATATAGAGATTGGAAATAGTCTGCGCCTGCACACCTTGTGTTGCATCCACAACCAAGAGTGCCCCCTCGCAAGCAGCGATGGAACGAGAGACCTCGTAAGAGAAATCGACGTGTCCAGGAGTATCGATGAGGTTGAGGATATAAGTCTGTCCATCCTTCGCCTTATACTCCATCTGGATGGCGTGGCTCTTGATGGTGATACCACGCTCGCGCTCCAAGTCCATGTCGTCGAGCATCTGCCCCTCCGTGATCTTGATGGTCTGGGTTTTCTCCAACAATCGGTCTGCCAAGGTACTTTTACCATGGTCAATATGTGCAATAATGCAGAAATTTCGTATGTTATTTATATTCTCCATATAATATATTTCTCACTTTAGTTTGCAAAATTACCTTATTTTTAGGAGATTACCAAATTTTTAGGCAATATTTTCAAGCTTTATTGTATTTTTTATAGACAAATCTTTTGATGTATCACAGATTTGTAGTAACTTTGCAGCAACTAAAATGCAAAATTAGTATATGAAAAAGATTATTTATGCCATAGCAACACTCGCCTTGACGGCATCTTGCACAGAGAGCATCGAGGACAAGGCTGCCCGCGAGGCAAAGGAATACACGGAGAAAGTATGTCCGACCCCTTTTGTCAACAACGGACGTACCGACAGCACTGTTTTCGACAAATCGACACGTACCTATATTTATTATATGACTTTGCGTGACAAGGCAGACAACGCACAAGTCATTGACGCCAACCACAAGAAATTATACAGTATCCAAAAACAGTCGCTCGACAACAATCCCGGACTGAAGAAATATAAGGAAGCGCACTTCACCTTCCGTTTCGTCTATCGGTCTGCCAAGAATCCTAACCAAGTGCTCATGGATGATGTTTTCAAGTACTGATTCTTTCTGTTCGGTATATCTAAAAGCGACAAAAGCACCTAGCCCATTTTGAGGTTAGGTGCTTTTGCCGCTTTATATATATACATTCATTAACAAACAACTCACATTTTGTTAATCAAGCGTTAAATAGCATCTATTTTATTATCTTTTTGAAAAAAAAACTCCAAAAAGTTTGGTAGTACAGAAAAAAGCAGTAACTTTGCATCAGTTTTCGCATATATTTGGGCAAATGGGGGTTGTCGTGAGACTGTACCCCATTTGTTTTTTGTTTTATGAGGGTATACCATACGAATTTAAAACTTCGCTATTTTTCAAATCATATAAATCTCATTGAATATGAAGATACTTCCAGAAGAACAATATAAATACTTGAAGCTTACTCTACCCGATGGCAGCAATGCCGAAGGCAGCAAAGTATTGTTACACGCTTGTTGCGCCCCTTGCTCATCAGCCATTGTGGAATGTATGATACGCAACGGAATGAAGCCGACAGTCTTTTTCTCCAACAGCAACATCTATCCGTTACAGGAATACGAGACTCGCAAACAGGAGATTATTCGTTTTCTAGAAGTCCAGGGCGTTCCCTATATCGAGGATGCCTACGACCATGTGGAGTGGAGGCAGACAGTCGCAGGACTGGAAGATGCGCCCGAACGAGGTTCCCGATGTTCCGTTTGTTTCCAATATCGTTTGCACCATGCAGCCCATTATGCCCAGGAGCATGGCTTCCATCTTCTCACCACCACCCTAGCCTCATCCCGCTGGAAGAACATTCACCAGATAGACATGGCGGGGCACCTTGCCGTCAGCGACTGTCCCGACGTGGAATGGTGGGAGCAAAACTGGCGCAAAGGCGGGCTACAAATGAGACGCAACGAACTGTTGCGCCTCAACAATTTCTACAATCAACTCTATTGTGGCTGCGAGTTCAGCCTTGCCTCCTCCACGGCCATGCAAAAGCAGAGCTTGTAAAAATCTTTCACCATGCAGCCATTTTTGTCATATTATATGAGATAAAGAATCAAGAGCCGACAGAACTATAAAGGAGGCTGGGCTCCGATAAATACAAGGGATTCGGGCGCTTGATGAAGGGTGAAGGGTTAAAACGGAAATAGCAACGGCAACACAAATGTCATGACTACGCCTATGATAATCTGGAGAGGCAAGCCCACCTTGACATAATCCATAAAGCTATAGCCCCCCGCCTTCATCACAAGTGCATTGGGAGGTGTAGAGAACGGCGAGGCAAAACACATACTTGCTCCAAGCGTGACCGCAAAAAGGAAGGAATAAGGACTCACACCCACCTGCTGCGCCGCAACCAAAGCTATCGGTGACATCAACACAGCCGTGGCTGTATTGCTGATAAACATGGTCATGAGCGAAGTGGTAAAATAAATGCCTGCCAACAGCACCATCGGTCCCATCGCCCCAAGACTGTCCACCAAGGTCTGGGACACCCAAGCCGACACGCCCGTCTTCTCCAAAGCCGTTGACATCGGCATCATTGCAGCAATCAACACGATGCTCTCCCAGTTGATAGTCTTGTAAGCAGCCTCCACATTTCGGAAACACCCCGTAAGAACGGTAAGAAGTCCGGCGATAATCACAGCCGTGACAGGTGCCACCGGGATGAAGTCGAACACCATCATCGCCACCATCAGCAACATGATAGCCGCAGCCAAAGGTGCCTTGTAATCCAGCAACACCTTGTCGGCACTCTTCTCCGGCTGTCCAAGCACCACCCAGTTTGATGTATCAGAAGAAAGATGGGCAAGGTTGGTCCATTCCCCTTGCACCAGGAGCACATCACCCACATGGAGCTTGTTCTCGATGAGCTGTTCCGTGATATACTCATCCCCACGCTTAATACCCAGCACATTGATACCAAAACGCTTCCGCAAGTTTGCCTCGGCGATACGCAAACCTACGAAATTGGATTCTGGCATAACCACTATCTCCGTCAGTCCCAGGTCGTAGAAGTCGATATGTACATCCTTCATCTTCCGCAAACCATAGTCCTTGGCAAACTGCGCCATCTTCTCATCGCTTCCCATCACGTAGAGAATGTCATGCTCCCCTATCACGCTGTTGCTCTTCGCCATGTTCTGGTTGATGTCCCTCACCAACCCCAACCGTGACTTTTTCTCGTTTCTTATCTCGATGACACTCACCCCATATCGTTTCTGGATTTCCAGTTCACGAAGCGTCTTGCCAATAATACTCAAGCCAACTTGCGAATCACGCCTCTGCTCCTTCGGGACAATATAGCGACGGAGATTGCCCATCAAGCCATACTCATCCACCAAATCATCCAAAGACTTGGATTTTTTCTTTCCCTTCCCGTTTCCCTTCTTGTTTAAGAAAATACGGCTCAAAGGCATCAGCACTATAATACCAATGGCTATCACGATAAGACCTACCGGGAAAAAGGAGAAGAAAGCCAGCGACTCATACCCTGCATCCGTGAGAACCTCATCGATGACAAGGTTGGGCGGCGTACCGATGAGGGTAAGCATGCCACCTAAACTGCCCGCAAAGGCAAGAGGCATCAGGAAGCGCGAAGATTGCAGCCCGGAGGATGCCGCAATACTCATGATGATAGGCATCATCAGCGCCACGGTACCCGTATTGCTCACAAAAGCTCCGATGAACGAGGTGACAAGCATCACCAAAAGAAAAGTGACCGTCTCATTGCCATGAGACAGAGCCATCAACTTGTTGCCAGTAAGTTTGGCAAGTCCGGTCTGCATGATGGCACCTCCCACGACAAAAAGTCCTATCATCATAATGACAATAGGGGAAGAGAAACCTGCCAAGGCTTCAGAAGGAGTAAGGATTCCGAAGACTAGTAATGATGCCAAGGCAACGAGAGCAGTGACGTCCGCCCTTATCTTGCCCCAAATGAACATGGCAACGGTTAAAACTAATATAATTAATGTAATTGTCATGCTGCTACTAAATTTTAAGTTAAAGGAAACTGCCCTACTTTCACAAGCAAGACAGTTAAACTACAAATTGTCCATATTATGTAAATAAGATGCTACGCCTAGCATCCCTTTTCTTATATTCCTTGATATAGAAGAAGGTTATGACAAGCCAACAATCTCGCCATTTACCACGTCGATACGTTCTGCCTGCGGACTCTTTGGCAAGCCTGGCATACGCATGATAGGACCAGCGATAACCACAATCATCTCCGCTCCCATATTGACAGTGATGTCACGAACATGAAGTTCAAAACCTTCCGTAGGTCCGTATGCCTTGGCATCGGTAGAGAAGCTGTACTGGGTCTTGGCGATACAGACTGGGAATCGCTCTGCACCCAACTTCTTGATTTCCTCTATCATCGCCTTGGCAGAATCGCTCAACGTCACAGTACCTGCGCCATAAAGATTGAAGGCCACATTCTCTATCTTCTTCTCTATAGGTTCCTCGTCCTCATAAGCATAGCAGAGAGGAGAAGAAGGATGCTCCTCTATGGTCTTCACCACAAGATTAGCCAATTCAACAGCACCTTTTCCTCCTTCGGCAAAAGCATTGTTGACAGCAAAGCCACAGCCCATCTCCTCGCAATGCTGACGCAGCACCTCGATTTCCTCAGAAGTATCGGTAGCAAACTGATTGAATGCGATGACAACCGTCTGTCCGAAGCTCTGAAGATTTTTCACATGCTTGTCGAGGTTCCAATAACCATTCTGCATACCCTCGACGCTAGGCTTCTTGATATTTTCCTGAGCCACGCCACCGTGCATCTTCAATGCCTGGAGAGTAACAACCAAAACCGTCAAATCTGGCTGGAGACCCGTCTTACGACATTTGATGTCATAGAACTTCTCCGCACCAAGGTCAGCACCGAAGCCAGCCTCCGTGATAGCGTAATCGCCATACTCAAGCGCAGCTGCCGTAGCCATCACCGAATTACATCCATGAGCGATATTGGCAAATGGGCCGCAATGCACAAAAGCCGGAGTGCCCTCTGTGGTCTGAACCAAATTGGGTTTCAAGGCATCGAGCAAAAGGGCCACGATGCTACCACCCACTCCCATATCCTTTACAGTAAATGGTTTGTCATCCTCTGTGATACCCAACAAGATATTGTCGATACGACGGCGAAGATCGTCCACGCTGGTGGCAAAGCACATGATTGCCATAATCTCAGAAGCAGGAGTGATGTCGAAACCAGACTCCGTCTCAATACCATTCTTATCACCGATACCCGTAATGATGCGACGCAAACCACGGTCGTTTACATCCATCACACGACGCCAGAGAATCTTCTTCAACTTGAATCCCTCGGCCTCATGCTGGTACCGATAGTTGTCGAGCAAGGCAGCTATCATATTGTTAGCCTCGGTAATAGCATGAAAATCGCCCGTGAAGTGAAGATTGATTTTCTCCATTGGCAACACCTGGGCATAACCACCACCAGCTGCTCCGCCCTTCATGCCAAAACAAGGACCGAGAGAAGGCTCACGGAGAGCTACCACAGCCTTCTTGCCTATCTTCTGCATACCAAGAGCCAAACCTACACTTACCGTAGTTTTTCCATTACCGGCCTTGGTAGGACTGATGGCAGTAACAAGAACGAGATGATGGTTCTCAAATTTCTTCTTGTCGATGTTGCCTGTTGTCACCTTGGCAATATATCGACCATAATTCTCGACTTGTTCCTCCCCTATTCCCAATTCGGCGGCAACGTCATTGATAGGACGAAGTTTCACCGATTTTGCAATTTCAATATCTGACAACATTATTTTATATTTTTATAATCCAAATTATGTTTTTGCAATGTCAAGCCGCTATTTGATAGCCCCGATAATCTCATGTACAGAAGTGCAGCCATGCTTATCCAACCAATCGCTGATACCATCCTTCACTTTTTGGGTGATTGTAGGGTCGATAAAGTTGGCTGTACCGATCTCGATGGCTGTGGCACCACACATCAAGAACTCAATGGCATCCTCGGCAGAAGAGATACCTCCCAACCCTACCACAGGAATCTTAACGGCATGAGCCACGTCATATACCATGCGAAGAGCCACAGGCTTCACACACGGTCCACTCAATCCTCCTGTACGGATACTGAGCAGAGGTTGACGTTTCTCTATATCTACAGCCATACCCATCAAGGTATTGATGAGTGAAACAGAATCTGCCCCCTCTGCCTCACAAGCACGAGCAATGTCTGCGATGTTGGTCACGTTAGGAGAAAGCTTAACGATGAGCGTCTTGTGATAAGCCTGACGAACCGCCTTAACCACGCTAGCCGCCCCCTCGCAAGTCACACCAAAAGCCATGCCTCCATCCTTGACATTCGGACAAGATATGTTAAGTTCGATGGCAGGGATCTTATCCAGTTCATTGATGCGAGCCGCACAAGCAGCATAGCTCTCGGGAGAATGCCCGGACACATTGACAATCATATTGGTGTCAATGTCCTTGATTTGCGGATAAATGTTCTTGCAGAAATAATCCACACCTTTGTTTTGAAGTCCCACACAGTTGAGCATACCTTGCGCTGTCTCTGCCATACGAGGATAATCATTTCCCTCTCGTGGCTCCAAGGTTGTACCCTTTACGATGATGCCCCCGATCTCCTCCAAAGGTACAAAGTCGGCAAACTCCAACCCGTAGCCAAAGGTTCCCGACGCTGTCATCACGGGGTTCTTCAATTTCAAATTATGTATGTTTACACTTAATGATGCCATAATTATCTTATTTAGAATCTAGCGAAAGTTCTTTACAATTTTTGCATTTTCCCTCCACTATGCCATTTCCTATTTCTTTACAAAAAAGGACTCTTTCGCTTTCTACAACAAAGAGCCTTTTCTTACACTTCTAGAGGCTCCAAAGCAAGTTCTTGATATTGACAACAGGTCCTTCCTTGCAAACGCATTGGTTTCCTCGGGTAGTCTTCTCCACACAGCAGAGACAAGCACCGACCCCACATGCCATCTTATTCTCTAACGAGACCTCGCATTCCACATTGGCTTTTTGAGCGTAACGGGCCACGCTCATCATCATCGGCTTAGGACCACAAGTGGAAATCATATCAAACTGCTCTCGCTGGAGAATAGAATGGTTAGTAACAAACCCCGACTCACCGGCACTTCCATCCTCGGTTGTGATACATACACGACCCAGCTTGACAAACTCATCCAACTCCAAGAGGTCTTTGGCAGTTCGAGCACCCAGCAAGAAGATTGGCTCGGCATCCATCTCCTTGATGCACTTTCCAAAATAGAGCAAAGGAGCCACGCCGACTCCACCACCGACAAGCAAGAACTTCTGCCCCTTCCCTGTTGGCATAGTGAACCCATTACCGAGTGGCAACATACAATTAAGTACATCGCCAGTCTTCAAGGCTCCCAACTGACGAGTACCATCACCTATCATGGCAACCAACAACCAAAGCTGATTATTTTCACGATCAACATAATTAATGGAGATAGGTCGACGAAGCATGGTGGCAGGCGAATGATCCACCCGAACTTCCACGAACTGTCCTGGCACGATTTCAGGAAGAGGCTTTTCATCGGTAAGCTTGATCAAGACATGCTTATCGCTCAAAGCTTCTACCGAAACGACTTTGAGGTCTAAAATGTATTTTTTCATCTTTACGATTTAGAATATTTTGTGCAAAGGTAATGTTATTTTTTGACACTACGAAAAGATTCTCGATATATTTTGCTTTTTAAACATACATATTTATATTTTTATATGGAAAGCCAAAGCCAAAGGTATCTTACCACACCTACTTCTTCGGTACAAAAGTCTCCCAGGTCTGGTCATCATAAAAGATACGAATCTCTGTTATCTTCCGTGGTGATTTGTCAATATATTTCACATTTTCCTGTACTGCATTTTTAAGTGTTCGATTTACACCGCACATTTGAGGCTGCTCAAAAAGCGACCCTTGCACCACAGACGGCGAAGCAGAAGATCGAGCATGGGCTGCCGATGGGGCAGCAGAAGAACTAGAAGCTGAAACGTTTGGGGCAGAGGATGCGTTGTCTTCCTCATCAGCGAAGTCGAAAGCCAAGCCTTCAATACCAGAGTGACCATTTTCGCCCATGCCAGAAGTACCTTTTCCTAAATCTTCAGTCCCCTCATTATTTATATACATAGGAGGCATTCCGTAGAGCAACCAAGGAAGCTGGACTTGCGGAAACTTTTTATGAATAGCATCTACAATATTCAATGTTGGTTTTGTACGATCATTGAAGATTCCACTCAACTGCGCAGGGGAGATTTCTAAAAGTTTTGCGAAATCCTGTTGGGTAAGATGCTGGTCATCCATTAGGAGCCTAATTCTATCTTTCATAATTTTTCTGTGTTATTTTGTTTACATTTATTAAGATTTCCGACGAATACAAGGAGGGCTAGTTAGGCGACCATCCTATGTACGTTTTCGGAACATGAAGCATTATAGGGAGTATTTCTCCCCTTTTTTTTAGACTTTACAAAGGTAAAACTATTTTTTGTAACTACCAAATATTTAAACATATTTTTAAAATACATTTATTTACATTTACAAATTAAAACATAAAAACAATACCAATTAAAATGAGTTTTTGTGTTTATATTTACATATTTATATTTGTAAATCACAAACATTTACAAAGCTATTATTAAGAATAATAAGCTAATCCATTGGCTTCCGCACACATACCCTCTATCATTTCATGCTTACGGCATCATATATACATTTTTAAAGAAGACTAGATGCTATACTCCTTGCATTTTTATCAACCTATATATATATAACTAATTGGTTTTTCCATATTTACATAACAAAATATCTGATTGTATAATTATACATTTCACGTTTCTAAATTGTCAATTTACATTTACAAACACACATTATTAATCCTTGACCATTCGTTTAGTTTCCGATATTTAAATTTACATATTTATTCTGATTTAGTGATTCATATATTTAAATCATTAAACTTTCAATATTTAAATGTTAACGAAACAAAATGTAAAATAAAGAAGTTCCGAAAACACTCTATTTTTCTATTTCTGCCATTTTCAGGACACAAGGTCATCCAAGTGACAAATACGAAAGTTTTGAAAGCCGATAAGCCTCGCAAAATACTACAACACCCTATATAGTAAGCACTTACAACAAAACAACGCTATTTTTCAGAACCCTCTTTCTAGCTCTAGAAATTCTTTAAATTTGTGATTTTTCTAGAAAATCAGACCTAAAACAAGCATTTTCCCGTCTAAAACAGCAGTAAAAAGCCACAAAAATGCCCTAATTTACATCTATAAAGAGCTATTTCTATCACTCAGGCAGGAAAGATAAGAGCCAAGCACTCCCTCCACAACAGCTCTAGCCATCTCCGCAACATGGAAATTCCAGCATGAAAAAAGGATGATTCCTACAAGAACCATCCTTCTAACAAGTATATCATTTTCTCTAAAATCCAACCCTCCCCTACCCTTCAAAACAGAAAACTCATTCATAAAATCTCTTGCCAAAACCCAAATACAAGCACCCTCTGAAGAAACGCCATCGCAAGAATCGGGGCGAGGCAAAAAGCACTAATGCAGGATAAAAAACACAAGTTCCCTCATCAATTCTCCAGCAGAAGTATTCGGATTATCAATGCCCTTCGCCTTGACATCCACCTCACGGAACTTATCAATAATCTGCATCACCTTCACTCCATTATAGTTTCTCATTCCTGCAATATAATCACGCACCGCCCAAGCTCCTCTCAAATCCAAGAATTTTGCAAGCTCATTTTCATTCTGCTTATTAGGAGCATAATAGGCAATCATAAGATTTTGGAAATAAGAAAAGAGCATCGGGAGAAGAGCGAAAAGCGAACCACTCTTTGGATTGCTGTCAAAATAATTGATAATTTGATTTGCCTTAAATACATCCCGATTGACAATGGCATTTCTCAGTTCAAAAGCATTAAAGTCCTTGCTCACCCCTATCACCCTCTCCACTATCTCTGGAGTCACCCGTCGATCGCTCTCAGGAAGAGAAATGAGAAGTTTGTCTAGCTCTGAAGTCAAACGATGCAAGTCGGCTCCAACATGGTCTGCCACCATCTGCGTAGCCTTCTGCTCTATTGAAGCTTTTTTCTTTTTAACATAAGTTTCAACAAATCCGGGGAGTTGGTAATCCTTCAATTTCTTGCTTTCAAAAACGACACCCACTTGTTCTGCACGAGGAAGCAGTTTTTTGCGACGGTCAATCGTACCATTTTTGTAGGTCATCACAAAGACCGTCGATTTTACGGGATTTTCGAAGTACTTCTCAAGAGGCTCGAAATTTCGCAAATTTTGAGCCTCTTTCAGTATCACGACCCTGTGCTCCGCCATCATGGGATACCCCTTGCATTGGTCAGCCACCTGAGCCGCCGTAGTCTCGGCACCGAAAAGAACCACTTGATTGAAATCACGCTCCTCGGGTTGTAGTACATTCTCCGCGATATAATCACAGAGAATATCTATATAATACGACTCATCCCCCATCAGAATATAGACAGGAGAATAGTTGCGAGCCTTCAAATCCTTCATGATAGACTCATAACTTATTGCTTGTTTTTTTTCTGCCATTACAATATTTTTTGTATCTTTGCAGAGAATAAGCATATCGCTCTGCACTTTTATTTTGCGACAAAGGTACAAAATATTTTTGAACTATATATAAATAAGGTGTAGAAAACTATATATAATAAGGTATAAAATGATAAGACTGAACCTACCCTCCTTCGAAATCAAGCTTAGAGGCTCCAAGGAGCACCCTCTGATTTTCGATATTTTAAGAAAGAAATACATCGCCATCACCCCAGAAGAATGGGTGCGACAGCACTTCGTCCACTTCCTTGTCGAGCACAAAGGCTATCCCGCCAGCTTGTTGGCAAACGAAATACAACTCGCCGTAGGAGACAAGGTGCTTCGAGCAGACAGCGTGCTATACTCCAGAGAGCTGAAGCCTCGCATGATCATCGAATACAAAGCCCCACACATTCCCATCACACAAAAAGTATTCGACCAAATTTCCATCTACAATATGCTCCTCCACGTAGATTATCTTGTGGTCAGCAATGGCATGCAACATTATATCTGTCGCATGGACTACGATGGTAAAAAATATATATTCTTAGAAGACATTCCCGACTATGAAGATTTATTGACAAAATAACATTACCACCCAAGTGGAAACAGCCAATTGTTCGACTGTAAAACGGCGAATTATCCCACGCCATTTTGGGCGAATTTCCGTCCGTCCTTCCAGGCGGTCGGAAATTTGAAAATTATGAAAGAAGACTGCAAAAAAGAAAAGCGAGTTATTTTTTGATAAAAATCTCACTTACATTTTGTATTCTCCACATTTTATACTATCTTTGCAAAGATAATACATTAATAAAAATATTATAATATGGCTAATCAAAATATCAAGATTGCTGTTGCCGGAACAGGCTATGTCGGATTAAGTATTGCGACTTTGCTCAGCCAGCACCACCAAGTTGTAGCTGTCGATGTCGTTCCAGAGAAAGTGGAACTGATCAACAACCGTAAGTCGCCTATCCAAGACGATTATATCGAGAAATACCTAGCGGAAAAAGACCTCAAGCTCACTGCCACCGCCAATGGTGCCGAAGCCTACAAGGATGCCGATTTCGTGGTCATCGCAACACCGACCAACTACGACCCCGTAAAGAACTACTTCGACACCTCACATGTAGAGGAAGTCATCGAACTCGTTATGCAGGTAAACCCAAAGGCCATCATGGTCATCAAGAGTACCATCCCTGTGGGCTATACCGAGAACGTACGCAAGAAATACAATTGCGACAACATCATTTTTGCACCAGAGTTCCTACGCGAGAGCAAGGCTCTATATGACAACCTGTACCCCAGCCGCATCATCGTGGGCCGCCCCGAAGGCAACGACCGTCTTGACAAAGCCGCCCATACTTTCGCCGAACTACTCCAGGAAGGAGCCATCAAGGAAAACATCGACACGATCTTCATGGGGCTGACCGAAGCAGAGGCCGTAAAACTCTTCGCCAACACTTATCTAGCTCTTCGCGTCAGCTATTTCAATGAGCTAGACACCTATGCTGAAATGAAAGGTCTCGACACAAAGGCTATCATCGACGGTGTAGGCTTAGACCCTCGCATCGGCACATTCTACAACAATCCTTCCTTCGGTTATGGTGGATATTGCTTGCCAAAAGATACCAAGCAGTTGCTCGCCAACTATGCAAATGTACCCGAGAACTTGATACAAGCTATCGTAGAAAGCAACCGCACCCGAAAAGACTTCATCGCCGACCGTGTGCTCAACAAAGCTGGCTATTACGATTATGCCAACCAAAACAATTATCGTGCAGAAGAAGAAAAGCCATGCACTATCGGAGTCTATCGCCTCACCATGAAAAGCAATAGCGACAACTTCCGCCAAAGTAGCATACAGGGAGTCATGAAGCGCATCAAGGCAAAGGGCGCACAAGTCATCATTTACGAGCCTACGCTTGAAGACGGAACGACATTTTTCGGCAGTCGGGTGGTCAACAATCTCGATGCTTTCAAATCGCAGTGCCAGGCCATCATCGCCAACCGTTACGATAAATGTTTGGATGACGTGAGCGAAAAAGTCTATACCCGCGACATCTTCAGACGAGACTAAAATAGAAGTTTCCGAAACAGAAAAAATCACAAACATTAAAACAAATAAGAAATGGCAAAATTAGTAATTAATTCCTACGAGGAATTTGCTGCTCACCTAGGTCAGAAACTAGGTGAATCCGACTGGTTGCAGATAGACCAAGACCGTATCAACAAGTTTGCTGATGCCACCCTCGACCCACAGTGGATTCATGTAGATGTAGAGCGTGCCAAGGTGGAAAGTCCTTACCACAGCACCATCGCCCACGGCTACCTGACACTGTCTGTGCTCCCCTATCTGTGGCAGCAGATTTTAGAAGTAAACAACCTCAAGATGCTCGTCAACTACGGCATGGACAAGATGAAGTTTGGCCAACCCGTGATTACAGGTTCTCGCATTCGTCTTGTGGCCACACTCCACGACATCCAGAATCTCCGTGGCATCTGCAAAACCAGCATCAAGTTCGACATAGAGATCGAAGGCGAGCGCAAGCCAGCCCTCTCAGGCATCGCTTCATTCCTCTATTACTTCAAGTAAAAAGATGGCAGCAGGAAAATGGATTGGGGGATTCCTAGGTTTCATGGTAGGCGGTCCACTTGGTGCGCTTGCCGGGCTTGCCTTAGGTTCCCTGTTCGACCATGGACTAGACGAGGTGAACAGAGGTGGCCAGGACAACGGGGAATATGCCGAAGACAATAACGGCCAACAAGGATATAACAGCCGGCAAAGCTACGAGGGGCAACGCAACAGTTTCATGTTCTCGCTGCTTGTACTTTCCTCTTACATCATCAATGCCGATGGCAAGATCATGCATTCTGAGATGGAAGTGGTGCGCCGTTTCCTTCGCCAAAACTTTGGAGAAGCAGCCAAACAACAAGGTGAGCAAATCCTCCTCAAGCTCTTCGAGCAGCAGAAACGCATCGGTATGGCCGAATATCGCACCGTGATACAAGACAGCTGCCACCAGATTCGCAGCAACATGATGTACGAGCAGCGACTTCAGTTGCTCAACTTTCTCGTCATCATAGCCCAAGCTGACGGTGTTGTTTCCACCGAGGAAATCACAGCCCTCAAGGGAATAGCCATCCACATGGGTCTCTCGGAAGAGGATGTGATACAGATGCTCAACCTTCGCAGCGGTTCTTCATCGACAAGCAGTCTAGACGATGCCTACAAGGTATTGGGAATCTCTCCCACTGCAACCAACGATGAGGTGAAAGCCGCCTATCGCAAGATGGCACTCAAACACCATCCCGACAAGGTTGCATCCCTGGGCGAAGATGTACGTCGTGCCGCCGAAAAAAAATTCCAGGAAATCAACGATGCCAAGGAGAGAATCTATAAGGCCAGAGGCATTTGACGAAGACAAGATTCAGAAAACATCAAATAAGGAAAAGGCTCAAGAGAAGCTATCCCAGCTAACCTCTTGAGCCTTTTTACAATCATCTGTCCAAGAATTATTCCCCTTCTTCCGTCTTCTTCTTACGGATGGTGCGCTTGCGCTTTGGCTTCTCCTCCACAGCAGGAGTATCTATCTTGACACCTGCCAACTCTGGGTCGATCAAGATACGACCGCAATACTCACAAGGGATAATCTTCTTGTGCATCTTGATGTCCAACTGACGCTGAGGCGGAATCTTGTTGAAGCAACCACCACAAGCATCACGCTGTACGTAAACAATGCCCAAACCATTGCGGGCACCCTTGCGAATACGCTTGAAACTAGAGAGCAAACGTGGCTCTATCTTCTTCTCCAAGTCAAGTGCTTTCTCCTTCAAACGCTCCTCTTCCTCACGAGTCTCCTCCATGATGTCGTCCAGTTCGGCACGCTTCTCCACCAAGCCTCTCTCACGGTCTGCCTTCATATCCTGCGCATGCTCCAAGTCAGCCTGCTTCTCACGGATCTTCTGCTGTCCCTCACGAATCTTCTTGTTGCAAAGTTCAATTTCCAATTCCTGGAACTCGATTTCCTTGCTCAAGGCATCGTACTCACGGTTGCTGCTTACTGTTTCGAGCTGAGCGTGATAACGCTCCAAGCTAGCCTGCGCCTCGTAGATTTCACCTTGTTTCTGGTTCACAGCTCTATCAAACTGGTCGATGTCACGCTCAATGTTATCAATACGAGTGTTGAGACCTGCGATTTCGTCCTCCAAGTCTTGAACTTCAAGAGGCAGCTCACCTCTCAAAGCACGTTTCTCATCTATGCCAGACAAAGTGGTCTGAAGCTGGAAAAGAGTCTTCAATTTCTCTTCCACGGTCAAATCTGTAGGATCTTTCTTTGCCATAATCTTTAATATTTTTAATGTTGAATATTACAAATAAATAATAGGATTGGTGTTAATCTCCGAAACGAGACAACTCACTCCAGGACATTTCTCCTCGATGATGCGTTGGAAAATCTCGCTTGTAAACTGTTCGCTCTGATAATGTCCGATGACACAAATCTGAATCTCCTGCTCATGCCCGAAGAACTCATGATAGTGCATTTCGCCCGTAACAAAGGCATCGGCCCCTGCCGCAATGGCAGAATCAAGCAAGAACGACCCTGCCCCTCCACAGAGAGCCACCTTCTTTATCGGGCGGCGAAGCAGTTGGTTGCACTGTACGCACTCCACATCGAATCGCTCACGAAGCCTCAAGACCCAATCGTCGGCAGCCATTTCCTCGGCCAAGTCTCCGACAATTCCTTCTCCACCTTTCACACCAGCGACCTCTTTCTCACCTCCCAAGAACCGGATATTCCGAAGTCCCAATTTCTCGGCGATTTTGAAGTTTACACCACCTGTCGCAGCATCCATATTGGTGTGCATGGCGACGATGGCAATATCATTTTTGATGGCCTTGCGCACAGTACGTTGCACATAGTTCTCGTCTGATATCCTCGCCAGTTTGCGGAATATCAGCGGATGATGGCTCACGATGAGATTACATCCCTTTTGGATGGCCTCATCGACCACCGCCTCGGTCACGTCAAGACACAACAATGCCCCTGATACTTCTACCGCCTCTGTCAATCCAACCTGCAAGCCGGCATTGTCATATCCTTCCTGCAAGGGCAGAGGCGCGTATTGTTCAAGGGCATCAACAACCTGATATATTTTCACGCTCTTTCCTATGTTAAAATTCGTTTTAGGCTGCAAAGTTAATCATTTCTTGCCAAACTTGTACTCGTACAGCCTTTCGTTTAATGTTTTTTAAACAAAAAGAAAGGGGTGAGAGCTAGAAATTTAGTATTTTTGCACGCATATTACAAAAAACTCGTGCTTTTGCGTAAAAAAGCAACAAACAAACAGTATCGCTTATGCAACAAATGACTTTTACTTGCGATTTCGTACTCCCTGCCGAATGGGAGTCGCAGAGTGCCATCATGATGACATGGCCACACGGAGACACCGACTGGAAGCCATATCTCAGGCAGATAACCAACACCTATCTGGAGCTCTCCGAGATCATCACTCGTTTCGAGCACTTGCTGGTGGCAACCCCCATCTTGGAAAGCACTCGCAAAATGCTCTCCGAGCGACTTTCCGCCCAACAGATGAGCCGCGTGCATCTCTACGAAGTTGAAAGCAACGACACCTGGGCTCGTGACCACGGTCCCATCACACTCGTCTCACGCAATAGGCGCAACTCTTTTATCGTACCTATTCACCTGCTCGACTTTAAGTTCAATGGATGGGGAGAGAAGTTTGCTTGGCAAAAGGACAACGTCATCAACCTACAGCTATACTACCAAGGAGCCTTCAATGCCGCCATGGAGAACCACACGGGATTCGTACTCGAAGGAGGAAGCATCGAGAGCGACGGTAAGGGAACCATCTTCACCACCTCCCAGTGCCTTCTCGCCCCCCATCGTAACCAACCGTTCACCCGTGAAAACATTGACCACCAACTGAAAAATTTCTTCCATGCCCGCCAAGTGATTTGGCTCGACCATGGCAACCTCATTGGCGACGATACCGACGGGCACATCGACACCATTGTTCGTGTGGCTCCTCACGACACCTTATTATATATGGGCTGCGACAACTCTGAGGACGAACAATACAAGGACTTCCAGGCACTCGAAGACCAACTCAAGAAACTCTTCACTTACGAAGGCTATCCTTATCGCCTACTCAAGTTGCCAATGCCCGACCCTATTTACGACGAGGGAGACCACTTGACCACAGACAAGAACTCGAAAGGCGACCGGCTGCCAGCCACATACGCCAACTTTCTCATTCTGAATGGTGCCGTGATTTATCCGACATACAACCAGCCAGAGAAAGACGAGGAGGCTAGAAAGCAGATACAAACCGCCTTCCCCGACCGAGAAATCATTGGAGTAGATTCACTCACCATCATCCGCCAGCACGGAAGCATCCACTGCATCACCATGCAACTGCCCGAAGGAACGTTGAGGGAAGAATAAAAGGTAAAAAACAAACAGAATCATGAAACTAGGAATTTTACAATTACATATTACAGCAGACATTGCCGACAACAAGACGCGCCTCGCAGAAGGCATTATCGACCTAGCCCACCGTGGCGCAGAACTCATCGTTTTGCAGGAGCTGCACAACACCCTTTATTTCTGCCAAGTGGAAGACGTGGATAATTTCGACCTCGCAGAGCCTATCCCCGGGCCATCGACCGAATTCTACGGGAAACTTGCCAAAGAACTCAATGTCGTCATCGTCACCTCGCTCTTTGAGCGTCGTGCCCCGGGGCTTTACCACAATACGGCAGTGGTTATCGAGAAAGACGGCACCATCGCAGGCAAATACCGCAAGATGCACATCCCCGACGACCCAGCCTATTACGAGAAATTCTACTTCACCCCTGGCGATCTCGGCTTTCACCCTATCCAAACATCGGTGGGCAAGCTCGGTGTCTTGGTTTGCTGGGACCAGTGGTATCCAGAGGCAGCTCGCCTGATGGCTCTACAGGGAGCAGAGATTCTCATCTACCCCACCGCCATCGGCTATGCCAAATACGACACGGCGGAAGAACAGCAGCGACAACGTGAGGCATGGACTACCGTGATGCGAGGGCATGCCGTAGCCAACGGCTTGCCTGTCGTTGCCGTCAACAGGGTGGGATTCGAGCCAGACCCTAGCGAACAAACAGGCGGCGTCCAGTTCTGGGGCAGCAGTTTCGTGGCTGGTCCGCAGGGAGAGCTCCATTATCGAGCCAGCGACAACGAGGAAGAAAGTCTCGTCGTTGACATCGACATCAAGCATAGCGAGGACGTGCGCCGCTGGTGGCCATTCCTCCGCGACCGCCGCATCGACGAATACAAGGATATCACCCGTAGATTTATAGATTAAAATAATAATGCAAAATTTAGAAGTGATGGTGGTTTTGTTCACCATCGTAATTTTAGGATATGTTGCCTGCAAGCTCGGCTACATGGGCGACAAGTTTGACAAGAAGTTGTCATCGATTGTGGTCGATATCACTTGCCCCTTGTTGGTGCTGTCGTCGGTAATGGGCGACGAGCTACCCGACCGCACGCTCATCCTGCCCTTGCTGGGTGTCGGATTCCTCACATACGTCATCTTGCTGGTGTTCGGCTTCTGGGTGCCACGGCTCATCACCAAGAACCATGACGACCAAGGCATGATAGGTTTCGCCCTGATGTTTGCCAATGTCGGCTTCATCGGCTATCCTATCGTTTCGAGCATCTTCGGTCCAAAGGCTGTCTTTTATGCCGCCTTGCTCAACATGCCGAACACATTTTTCATCTTCACGGCAGGAGTCATGCTTATCAAGGGCGAATACAGTTTGAGACAGTTCAATCCCAAGGTATTGGTGAGTCCTGCCATGCTGGGGGCATTTGCCGCCGCACTGCTTGTGGCACTAGGTGTCCACACCCCCGACATCATAGCCCGCCCCATCACGATGGTAGGCAACATCACCGTACCTGCGGCACTGATGATTATCGGCAGTTCGATGGCAAAGTTACCCCTCAAGGAAATCGTGGGAAGTCCGAAGGTTTACATCTCGTCCATTTTGCGCTTGGTAGTCGTACCTCTGAGCCTCTACTTCTTGTTCAAGGTATGTGGAGTCAGTCCGCTCATCAATGATGTGAACACGGTGGTCATCGCCATGCCCGTGGCAAGCTTTGGCACAATGTTCTGTCTGAAGTTCGGCAGAAATCCATCGCTCATCACCGAGATGACATTCATCACGACAGTCGGCTCCATCATCACCATCCCACTCATCACCCAACTTTTCTCCTAATGAAGAAAGGAGTAATCTTCAAGTCTCGGAAGTTAATTCATGTGCTCTTTCGATAGCTCGCCACTGCCCAGACATTCACGCCGAGGGCGATGATGGCGAGGGCAAACACTTGGTGGGCGATGCAACCGAAGTCGCCGCCACGCACAAAGACGGTGCGGATGGCGTCGATGAAGTAGTGCATGGGGTTCACATAGGTGGTGAGGTAGGCCCAGTGGGGCATGGAGCGAACCGGGGTGAAGAGACCGCTGAGGAGCAGGAGGCACATCACGATGAACCACATCACGAAGACGGCCTGTTGCATCGTGTCGTTGTAGTTGGAGATCACCAGCCCCAGGCCGCTCACCACGAACGCCAGGAGCATCGCCAGCAGATAGGCCAACCCAAGATTGCCCGCCGACGTAATTCCATATACCGCCCAAGCCAGGATAAAGCAGACTGTCATCACCACCATGCCCACTATCCAATAAGGCACGAGTTTGGCAAGGATAAATTCCCATTTCCTCACGGGTGTCACGTTGATGGCCTCGATGGTGCCCTTCTCCTTCTCGCCCACGATGTTGAGGGCGGGCAGGAAACCGCACATCAGCAGGATGAGGATGGCCATGAGCGACGGTATCATGAACACCTTGTAGTTGAGGTGCTTGTTGTAGAGATAGAGCACGGAGACAAGGGAGGAGGCGGTCGCCGACTGACTGCCCGTGGCTGAAAGCGAAGAGGAGAGATGCCCCATGATGATGTTGCTCATATACTGGCTTCCCATGCTTCCCTTCGTGCCGTTCACGGCGTTTGCCGCCACGAGTATCTGAGGCTTCTCCCCCCGCCTCGTGTCCCGTTCGAAATGCTGCGGTATCTCCACGATGACATCCGCCTTGGATTGTTCCACGTCGGCCAAGGCTGCGGAATAACTTGCCTTCTGACCGCCGAACACAAAGTAGTTGCTCTGTGCAATATGGTGTACGAGTTGGCAAGAAAGGGTGCTGCGGTCGTTATCGACCACATCCACCACGATGTTCTTCACCTCCATGTTCATCACCCACGGCATCACGCACATCATCATGATGGGAAACATCACGATGAGACGGGGGATGAAGGCATTGCGCCGCATCTGGAGGAATTCTTTTTGCAATAAGTACTTGATCATGATTTGAGAAGTTAGAGAAGTTAAGGGAGTTAAAGAAGTTAAAGGAGTTAAAGACAAATGTTTTTGCGGTGCGAACCTCTTCTTTTTACCTTTTTACTTTTTTACCTTTTTACTTTTAATCAGCCTTTTTACCTTTTTACCTTTAAAAGTGCGGCAGCGAACAACACAGCGGCCATACCTGCCAGCACCGCCACTTCCGTCACCACCTTGTCGATGCCCACACCCATCACCAACAGTTTGCGCATGGCGGAGATATAGTATCTCGGAGGAATCACGGCGGAGACGTATTGCAGAATTTCCGGCATACTCTCCACAGGATAAATCATACCGCTGAGCAGGATGCAGGGCATCATGAGCATCATCGCCGAAGCGAGAAGTGCCACCAGTTGGGTCTCTGCAATAGTACTGATGAGCAGTCCGAGCGAGAGGGCGAGGAGGATGTAAATGCCCGACACCACGTATATCCAAAAAAGACTTCCCGCCAACGGTACCATCAACACATATTTGGCTATCAGCAGGATGGCGGTGAGGATGACGAAGGCAAAGACAAGATAGGGCACTGCCTTGGCAAGGATGATGGTAAGGGGGCGCACCGGACTGACCGTCAGCACGTCCATCGTTCCCCTCTCCTTTTCTCTCACGATGCTGATGCTCGTCATCATGGCGCAAATCAGCATCAGGATAATGCCCATGATGCCCGGCACGAAGTTGTAGCTGCTACGCATCTGGGGATTGTAGAGGAGTGAAGAGTGAAGAGTGAAGAACGAAGAATTCAAATGCTTTTGTGAAGAATCCTCTTGCAATATCTGTGTGGCATAGTTGGCATACATCTGTGCCATACTGGGGTCGGCTCCGTCTGTAATGATTTGAACAAAGCCGTTGAATTCTTCACTCTTCACTCTTCGTTCTTCACTAAACACTACGGCTATATCCGCTTTCTGATGTCGGATGAGACTCTCGGCCTCGCGCGTCGTGCGTACCTTATATAATATATTGAAATACTCGTTGGCTCCCAACTTCTCCACCATCTGCTGCGTCTTGTGGTTCACAGTGGTGAGTACCACTGCGATCCGCACGTTGCGCACATCGGTGGAAATGGCAAAGCCAAAGAGCAGCATCTCTATGACGGGGATGCCGAAAAGCACTAGCATCGTGCGCTTGTCGCGCAGAATATGCCGCGTTTCCTTGATGATAAAAGCTATAAACTGATTCATACTTCAATCTTTCCATTTTTCCATTTTTCCATCTTTCAATCTTTCCTCGTGGATTGCCGGGCAAGAAAAGTGAACACTCCGTCCATGTCGGGTTGATGAAGATTGCGCTTCAGTTCCCCGGGAGTGCCAAGTGCCTTGATCTTGCCGTCCACCATGATGGAGATGCGGTCGCAATACTCCGCCTCGTCCATATAGTGGGTAGTGACGAAGACGGTGATTCCTCTGCCGGCCGCCTCATAGATGAGTTGCCAGAACTGTCGGCGTGTGGTTGGGTCAACGCCTCCCGTAGGCTCGTCGAGGAAGACTATCTCGGGGTTGTGGAAGATGCTCACCGAGAAGGCGAGTTTCTGTTTCCATCCCAAGGGCAGACTTGCCACGATGTCGTCACCATGGTCGGCAAACGCCAACTGGCGGAGCACTTCCTCGGTCTTGCGTTTGATGTCTCCGTCCTTCATGCCGTAGATGCCGGCAAAGAGACGGATGTTCTCCCTCACGGTAAGGTCTTCGTAGAGCGAGAATTTCTGGCTCATATAGCCTATGTGCTTCTTGATTTGCTCATACTCGGTAACGATGTCGCAACCGGCCACCCTTCCGCTGCCGCTCGTGGGCTGGCTCAGTCCCGTAAGGATATGCATCGCAGTAGTCTTGCCCGCCCCATTGGCCCCCAAGAACCCGAATATCTCTCCCCGCCTTACGGAAAAGGAAATGTCATCGACGGCACGGAAAGAGCCGAAGGCTTTCACCAAGTGGGAGACTTCGATGGAAAGATTGTCTTTGAGGGCAGAGGGATTCTTCGCTCTTCCCTCTTCCCTCTTCAATTCCTTAACTTCCTTCACTTCCCAGTATTCGCGCAATATCTCATCGGGCTTCCCGATAGCCTTCAGCCTGCCCTCCTGGAGGAAGGCGATACGGTGGCAGCGGCGCACCTCGTCGAGATAGGGAGTGGCGACGATGATGGTGATTCCACGGGCCGGCAATGTTTCGAGCATATCCCAAAACTCCTTGCGGCTCACGGGGTCAACGCCTGTGGTGGGTTCATCGAGCAGGAGGACACGGGGCTTGTGAACCAAGGCACAGGAGAGGGCGAGTTTCTGCTTCATGCCGCCCGACAGTGCCCCGGCACGCCGCTTTCTGAAAGGTTCTATCTGCGAATAGATTGCCTTGATATGGTCGTACTCAGCCTCAACGGTAGTGCCAAAGAGTGTGGCGAAGAACTCCAAGTTCTCCTCCACCGAGAGGTCTTCATAGAGCGAGAACTTGCCAGGCATATACCCCGTCATCCGGCGTATCTCCTTCCTGTCCTTCACCACATCAAATCCCTCTACCGTCGCCTCGCCGCCGTCTGCCTCCAACAATGTGGCAAGAATGCGGAAGAGCGTTGTCTTGCCGGCCCCGTCGGGTCCGATGAGACCGAATATCTCACCCTTCCCCACACTGAAGCTCACATCGCTCAACGCCTCCACCTTGCCATATCGCTTACTAATGCCCTTTACGTCAAAACTTCGCTTCTCCATACATTCCTATTTTCACATAGCCATCGTTCTTCACCGCAATCTTCACGGCATAGACCAAGTCGGCACGCTCGTCGTCTGTGAGAATGGTCTTCGGGGTAAACTCCGACTTCGACGAAATCCAAGTCACCGTGCCCCGGTACTCCTTCTTCTGGCCGTTGCCATAGTCGGCAAACACCTTTGCCTGCTGTCCTATCTTCACATTCTTGAGTTGGGCGGAAGTGATGTAGGCTCGCAGGAACATGTGGTCGGTGTCCGCCATCTTGAAGATGGGTTTCCCGACGGTGGCAAACTCGCCCCGCTCCATGTATTTCTCCAACACCGTGCCCGAGATGGGCGCCAGTACATGGCACTTCCTCAGTTGGTCAGCCACCTGCAACTTCTCGATGTCCGCCGTGCCCATCTGGGCGTTCAGACTGCTCGTGGAAGTATGGAGCGAAGACTGCTGTGCCTCCAACTGCCGCTGCAACACCTGCACCTGACTGCGTGCATCGTCCAGACTCTTGCGGTTGGCAGCCCCCTCCTTCACCAGAGCGGCAAAGCGGTCGTACTCCTCCCGCGCCTTGGCGAGTTGCTCCCGGGTAGCCGCCACCTGTTTTTCCATATCGGGCCGCTGCGAGGCATACACCAGTTTGGCGGCACCTATCCGCCGCGCCTTCAGGTAGAGTTGCACCGTGTCGATGAGAGCCACCTGCCGGCCCTCCCCTATCCTGTCTCCCTCGTTCACGTCCAACTGCAGCAGTTTGCCGTTCTGTTCCGCCGCCACCGTCACCTCCGTAGCCTCGAAAGTGCCCGTGGCGTCATACTCCTTTTCCTTGTCGCCGCATGATGCCAGGCACAAGGCCGCCAGCACCAAGCCCATTACTTTTATCTTATTCATTGTTGATGTATTTTTGATTGTACATTTCCTTCAGCAGTTCTATCTCATGTTGCGCCTTCTGCGCCCTCGCCATGCTCACGGCATGGATGTCGCGCACCAGTTCGTTGACGCTCTCCGTACCGAGCCTCACCTTCTTGTCGCCCTTGCTCCGTATGCACTCCCGCAGTCTGACTATCTCCTCGTCCTGCGCTATCTGTTTGCGGAGCGACTCGATGTTGCCGTTGGTCTCCTCGTTCTGCAGACGGTTGTGGAAGAGGAACATCTCTCGCTGCGACTCGTTCATCGCCCTTTGCACAGCCAACTTTCGGATGTCGTTCTTACGAGTGTAGAAAGCCCCGATGTTCCACGCCACCGACACGCCGCCCATAAGCATCCCCGAGTTCAAGAAGTCGCTCACCTTCGTGTGAACCACTCCCATGCCGAAGAGGCTCACCGTGGGGCGCAGACGGCTGTCCATCTGCTTGCGCTGGGCATCGAGCAGAAGATTCTGCGAATCATAATAGGAAAGTTCGGGGCGTTTTCCTAATCCTTCACTTATAGCAGCAATGGCCTTCGGCTTCTCCATCGGTTCATTCTCCGCCAGGTCTTTTCCCACGAACACACCGAGCATCCGCAGGTAAGCCTTTCGGGAAGTCCTCAGTGATTCCCCTTGCTGCAAACTTTTCAACTTCTCCACAAAGATGTTGTCGAGGTCTCCCTGGTTAGCCACTCCCCCTTTCATCATGCTCCTCACCGTCTCTTCGCTCGTGGCAAGGTCATCGAGCAGCAGTTCGTTCTGCTTCAGCTTTTCGTCAATGAGGAGGATGCCGAAGAAGAGTTGGTCGATGCGCTCGTTGACGGCATACATCGACACATCGAGTTGCCGCCGTTGCACGTCGCTCTGTGCCGAAGCCACCTGCCGTTGCGCCACCGTCTGGCCACCGTCATACACGTTTTGCGTCACCGTGACCGATGCGCTCGCCAGCCAGTTCTTCATGTCGATGCCCATCTGGCCCATCTGAGCATTCGTCTTCAAGATATCCGTAAAACCATACGCCCCTGCCGACGCACTCACCTTGGGCAGCCATCCCTTCGCCACATTGTCGAGGGTGAAGTCGCGGCTCTGTTCTATCATCCGATACTGCTTGATGGCAGGATAGTTGTCGTGTGCCATCCCCCTCGCCTCCTCCAATGAGAGGGCGTGGGCGGAAAGGGCAGAAAACACCGCTCCCATCGTCAATAATAACACCTTTTTCATATATCTACCTTTATTTTTTACCTTTTTACTCTTTTAGTGACGATAAAAAAATAACTTGGTACAGCGAGGGCGCTGTACCTCCTACAGTTACCCATACTTGCCAGAAAAGGCAATCATAGGAGGTACGGCGCCCCCGCCGTACCACTCAGGCAAGGAATTGTAGCTTCGCCCATGAGAAATGTACCAACTTATTTTTTAATCATTACTTACCTTTAAAAATTCTGCGCTGCAAAGGTAAGGCGAAATCCCGAAACACCCGTTATCCAAAGAAATGAAGAAATGTCCCTTTTGTTTGAAGTTCTCAGATTCGAGTCTTCCGGGCACCATCGACTCCCTCTACGAGGCGGTGTGAAAGAGATGGAATAAGTAGCTGTTAAATTATTGGCTATGTGACGATAAAAAAATAACTTGGTACAGCGAGGGCGCTGTACCTCCTACAGTTAC
>CAVGEN010000009.1:0-19383 GCA_963628185.1 Waltera intestinalis | reverse complement strand
TTCAAAGATAATACTTTTTCTTGGATTATGCAAGAAATTCAGCTTCTTTTTTTATCCTATGAATAATTCAGGTTAAAAAAATACAATTTTGGTGAGTTATTTAAGGGAACAACTCACCAAAATCGCTTTTTTTTGTAATTTTGGCAAGTTATTTATTCATATCTTCGCACCGGATAAAATAATATGGCTATGGAAGAGATAAGAAAATACCCTGTGGGAATGCAAACCTTCTCTGATATTAGGGAGGGTGGTTATATGTATGTCGATAAGACAAAGTATATTGTGGAGTTCTTGCGAAATGGCTCCAAATATGTGTTCCTGAGTCGTCCACGACGATTCGGCAAGTCTCTCTTTGTGTCAACTCTCCAGGCATATTATGAGGGTAGAAAGGAACTATTTGAGGGATTGGCTCTTGGTGAATATGAAAAAGAGTGGGTGAAACATCCTGTTCTTCACTTCGACATGAGTACGGCCAAGAACCTGACTCCAAAGGAACTGGAAGATGCCCTGGGCTATATGCTTGCAGGGTATGAGCAAGTTTATGGGCGTGACGAACTTGCAGTGTCTCCTAACCAACGCTTACAATCCTTGGTGAAGCGTGCCTATAAGCAGACAGGGCAAAAGGTAGTTGTGTTGATAGATGAATATGATGCACCGCTGTTGGACGTGGTGCATGAGAAAGAGAGCTTGAAACCATTGCGCTTGGTCATGAGAAGCTTTTATAGCCCATTGAAGTATCTCGACCCTTGGCTGGAGTTTACTTTCATCACAGGCATCACCAAGTTCTTGCAGTTGAGTATCTTCAGCGAGATAAACAACTTGGACAATATCAGTATGTTCGACCAATATTCTGCAATTTGCGGTATCAGCAAGACGGAACTCTTGACAGCGATGAAGCCTGACGTGGAGTTGTTGGCTAAGGCTTTGCATAAGACATTCGATGAGACGGTCGCAGACTTGAAAACATATTATGATGGCTATCATTTCAGTAAGAAATCAGAGGATATTTTTAATCCGTTTAGCCTTGTTAGAGCTTTGAGAAGTCGAGATATTGCTGCTTATTGGTTTGGCTCCGGTACTCCATCTTATATCATCAATACCTTACGGAAGCATCATGTCGGTGTAATGGACATAGAGCAGAAGTCCGTTGGTGTCGATGATTTCGATGTGTCTCCAGAACAAATGGATTCAGCTTTGCCATTGCTTTTTCAGAGTGGCTATCTCACTATCAAGAAGTATAATCCTATCTTGCAGAGCTACCAACTAGATTATCCAAACAAGGAAGTGAGAGTTGGTATGCTCAGATCTTTGGCACCAAACTATTTGTCTCCAATATCGTTGAATAACAATAGTTTCATCTTCGACTTTTTGGAGCAGCTATACGACAACAACATGGATGGGGCTTTGCAAAAGATGCAGGCTTATCTTGCCAGTATCTCTAATCGCCTTGCCAACAAGAACGAGAAGGATTTCCAAACAGTCTTCTATCTCATTTTCAATTTGATGGGAGCTTATATTTTGGTGGAGGAGGACAGTGCCGTCGGTAGGGCAGATGCCGTTCTTCACATGCCTGATACCATCTATGTGATAGAACTGAAGTATGATAGGACGGCAGAGGAGGCTTTGCAACAGATAGATGACAAAGGCTATCTCATCCCTTATTCTGCCGATGGCAAACGCTTGGTGAAAGTTGGAATCAACTATGACAGCCAAAAGCGAACCATTGGAGATTGGAAGATAGTGGAAGCGTAGAAACTGATGCTTTTGCGCCTTGTACATCTTAGTATGTATGAGGTGCAATATCGTAATAAATAGTAAGCGGAAAAGTGAGTGTCCTTACTAAATCTCAATATTTTTGCCATTCGTTTGCATTTTTATAACAAAATATTTGCAAATATCCGAAATTAGTTTTAATTTTGCAGCCGATTAAAGTAAATTTATAAATTTTATCAAAAAACGAGAGAGATTATGGTAAAAAGAATCGCTATGATTATGGGGGGGCAATTCTCAGTTGTGGAGTAGCCTTTGCCCAAACATCCGTTACTGGTAAGGTGGTTTCTGCAGAAGATGGCGAGCCTATCATCGGAGCGTCCATCAAGATTGTAGGTACTAATACTGGTGCTGTTACCGATGTTGACGGTAACTTTTCCGTAGTTCTTCCGCAGGGTAAGAATACAGTAAGGGTTTCTTACATGGGTATGGAGGACAAAACAGTTGCAATTAAGGGAAATAATGTCAAGATTGAACTTCAATCAGACCAAAAGACCCTTGAAGAGGTAGTTGTAACTGGTTATGGTGTTCAGAAGAAAGCCTCTTTCACAGGTGCTGCATCTTTGTTGAATGGTGCTCAAATTGAGAAGAAGAGCGACGCAAACTTCGTGAAGGCTCTTGAGGGTAATGTATCTGGTATTCAGATGAATAACTCAAGTGGTCAGCCAGGTACATGGGGTTCTATCTATGTACGTGGTCGTGGTTCTCTTAATTCTGGTACTCAGCCTTTGTATGTTATTGATGGTATGCCTGTATCTTCTGATACTGACGGTATGAGCTCTTCTTCCAATAATTACATTGACCCAATGGCATCTGTCAATCCTGAGGATATTGAGAGTGTTACGGTATTGAAGGATGCTGCAGCAACTGCCATCTATGGTTCTCGTGCTTCTAATGGTGTGATTGTCATTACAACAAAGAAGGGAAAGGAAGGCAGACTTAATATCAATTTGGATATTAAGCAAGGTTTTTCATACATGGGCAACAATAACATGGACTATGCCAACGCAGAGGAAACAATGAATCTCTTTGCTAATGGATGGGTCGCTGCTGGTCGTGCTGCAGATTTTGAAACGGCCAAAGCTTATTTGACTAAAGCTTATAGTTGGGATGGTAAATCTTCTTATGATTGGATGGATGCTGTTACTCGTAATGGTTACTATCAGGATTATAATATCAGCGCACAGGGCAAAACGGGCAACACAGGCTTTTATATTAGTGCGGGTTATCTTGATACCAAAGGTATTGTACTTGGCTCAGATTATAAGCGCTACTCAGGTCGTGCCAATGTGGAAAGCAAGGTGGGTCGTTTCACGGTAGGTGCAAATACCAACTATGCTTTTGCGGTAAAGAATGGCTTCAGCCAATCTACTAGTGGTTCTATGTCTAATACCACTGTTGCTGCAATTTCATTCATGAATCCATTCCGTCCTTTCTATAATGAGGATGGTACTTATTTTGGCACTCCTTTTGGCGAGACGAGATATTACAATCCATTGGCTTTGACCGATAAGAATCTTGGTGACATTAATGAGAGTAAGAACGAGACTCTCAATTTGAACCCATATCTGCAGATAGACATTTGGGATGGTATCTATTATCGTACGAACTTCGGTGTCAATATCTCAAATTATCGAGAGTATCAGTATTGGTCAGCCCTTTATAACCCACAGGGTGCAGACTATAATGGATTGGGGCAGCAGTACAATTCGCGTACTACCACTCTTACTTGGAACAATATCATTGGTTGGAACAAGACATTCAATGATGTTCACAATCTTTCCATTATGCTCGGTCAGGAGATGCAGAAGAAATCATACTACTATGAGTATATGCAAGGACAGGATTTTCCATTCGCATCATCTGGCATGAGAGACCTCTCTACTGTAGGTTCATGGGGAGACTCTGAATATTATAAGAAGGAAGCTCGTTTGGCTTCTTATTTTGCAGATATACACTATTCTTATCTCGATAAGTACTATGCTTCGGCATCTTATCGTCGTGATGGTTCTTCTGTGTTTGGTGCAGATAACCGTTGGGGTGATTTCTGGTCTGTTGGTGCTAAGTGGCGCATCTCTGGCGAGAATTTCTTGAAGGATAATCCTGTTATTACCAATGCTACACTTCGTGCGTCTTATGGTACTGTAGGTAATCAGGACATTGATTGGTATGCAGCTCGTGGTTTCTATAACTCAGGCTACAACTATAATTCACAAGTAGGTATCGCTCCGGTCTCAATTTCTAACAACAAGTTGACCTGGGAAACATCCAAGAAGTTTGATGTGGGTTTCGACCTTTCTTTCATCAATCGTATCCACTTGTCTTTAGATTACTACAACGAGACAACTTCTGATGCCTTGATGGAGATGCCTTTGTCTATGACGACAGGTTTGACTTCTACTTATCAGAACATTGGTAAGATTCGCAACCAAGGTATCGAGGTAGATTTGAAAGCTACTATTTACCACAGTAAGGATTTGGATTGGAGCGCATATGCTAACTTGACTTGGAATGATAATAAAGTGATTAAGTTGGCTTCTGGTGACCCAATTTACCCAACATCTTATAATGTCGTGATGGAAGGTAAACCTTATAACTCTTTCTATTTGAAGGAATATGCTGGTGTAGATAGAGAGACTGGTAAACCATTATGGTATAAGGGTGAGACTGGTACAGAGACAACTAGCAATTATAATGAGGCCACAGAGCGTGTCTTGGGTTCCCCAGACCCTAAGGTGTTTGGTGGTTTTGGAACATCTTTGGCATGGAAAGGCCTTGATGCAAGCTTGAGTTTCAACTATCGTTTGGGTGGTAAGGTTTATGATTCTGGTGCAAAGTTCACGGGTTGGGGTATGTCAAACAGAACCCCTCTTAAGGAGTGGGCCAACAACTCTTGGACAGAGAACAATAAAGATGCTAAGTATCCACAGTATATCTATGGTGACCCCTATCAGGCTTCCAGTGCATCTTCTCGTTTCCTCTACAGTGCCAACTTCTTGCGCTTAAGCAATATTTCTGTAGGTTATACTTTGCCATCTACCATCACTCGTAAGGCATTGATGCAGAAGGTTCGTATTTACGTTTCTGCTGATAACCTCTACACGTGGACTGCAAGCGATTTTGTTGGTTATAATCCTGAGACATACGCTACAGGTATTATCGCATGGCAGTACCCTAACGTGGCAACATTCGTAGGTGGTATCCAGATTACATTCTAAGTTTTGGGTTTATAAATCAGAAAGAAAAATGAAAAGAAATATATTTAAGGCTCTCGCTGTTGTAGCTCTTGCTACAAGTATGACTAGTTGTGGCGATGATTTCTTGGACACAAAGAACTACAAAGGTGTTGATGTAGACAATGGTTTGTCTAATGTGTCAGCAGTATCTAATGCCGTAAATGGTGAGTACTATTGGTTGCACAACTATCGTTTTGCAGGAAACTATGCCATTAATATTGGTGAAATACCAACAGACATGGCATATTGGAATACTGCGACTGATCATTTTGATGATATTTATCAGTTTACCTTTACCGATCAGGACGATTACCTATATGGTATATGGAACTATGGTTACAAGGTGATAGATAACTCTGCTCGTGCCATCAAGGCAGCAAAGAATTTGTATGAATCTTCTTCAGAAGACGACAAGGCAACTTTGGATGTGGCTTTGGGTGAGGCTTATGCTCTTCGTGGCTATGCAAAACTCTTGATGGTCAACGTGTATGGTCATCAAGTAAAGGTTGATGGTCAGGATTTCTCTGCTCAGCCTGGTTTGGTTATTAGCGATGAGCCAATAGCTGCTTTCCAAGATGTTGAGCGTTCTACCGTAGGTCAGACTTATGAGTCAATCATTTCTGATTTCAAGGAAGCCTTGGAGCATTTTGCTACTGCAGGTGGAGATCAGGGACAGGCTGTCTATTTCACAAAAACTGCTGTAGAAGGTCTTTTGGCTCGTACATACTTGTATATGGAGAACTTTGATGAGGCATACTCTTATGCACAAAAAGCTTTGCAGGATGCTGGGATTACATCTTTAGCTACAACTGCAGCTGATTATAAGGCACTGTACAACACTACGGGCTCAAATTCTGAGAGCTTGTTCTACTTGGCAATCAATAGCAAAGACAATTTCTCCGCAAACTCTTGCGGTACATTATGGTCTACATACGGCTATCTTCCTAGTCCTAAGTTGAGAGCCATGTATGGGGCAAATGATTGTCGTACTTCTGTATTTGCATACTCTGTCAATAATGGTGTTGAATATTTCAAAGGTGGTAAATTTTCTGATTTCCAGTCTGGCAATGCAGCTAATGCTACCAACTATCTGGTGAATGCATCAGAAATGTTCTTGATAGAGGCAGAGGCTAAACTTCGTGCAACTACTCCAGATTTGGCAGCTGCTAAGGAAGCTTTGCTCGTGGTAGCTAAGCGTAATGCCGACATTCAGAGTGTTGATGACCTTCCTACAACTAAAGATGGATTGTTCTCGTTCTTGAAGGATGAGCGTGCTCGTGAGTTGTTCCAGGAGGGACATCGTCTTTGGGATCTTCGCCGTTGGAACGAGAAGGCTTCTGTATATGCTTATGGTGCCCCAGAAGTGAAGTATACTTATACGAACTACAACATTTCTGACCTTGTATTCCCAATCCCTGTTGATGAAATCAATGCTGGATTTGGTGTTAAGCAGAATGAGTGGAGTAATACATTGCCAAAGGCAAATTAATTGAGATAATATTTTTAATCAACGATATAGAAATGTCATGAGTGGCATTTTCTATAAATCTCTCGGGAGAGGCTGGCTGTGAAGCTCGCCTCTCCTTTCTTTATGCGTCGGCTAATAAATCGTCTAAGGTAACGACTTTAGGAAGTCGCCGCTATACTCATTATATTTCAGTTCGTAAGCGGCGATTAGGGTAATTTGGAAAAATTAACATATCGTTCTCTCTACTTTTTATTTGCGTATTTGATAAATTTTTCGTAACTTCGCACCGTCTAAAGTAATATTGCTATGGAAGAGACAAGAAAACACCCTGTAGGAATGCAGACCTTCGATAAGGTTGGAGAGGGTGGCTGTATGTCGATAAGACAAAGTGTATTGTCGATTTCTTGGAAATAATGACTTATAAATAACAATCTAAAAACAAAAACAATTATGGTGAACAGATTTATTCTCAACGAAGTTTCTTACTTCGGACCAGGTGCACGTAAAGAACTCCCTACAGTAGTGACTAACCGAGGTTGGAAAAAAGCCTTGGTCGTAACAGACAAAGGACTCATGAAGTTCGGCGTTGCCAAGATGGTACTCGATGTACTTGACGAGGCTCATATCGCCTACGAGGTATTCGATGAGGTCAAGCCAAACCCTACCGTTACCAACGTAACCATGGGTATCGAAGCTTGCAAGAAAGCTAAAGCTGACTTCATCATCGCCATCGGTGGCGGTTCTTCCATGGATACTGCCAAGGGTATTGGCATCGTGGTCAACAACCCGGAGTTTGCCGACATCGTTTCGCTTGAAGGGGTGGCTCCTACCAAGAACAAGTGCTTGCCTATCGTGGCTCTCCCTACCACAGCCGGTACTGCCGCCGAGACCACTATCAACTATGTCATCATCGACGAAAAACGCCAGCAGAAGATGGTGTGCGTGGATCCCAACGACATTCCTGCCGTAGCCATTGTCGATGCAGAGCTGATGTATTCTTTGCCAAAGGGCTTGACGGCTGCCACAGGTATGGACGCCATGACCCATGCTATCGAAGGACTGATAACCAAAGCAGCCTGGGAAATGAGCGACATGTTCGAACTGAAGGCCATCGAGATGATTTATAAATACTTGCCTATCGCAGTCAACGACCCTAAGAATCCTGAAGGTCGCAACGGTATGGCTGTAGCACAATACATTGCAGGTATGGCATTCTCCAACGTAGGTTTGGGAGTGGATCACGGCATGGCTCATCCGATGAGTGCGCTCCATGATGTTCCTCACGGAGTGGCTTGCGCCATCCTCTTGCCTACCGTCATGCGTTACAACTTGGAGGTGAGTGTGCCTAAGTATGTGGAGATTGCCAAGGTGGTAGGTGCCTACAAGGACGGCATGACCGACCAAGAGGCAGCAGAGGCTGCTTGCAATGCCATCGAAGAATTGTCTAAACTCGTGGGTATTCCTCAGCATTTGTCAGAGTTGGGCATCACCGAAGCCGATATTCCAGCCCTTGCCGAGCAAGCCATCACCGATGTTTGCACTCCTGGCAACCCGCGTGAGGTTACCAAAGAAGACATCATTGCCTTGTATCACAAGATTTTGTAAGTAGTTGGAGTATATATTAAATGAAAGAGTGGGTGCGTCATAAGTCCATGGCGCACCCTCTGCTATGTATAATGTGTCTCTTGACTTTTTCATTACCAAAGTGGCACATTTTTGTCGAATGGTCAAAAAATAAGGGTGTTTTGGCAAAAAGAATAGTGTAAGACGTGAAAACTTGTCTAATTTTGCCTATAAAAACTAAACCTACTTAATGGTCGGAATCTTCCAATGGTTTTGGACAATAAAGTCTAACGAAGAAGATTACCTTAAAAATATAATTATAAACCAAAAACTAGTAAAATGAGCAACAAATTATTTGTGAAAGGTACAGTTTTACCTGTGGCCTTGGTTTGTTCAGCCTTAACATTTTCTCCTATAGGAGTGAGCCAAGCAAAGGCTGTTACAAACGCTGTACAGCAAACTAGTACTGTCAAAGGAACTATCGTTGACGGCAGTGGCGAACCCGTTATCGGGGCAAGTGTTGTCGTAGTTGGAAACAAATCTCAAGGAACGGTAAGTGACTTGGACGGTAACTTCGAACTAAAAGGAATTTCCAAGAACGCAACCCTCGAAATCTCCTACATCGGTTATGTGACCCAGAAGGTTAATTTGGGGGGGCGTAATTCTGTAACCGTAAAGTTGCAGGAGGACAACAAGGCCTTGGACGAGGTCGTGGTTGTCGGTTATGGCGTGCAGCGCAAGAGTGATGTCACGGGAGCCTTGGCCCACTTGGACTCCAAGGACTTGACTGCCATGCCAGTGAAGGATGCTCTCGAAGGTATGCAAGGTAAGACAGCTGGTGTGGATATTACCAACTCTCAGCGTCCTGGTACAGTGGGTAGCATCACGATTCGTGGCCAGCGTTCCATCGGTGCCAGCAGCGCCCCTCTCTATGTAGTGGATGGTATGATTATCCAGAACGGCGGCATCGAGAACATCAACCCTCAGGATATAGAGAGCATCGAGGTGCTGAAGGATGCTTCCGCTACAGCTATTTATGGTGCACGTGGTGCCAATGGTGTCGTACTTGTGACCACCAAGAAAGGTAAGGCTGGCAAGGTGACCTTGAGCTATGCAGGAACGGTTACCATCTCGACCCTCCATGACGTGACCAAGATGATGAATGCCCAGCAGTGGATAGACTATGCCCGTTTGGCAGCTTACAACCAAGGCAACTATGGTAACAAGACTGCAGACTTTGCTGCTGACTACGCTAGCGATGTGAAACTTTTCGGTGGTCAGGCTAACAGTTGGGAGAATATCAACCAAGCTTGGGTGGATGGAGTGTATCATCCAGAGTTGGTCGGCTCTTACGACTGGGCTAGTCATGGCAAGCAGACAGGTATTACCCAGGAGCATACCATCAGTGCGTCGGGTGGTACGGAAAAATTCAATGGCTATGGTTCCTTCGGCTACTTGGACCAGAAGGGTACTCAGCCAGGACAATCGTACAAACGTTTCACTTTGAACACTTCTTTCGAGGCAAAGCCTCTTGCTCCGCTGACCCTTGGCTTCGGTATGAATGCCTCGTATGGTACGCAGGACTATGGTTACAGCTTCTCGAAGTCAGTGACGGGATCCGGAGATTACTACAACGCCTTGAAGTCGATGATACCTTGGACTGTGCCTTATGATTCGGAGGGCAACTATATTCGCAATCCATGGGCTTACAATGTGAATGTCATCAACCCTATCGACGAGTTGAAATACAATACCAACAAGCGTACCAACTTCCGTATCAACGGCAATGCGTATGCTCAGATAGACTTTGGTAAGATTTACAAGTCACTGGAGGGATTGCAGTATCGCATCCAGTTTGGTCCGGAGCTTCAGTACTATCGCCTGGGTATCGCCAACGCTGCCAGTGGAATCAATGGCGATGGCAACAACATCGCTCAGTACAATCCTTCCAGCAAGGTGTCTTGGACGCTCGACAATTTGATTTACTACAACAAGACCATTGCCAAGGACCATCGCATCGGCGTGACCCTCTTGCAGAGCGCATCCAAGTATCATTCAGAAAATGGAAATATCAAGGCGTATGTAGCCAGTGCCGAGGAACTTTGGTGGAACACAAGCTCTTTGGGAAATCCTCAGGCTTATTCCACAGGTTTGTCGGAGACCTCTCTGGCTTCTTATATGGCTCGTGTCAACTATACATACGCCGACAAATATATGCTCACTGCCAGTGTGCGTTCCGATGGTGCCTCGCAGTTGGCGACTGGCCACAAGTGGGCTTCCTTCCCATCCGTAGCATTGGGTTGGCGTATCGACCAGGAGAAGTTCATGAAGAAACTCGACTGGGTGAGCAACTTGAAGTTGCGTCTGGGATATGGTATGTCTGGTAACTACGCAGTGTCGGCATATGCTACCCAGGGAGCCGTACAGAGCAACTACTATGCTTGGGGCGGTGCAGACCCGACCGTAGGCTACTTGCCTTCCGATGCTTCTGCCAAGACTCCGAACAAGATGGCGAACGCTGACTTGGGCTGGGAGAAGACCAAGCAGTGGAACGTCGGCTTGGACTTTGGATTCATTGACAACCGTATTAGCGGTAGCATCGACTACTATCACAACAAGACGACAGACTTGATCCTTGCCACCACCATTCCTTCCTTGACAGGTTATACCAGTACGTATGCCAATGTGGGCGAGACCTCGGGTTGGGGTGTTGACTTGCAGTTGAATGCCATCCCAGTCAAGACCCGTGACTTCACTTGGAACACCAGCCTTACATGGACCATCGACCGCAACCGTGTCGATAAGTTGAACAATGGCGTGAAGGAGAATGTAAACGACCGTCTTTTTGTGGGAGAGGAAATCGGCGTTTACTATGACTATGTATATGACGGTATCTGGAAGACCTCAGAGGCAGAGGAAGCAGCCAAGTATGGTCGCAAGCCGGGGCAGATTCGGGTCAAGGATGTCAACCCTGACGGCAAGATTGACGCCAACGACCGTGCCATTGTAGGCAAGGTTCGTCCTCGTTGGTCCGGCGGCTGGCAGAATACCTTCAGTTACAAGAACTTTGACTTGTCGTTCTTCATGTATGCCCGTTGGAAGTTTACTGTAGCCAAGGGCGCAGAGACTCTCGGCGGTATGTATGCGATGCGTGATGTCAATTATTGGATCAAAGATGTTAACGAGGATGCCGAGTATTATTCTCCTGGTTCCCAAGGTCAGAACGCAGATACCTATTCCAGTTCCATGAACTACCAGGATGGATCTTACATCAAGATGCGTAACATCTCCTTGGGCTATACTTTCCCACAGAACATGATCAAGCCTTTGGGACTGAGCAACCTGAAGATTTACGTACAGGCCATGAACCCATTCACTATCTACAAGAAGTGCAAGTGGCTTGACACCGACCTCTTGAGCTATGACAACAACACGACATCTTATGGCTCAGGTACAACCATCAAGAGTTGGGTAATCGGACTTAACATTGGATTCTAAAAACGACTAATCATGAAGACAAACAAATTATTATATGCAGCACTGATAGCCGGTGCGACATTGGGAACCGCCACTTCTTGTAACGACTCGTTCCTCGAAGAGAATTTGATTACGGAAAAAGGTACCGCTTACTTCCAGACGAAGGACGGTATCGATGACCTGGTGACGGGTGCTTACCAGAAGTTGAAGTTCAAGTACAATTATATCTGGGGCATCTATTTGTATGGAATGGGTATCGATGAGTTTACCAGTGGCGGCAACAACATCACCTCTTACAATGCGTATGGCTCCGACCTCAACTCGAGCGAGACCGCTGCCAACCAACCCCTGTGGGACAACATGTACGGACTTGTGGAGCCTGCCAACATGATCATCCAAAACACACCTCTTTATTATGGCGAGAAGGTGAAGACCTACAACAATCGTTTGGGTGAGGGGTATTTCCTGCGTGCTTTCGCTTACTTTGAACTGGTGAAGCAGTATGGCGGCGTGCCCTTGAAGTTGGAGCCAAGTAACGGCAAGATCAACTACACCTATACACGCAACAGCGAGGAGGACTGCTTTGCCCAGATTATCTCCGACTTCGAGAAGGCATACGAGTTGTTGCCGGAAAGCCCGGAAGACAGTCAGCTGGGGCGTTTGACGAAGTCGGCGGCAGCCCACTTCTTGGCGAAGGCGCACTTGTATCGTGCCTCGGAATTGCACGATTCCTGGAACAGTAATTACAAGAACGCCGACTTGGAGGCTGTCATCAAGTATGGAAAGGAGGTTATTGCGGCGCATCCATTGTGCAGCAATTTCCAGGAACTTTGGGATTACACAGAGCCTAATGGCACCAATGAGAAGGTGAGTGAGGTGGTGCTCGCAGCCCAGTTCTCCAACGATGGTGCCAGTACCCGTGGACGTTTCGGCAACCAGTTCCACTTGTATTATCCTTCTATCTACCAGAACTTGGCAGGTTGCAAGCGTGATATTTCGGGTGGTCGTGAGTTCTCTTACGTCAGTGCCACGGAGTATTCCATGCAGGTGTTCGACCGTGTGAACGACTCTCGTTTCTGGAAGTCATTCATCACGAAGTATGGTGCAAACTATACCGATGGTGCCCCTTATTGGATTTCGACCACCAAGGGGGATAATGGTTACGAGATAACGGATAACATGTACAAGGCTCATCCTGAGTATTATCCTGATGGCATTGAGATCCCTACCGCTACAAGTCAGGGAAGTAAGCGTTTCAAGGGAGGCGAGATCGGTGTCAAGTATATCGTCAACAATCCTGGTGACACTCGCTTTACTCCAGCATTGAATGCGGATGGCAGCGAGAACAAGTCTGAGGACTATGTCTTGAAGGATGGCAAGCTGGTGCCACAGCATACTTTTGTTCGCTACTATGCAGGACAGAACTTTAGCTTCAACACCCAGTCTGATGCGAGCAAGCGATCTGGTAACTACTACATCACAGGTAGTATCCATAACAGAAGTGTCGCCTTGAGCAAGTTCCGCGATGGTGCCCGTGAGTCTATCGCCTCTCAGTTTGGCACACGTGATGCCATCATCGCCCGCTCTGCCGACGATGTGCTGATGGTTGCTGAGGCCTACATCCGCAAGAAGGACTATGCCAATGCCATTACCTATTTGAACATGGTGCGTGACCGTGCTGGTTACAAGGCAGGTGAAGACCGTTCCATCAGTCGTGACGGCGGACAGGCTTACAAGAAGAATTCCGCTTGTACAGGAAAGGGCGGTGGCTTCTCTGCTGAAGGTGCCATCTATACAGAGGAGAACACCTATTATGAGTCAAACAATATTGCTGAAACAACAGCCTCTACGGAAAGCAAGATGCACCTGAACAGCATTGACGATGTGCTGAATTCAGAGGTTGAAAAGCCAATCTATGAGGCTTTGGGTTGTTCTTCAGACTACGACAAGTTTATGTGCTTCCTCTTGGATGAGCGTACCCGTGAGTTGATTGGTGAGGGACAACGTTGGGAAGACTTGGCTCGTACCAAGACTTTGGAGGCTCGTTGGAAGGCATTTAGCGATGCCTCTACCAGTGGTCAGGGAAGTTTTGACCCAGCCAAGCACTACTATCGTCCTATTCCTCAGTCGTTCCTCGATGGAATCACCAATGCCAATGGTTCTTCCTTGAGCAATGAGGAGAAGGAAGCCATGCAGAATCCTGGTTACTAATTCTATGGGTAATAACCAGTGACTCGTAATAAATAATAGATGAGAGGGTGTGTCATAAGTTTATGGCGCACCCTCTGTTAAAATTAAAACCCTATACCACGGCTGCGGTATAGGGCTTTATATAAAATATGGGTTAATACTTATCCAACTTGGCTTCCTGGCTTCACCTTGCCAAGGAGAGAAGTAACGTTGAGGCTACCGTCGAGGTTGACTGCCGAAAGAATCATACCCTGGCTCTCGATGCCCATCATCTTGCGAGGGGCAAAGTTTGCTACGAAGAGTACGTCCTGGCCAATCAATTGTTCTGGCTCATAGTAAGCGGCGATACCCGAACAGATGGTACGCTCTACGCCAGAACCGTCGTCGATGGTGAACTTGAGGAGTTTTTTCGACTTCTTCACCTTCTCGCAGTTCAAGATATGACCTACACGGATGTCAAGTTTCTCGAAGTCCTCGAAACTAACCTCGGGCTTGATAGGCTCAGCCTTGTAGGAAGCCTCCTCGTTTGCCTTCTTTGTATCGGCAAGTTTCTGGAGTTGCTTTTCGATGACCTCATCCTCTATTTTCTCGAAGAGTAGCTCTGGCTCAGTGAGTTGGTCGCCAGCCTTCAGAAGGTTGGTACTGCCGAGTTGTGTCCACTCGAAGTTAGGCATGTTGATCATCTTGCGAAGCTTCTCTGAAGAGAAAGGCAAGAATGGCTCGAAGGCGATGGCGAGGTTGGCAACGAGTTGGAGGGAGATGTTCAGAATGGTCTCCACACGCTTAGGGTCTGTCTTCCAAACCTTCCAAGGCTCGCACTCGGTGATGTATTTGTTGCCGATGCGTGCCAAGTTCATAGCTTCTTTCTGCGCCTCACGGAACTTGAATACATCAAGGTTCTGCTCAAGAGCCTGCTTTACATCCTTAAACTCGGCGATAGCTTTCTTATCTACCTCCTGCAACTCTCCACAAGCTGGAACGACACCGCCCCAATACTTCTTGGTGAGCTGGAGCGCACGGTTTACGAAGTTGCCATATACTGCCACCAACTCAGAGTTGTTGCGCTCCTGGAAATCCTTCCAGGTGAAGTTGTTGTCCTTAGTCTCTGGTGCATTGGCTGTCAATACATAGCGCAATACATCCTGCTTGCCTGGCAAATCCGCCAAATACTCATGCAACCAAACCGCCCAGTTGCGGGAGGTGGAAATCTTGTCATCCTCCAAGTTCAAGAACTCGTTGGCAGGCACGTTGTCTGGCAAGATATAGTCGCCGTGGGCCTTGAGCATGGTAGGGAAGATGATGCAGTGGAACACGATGTTGTCCTTGCCGATGAAGTGGACGAGGCGTGTCTCAGGGTCTTGCCACCACTTCTGCCAGGTGCCCCACTTCTCAGGCTGTGCATCGCAAAGTTCCTTGGTATTGGAGATGTAACCGATAGGTGCGTCAAACCATACATAGAGTACCTTTCCGTCGGCACCTTCTACTGGCACAGGAATACCCCAGTCCAAGTCGCGGGTCATCGCACGTGGCTGCAAGTCCATATCGAGCCAACTCTTGCACTGGCCATACACGTTGGTACGCCATTCCTTGTGTCCTTCGAGAATCCACTGTTTCAACCATTCCTGGTAGTTGCCCAAGGGGAGATACCAGTTCTTGGTAGGCTTCTTCACCAGTCCATGACCAGGGTTGTTCTTGTTGGTAGGGTTGATCAATTCCTCTGGAGAAAGGGTAGCACCACACTTCTCGCACTGGTCGCCATAAGCTCCTTCGGCGCCACAACGAGGACAGGTGCCCACGATGTTGCGGTCGGTGAGGAACTCGCCCGTTACCTCGTCGCAGAACTGCTCCTCCGTCTTCTCCACCAACACCTTCTTATCGTAGAGCGTGCGGAAGAAATCTGAGGCAAACTTATTGTGAATATCTGAAGTGGTACGGCTGTAAATATCAAAAGAGATACCGAAGTCCTCGAAACTCTTCTTGATGAGGTTGTGATAGCGATCCACCACCTCCTGTACGGTGATGCCCTCTTTCTTGGCACGAATCGTAACAGGCACACCGTGCTCGTCGCTACCGCCGATGAAGACAACGTCTTGCTTCTTGAGGCGGAGATAGCGAACGTAAATATCGGCTGGTACATAGACACCTGCCAAGTGGCCGATATGCACACCGCCGTTGGCATAAGGCAAAGCTGCCGTCACGGTGGTACGTTTAAAGTTCTTTTGTTCCATATTAGCTAATATATTTTTTGTTATTTGTGTGCAAAATTACAAAAAATGTTGGATATAAGGAAGTTTTCCCTTATTTTTCTTCTTTGTCGGAAGAAATCATTACCTTTGCACGGCATATTAATCATCAAGAGTAAAAAATAATGAAGAGAATAGTTTTTATTTTGGTGGCAGTCTTCTCGATGATGACTGCCCATGCTCAGACAGCATTGAAGAAAGTATATGATGAGTCTGTCAATCCGATGGAGCAGATAGACGGGGCTTTGGCAAAAGCGAAGTCTGAGGGTAAGTTCGTGATTTGCCAGGTGGGTGGAAACTGGTGCCCTTGGTGTCTCCGTTTTGCTGATTTTATCACGAAGGATGAGGAAATCAACAAGTTTGTGGATGACAACTTCGAGTATATCCATGTCAACTACTCTCGTAAATCTACGGGAGGCGATAAGGCGCAACAGGTGGCAGAGATGATGAAACGATTGGGGAACCCAGCTCGTTTCGGCTTCCCCGTGTTCGTTGTGCTTGACGAGACTGGTAACGTCATTCATATCCAAGACTCTAGTTTCTTGGAGGAAGGTCAAGGATACAGCAAGGATAAGACTCTTCGCTTCTTCAAGGCTTGGACTCCTAAGGCAGTGAGGCAATAGTCTGAAAAACAAAAAACAAGAAGTCCAGGGTAGACAGTTGAGAAGTCTGTTTCCCTCGACTTATGTTTTATATGTGTCCTCTTTCCGCCCAATCACCTCGGTCGAGTGTCCTATACCCGATGGCTTCGGCGAGATGCTGAGGCTCCACGTGCTCGCATCCGGCCAAGTCGGCGATGGTGCGGGCCACCTTGAGGATACGGCTGTAGGCTCGGGCGGAGAGGGAGAGCTTTTCCATCGCCATGCGAAGCATATCCATGCCTGCCTCGTCTGGCTCGGCAAACTGATGAATCATGCGCTCGCTCATCTGGGCGTTGCAGTGGATACCCTTGAAATCCTTGTAGCGTGCGGCTTGCAGTTCCCTTGCCTTGATGACTCGCTCACGGATGTAGGCACTCGGCTCGCCTGGGACAGCCTTGGAGATGTCCTTGAATGGTACGGGAGTTATCTCGCATTGGATGTCGATGCGGTCGAGAAGTGGCCCCGAAATCTTATTCATATAGCGTTGGATTTGCCCCGGTGTACAGACGCAATGGTGGGTAGGGTCGCCGTAATAACCACAAGGACAAGGATTCATGCTTGCCACAAACATGAACGAACACGGATAGTTGGTGGAATATTTCGAACGGCTGATGGTGATATGGCGGTCTTCCAATGGTTGGCGGAGCACTTCGAGCGTGGTCTTGTTGAACTCGGGTAACTCATCGCAGAAGAGAACACCATTGTGGGCAAGGGAAATCTCACCAGGTTGTGGTGTCGTTCCGCCTCCCACCAATGCCACTTGCGAGATGGTGTGGTGAGGAGCACGGAAAGGACGTTGAGAGATAAGTGAAACGTTCTTGCCCAATTTGCCGGCGATAGAATGTATCTGCGTGGTCTCGAGACTTTCGGATAGGGTGAGGGGAGGTAGAATGGAGGGCAAGCGTTTCGCCATCATCGACTTGCCTGAGCCTGGAGGGCCCACCATGATGAGGTTGTGACCGCCAGCGGCTGCCACTTCCAAGGCTCGTTTCACGTTCTCCTGTCCTCGCACATCGGCATAGTCGAGGTCGCAATGGCTTTGGTTCTCGTAAAATTCCTTGCGAGTATCGACGATGGTGGGGGAGAATGTTCGCAGGTCGCTCATAAATTGGATGACCTCTGTCAGGTTGTTCATGCCATACACCTCTAAGTTGTTGACAACAGCCGCTTCACGAGCGTTCTGCATAGGCACAAGTAGTCCCTTGAACTTCTCGGCTCTGGCACGGATGGCAATCGGCAGGGCACCCTTGATAGGTTGGAGCGTTCCGTCAAGGCTCAGTTCCCCTACGAGCATATACTCTTTGAGGTGAGTTTCTGGGACATTGCCGTTGGCACCCATGATGCCGATGGCAAGCGGCAAGTCGAAACTGCTGCCCTCCTTGCGAAGGTCGGCTGGAGCGAGGTTGATGGTAATGTCGGCGATAGGAAACTTGTAACCACTGTATTGCAAGGCTGCGGCGATGCGGTTACGACTCTCTCTTACAGACTCGTCGCCAAGTCCGGTAAGATGGTATTGGACACCCCGTGTGAGACTGACCTCCACGGTAACCGTAGTAACGTCCAATCCGTTTACTGCGGCGCAGAAAGTTTTTACTAGCATTTCATTCCTTTCCTGCAAGGAATCCATGAGTCCCCTGCATATATTTGAAATTAGATGTTGTTAATACTATGTTGTGGTCCGAATGAATCGGGTTGTTATTTCAAGAGTTTGTCGAGTTTGTCGTACAGTTCTTGTCGTTTCAAGCTGCGTGCGACAATCTTTCCATTTTGCAAGACGATGATATCTGGAACGGAAGTCATACCCAACGTTTGCAGAGTCTTGTCTTCTATCATGTCGCCGGTGCAGATGTTCGGCCATGTGATGGAGTCGCGCTCCATGTTCTTCTTGCAATCATCCTTGCTGGCATCCAGACAGATGCTCATCACTTTCAACTTTCCTTTGGCAGAACGCATGCGCTTCTTCAGTTCTCTCTGTAGGTCTTGGCTATCGTAATTGTAGGAAGCCCATGTATTGATAACTGCCACCGGGGCACTGCTAAGTTCGGCATAAGAAACCAGTTTGCCTTTGGTGTCGTATGCCGTGAAGTTAGGAAGTTTTCTGCCAATACCTATTTCTTTCAGCGACTTGAGTTGCAGCAAAAGTTTCTGGAGTTGGCCATTCTTTGGTTGATTTTTGGCCAACAACTCGGTGAGCGAATAAGCCTTGGCGTAATCTGGTTGTGGGTTGGCTGCAAAGTATCTTTTTACCAGATAGGTGCTTACAGCCGATTGTGGATGGTCTTTGATGAATTGCTCTGCCTTGGCTTTCTCCTCAGGAGGAGACGCTTTCAAGATGTTTTGGCGGAAAGAATTCATGAGTTCGTTTTCTTTCGTGCCTTTCACTTCTAGCTCCTTGAGGTGAGAGGCATCTGCCTTGATATCGACGGAAGCTCCCGACTCGGCGAAGATAGGCTGTTCGGAAAAGTTTGGGAAAACGACCATGAGAGTAAAGTTCTCCTTGCAAGGGCATTCGTATGTAAAACGTCCACCTTCTACGTGGATCGTATCAATGCCATTGATGCCACCCTCGGGACTATAAACATAAAATTCACCTTGGTTCATATTGAGAAATTTGCCTTCAAACTTGAAACGACCGCTGCCTGCACCGCATGAAGCGAGAGCTAATGTCGCAAATAAAAATATGATGTAAGCAAATTTTTTCATAATGAAAAATTTAAAGGAGATGTGCCGCGAGCGGGACTCGAACCCGCACAGCCATTACTGGCCAAGGGATTTTAAGTCCCTCGTGTCTACCA
>CAVGEN010000008.1:0-5451 GCA_963628185.1 Waltera intestinalis | reverse complement strand
TGTTTGTGGTACCCAAGTCAATTCCAATTACTTTTCCCATAATTATATCTTTTTTTATTTTATTCGTTAATAATGTTATTTGCTACCTCTATTAACAAAGCATGTGCCAAGGGGATTATGACAGGCAAACGCTGACAAGATGTCAGAAATACATGACATCAGCTCTTTTTCTCTGCCATTTACTTGGCATTCTCAATGATTATCTGTAACTTTGCACTCAACATTCAAGAAATACATTATGGCAAAAGTAATTATCAAGACGACAGAGGGCGACATTACCGTTCGCCTCTACGACGAGACCCCTCGGCATCGCGACAACTTCATCAAGTTGGCCAAGGAGGGATATTTCGACGGCACACTCTTCCACCGTGTCATCAAGGACTTCATGATTCAAGGCGGCGACCCTGACAGCAAGGGTGCCCCCAAGGGAAAGATGCTCGGCACGGGCGGCCCCGACTACACCATTCCTGCTGAGTTTGTCTATCCACAACTTTTCCACAAGCGTGGCGCCTTGAGCGCAGCCCGACTTGGTGACGAGGTAAACCCTGGGCGCGAGAGCAGCGGCAGCCAGTTTTACATCGTATGGGGAAAGACCTACAAGCAGAACGAACTAAAACAGATGGAAAAGCAGATGGGAATGCAGATGGAGCAAACTATCTTCAACCAACTCGCCAAGGAACACCATGACGAAATCATGAACTTCCGCCGCAATCGCGACCGCCAAGGACTGACGGCTCTGCAAGACCAGCTCATCGACGAAACCAAGAAACGCTGCAAGGAAGAAGGCTATCCGAAGTTTACCGAAGAACAGGTGAAAGCCTACACCGAGATAGGCGGCACTCCTTTCCTGGACAACCAATATACCGTGTTTGGCGAAGTAGAGGAAGGACTTGATGTCGTGGAAAAAATTCAGAGCTGCGCAACTTTGAGAGGCGACCGTCCTAAGGAAGACATTTCCATGGAGATTTCCGTCGTAGAGTAAGTACCATCAACTATTCATTCGTATTTTACAGATAAAACTAACAATTCAAGACATGACGACTAAAATCTACATGAGAAAGAGCCTCTTGATGCTCTTGGCAATAGCTGGCTCTAACTACAGCTTTGCGCAACAAGCCACAGTCGTGGTCAGCAACCCGACTAACGCACCCCGAACCGAACTTGTGGAAATCAACATGAGCGAGGTGAAAGCCAAACTTAACAACGCTGCTCCCAAGAAGGGCGAGGCATACTTGGTGAAAAACAAGCACGGACAACAAATCGGTTCACAAGTCACCCACGACGGCAAGCTGCTGATAGATGCCAGTGTGCGCCCCAACGGTTCCGCCACCTATTATATAAGTATAGGAAAGCCATATCGGCAGAAAGTTTGGACCACAGGCGCGCTCTACAAGATTCGCAAGGACGACATCGCATGGGAGAACGACCGTTGCGCCTACCGTGTCTATGGCCCGGCCCTGCAACGCACAGGCGAACGTTCCTTCGGCACCGACATTTGGGTGAAGAACACTCCCGACACCGTGGTCTATGACCGATACATCAACGACATGAACGGCAACATACAGGGCGACAAGATCGACGCACAAGCCAGAGCCTTGGAAAAGCAGGCCAAAGCCGAAAAGAACAAGACGAAGGCTGCCAAGCTAGAAGCACAAGCCAAGGAACTACGGGCTAAATCCCGTGAGGTCGATGTTACCACCTCCTTCCACCTCGACCACGGCAACGGACTCGACCCTTATCGCGTAGGTGCTACCCTCGGTCTGGGAGCACCCGGGCTTATGATAGGCAAGGACATGGTTCTGCCATATTGCTACAAGGATTACAAAATCCTGGACAACGGTCCATTGCGCTTTACGATAGAGTTGGCTTACAACCCATCCAAAGTGGGCGACCAAGAGAATGTGGTGGAACACCGCATCATCTCGCTCGACAAGGGCAGCAACTTCAACAAGATGACAGTCTGGTACGATGGTCTCGCCCACCCTACCGACTTCGTGACAGGCTTTCCTATCCATGAGGAAGACACCGAGACCAAGACTTTCGCCAAAGATTACGTGAGCTATGCCGACCCTACCGACAACTTCGAGGTTAACCAGTCGCAGGTATATGTGGGTGTACTTTTCCCTTACGGCATCGACAACACCTATTACCAACTCTTCGACAAGAAGCACGACGGAGCCACAGGCCATGCCCTCGGCATCAAGAACGGCTTGAAGAATGGCGAGAAATACAGCTACTACTTCGGTGCAGCCTGGAGCAAGTATGATGTTCGCAGCTATGGAGAATGGCAACTTCGCATCAAGGCCTACCTTGAAGCCCTCAAGATGCCTTTGGCCGTAGAGTTTAAGTAGATTCCACATACATTATATATAATAAGGAGTAGGCATTCGCACCCCGAAAGTTTACTCCTTGTTTTTGTTGACAAATATCACCATTTCTAGGTATTGCACAATCCAAAAACAATCAGTACCTTTGCCGCCGAAAACGAAAGTTAATCATAAACGTTTTAAAACTAAAAGTATCATGGTAATAGAAAAAGTACATGCTAGAGAAATCCTCGATTCTAGAGGTAATCCTACTGTTGAGGTAGAAGTAACTTTGGACAATGGTGTCATGGGACGTGCCAGCGTTCCTTCCGGTGCTTCCACTGGCGAGAACGAGGCTCTTGAGCTTCGTGACGGCGACAAGGCCCGCTACGGTGGCAAGGGCGTACAGAAGGCAGTGGACAACGTCAACAACATCATCGCTCCTGCCTTGAAAGGCGACGATGTGTCGAACCAGCGTGCCATCGACTACAAGATGCTTGCCCTCGACGGCACTCCTACCAAGAGCAAGCTCGGTGCCAACGCCATCCTCGGTGTTTCTCTTGCCGTGGCTCAGACTGCTGCCAAGGCATTGAACATCCCATTGTATCGCTACATCGGTGGCGCCAACACATACGTATTGCCAGTGCCAATGATGAACATCATCAATGGTGGTGCTCACTCCGACGCTCCTATCGCATTCCAAGAGTTCATGATTCGCCCCGTGGGTGCTCCTTCCGAGAAAGAGGCTATCCGCATGGGAGCCGAGGTCTTCCATGCCTTGGCTAAGCTCCTGAAAAGCCGCGGACTCTCCACAGCCGTAGGCGACGAGGGTGGTTTCGCTCCTGCGCTCGATGGTATCGAGGATGCCTTGGAGAGCATCTGCCAAGCTATCAAGAACGCTGGCTACGAGCCTGGCAAGGATGTGAAAATTGCGATGGACTGCGCTGCTTCTGAGTTTGCCGTACAAGAGAACGGCGAGTGGTATTACGACTATCGCCAGTTGAAGGACGGAAAGAAGAAAGACCCTAACGGCAAGAAACTCACTGCCGAGGAGCAAATCAAGTACTTGGAGGAGTTGATTACCAAGTATCCTATCGACTCTATCGAGGATGGCCTTGACGAGAACGACTGGGAGAACTGGGTAAAGCTCACCGCTTCCATCGGCGACCGTTGCCAGTTGGTGGGTGACGACCTCTTCGTAACAAACGTGAAGTTCCTCCAGAAAGGCATCCAGATGGGTGCAGCCAACTCTATCCTCATCAAGGTAAACCAGATTGGCTCCCTCACCGAGACTTTGGAGGCTATCGAGATGGCTCATCGCCATGGCTACACGACTGTCACTTCTCACCGTTCTGGCGAGACCGAGGACACAACCATCGCCGACATCGCCGTAGCAACCAACTCCGGTCAGATCAAGACAGGCTCTATGAGCCGCACCGACCGTATGGCCAAGTACAACCAACTCATCCGCATAGAGGAGCAGCTTGGCGACGTGGCACAATACGGCTACAAAAAATTGAAGTAAATCCAACAAGGAGGGTGTATCATGTACTTATGACACACCCTCTCTCTTTATGTATGAGGAGTGTATGAGGAGTAAATCCATATCAAACCGAGAATGCCAACAATGAAAAGAAGGAACAATGCAAGCAAGACTAACAAACCATACAGGAATACAGGCTTGATTGTCTCCTTCCATTTCCAACCATACATCACCTTATAGACCCATACGAAATAAAAGGGAGTTGCCAAAAGCGAATACTCATCCGACTCGTCCATTCCCATCATGACGGCGAGGACGGTGAAGAACAGGTCGATGCAGTACAGGTAGGCGAAGACCATGAAATGCTCGGCATAGATGAGTTTTCTTCCATCGAAAAGCTGTTTGCGGAAGACGATCTTGCTGAACAATGCCAAGACTGGCACAAGCGTGACGAGATAGAGGGCACTATCATCATTCGCCTTATCCTTGAACATTTTCCACACAGGGGCAATCCAATCATTGGATTCCAGCTGCTTGTCTTTGTTCTGGAGCGACTGGAGAAAGTGCGCAAACGCATCGTCGCCACTTCTTTTTGCGGAAGACATTTCTGACCCCCATGAATCCCAGGTTACTGTCTCCTTCGCAAACTGCGGTTTGATTACTTGAGTGAAAAGGGCGAAGATGGAAACCGTGACGATGAATGTCTTGAAGGGACCTGCATAGGGCACACGGTGACCACGGAAGTAGTCACGAATCAAGTAGCCCGGACGGAAGAGGAGTTCCCACATCGTGCGCAGATAAGTACCAGCCAACTGAGGGTAAGCCTCCAGGAACGCCATGACGAAACCATGCTTGGTGACCTTGCTCACCGTGCGGCTTTGTCCACATCGGGGACAAAAGTTGCCCTCGAACACCATTCCGCAATGCTTACATTCCGTCGTTCCCTCGTATAATGGCTTGATGGCATCGCCATGCTCTTTCCAGTAGGAGAAGCGCCCAATCCAGTTTGATATAGTAGCTGTCAGTCTTTTCATGGATGCAAAAGTACAAAAAAAATCGAGAACAATTGTAGATATTTTACGGAATTTTATCTCAATTGGCTCACCGCCGCTTGAAACACCCTTGCGTTCACCATATTCTGGAAGTCTGGATTATTGAAGTAAGTCTGCACAAACTCCGTTTTTTCTTCCAACATGGCTGCAACAATCGCCACCATATCATCATTAAAGGTAATCTGAGCCACTTGCCTGTCGCCATTCCTTACGGCATTCACAAAATCAGTGCTACAAGCAATACGCTTCGGCAACTCGTTGATTTGGCGTTGCACTTCGTCACGGTTCTTCCAGTCGATATTGCCAAATAAATCGTTGAAGTCTTTGACGATATTCGACAAGGCTTCCATCTCAGGTTGAGGTTTGCCACCACCCTGCCCCACCGGTACAGGCTTTACTTCTGCATTCTCATTTTCCAAAACTATCTGACGCTCCTCTTCCTTTACGATGCGATACTTGTCGAAGTCGATGTTGTCTATCAGACCGTCGGTATAATCATCAATCTTCAACTTAGGCAATTTCTTCACCAACAAGGAATAGAAGATGTATTGCTTCTCCCATTCCGGACTCTCAAACGGCATGATGGCTGAGAAGTAAGGATAGCAACGGT
>CAVGEN010000007.1:0-29925 GCA_963628185.1 Waltera intestinalis | reverse complement strand
AACTCGATGAAAATAGAACTTTGTTGAGGAGTTTGGGCAAGGCTGCTCACCAAACCATCTTCCAGCAATTTAGCCCACAGAAATATATTGAAAAACTCAATCTGATTTACAAAGGCTTATGATGACTTGGATATTAGAACATATTGTCTATCCTGTTCTTACATGGCTTGGAGTACCAAGAGATTAATCTGTAATCTTGTATAACCATAGCCCAATCAATGGACCATGCTAATAAAAAAGCTAATCAAGTAAAACAATGATACAATCTTATCCAAAAGATAAACAATTCCATTCCTTGATGAATGCTAAGGAATATGAGAAAGCCGTGCGAACTGGCTTGGATTTCCTACGCTTCGTAGCGGATGAATACATTCGTTTGGAGGTATATGTCAAGGCTCTTTCCAGCCAATGGTTGTCACGGCATCACGATGAGATTGATGAAGCACCGGGAATGATAGTGATTGACGAGGCGCATCATGCGCTTGCCAAGACCTATAAGGAAATGTGGGGGATTCCCTATGTAGCCTAGGCTGTCTCCCTAGGACAGTCTCATGTGGAAAAACACATAAGAATACAGAGGACTGCATTGCATTTTTGACCGCACACCGCACGAATTGTAGATAAACATTTGGTAACTAGTCTTTTACGGCGTGCGGTGCAACGCTATGACCGCACAAACACTGCACTTTACTTATGAGTGTGCGGTGTCGTGCGGTCTTTGTGTGGTGTTATAAATAGACAACACTTTGTAAGTTGTTGATATATAGCGATATATGCAATTCGTGCGGTGTGCGGTCTGTTTTGAAATTTTCTCTCGTGTCAGATGAAGTTGTTATGGGAGAGATTAGTCTTGTGTCGGATAAACCAAGTTCTCTTCCTTGATGCCGTTCAAAACCTCTTCGAGATATTTCTTGGACTCGTACTTTGCCATAGGGAGGTCGTGGAGTAGGTAGTTGCCGCAGTCCTTGGCTGCTTGTCCTGGAATCTCGCCCTCGAAATCTGCGATGAAGGCAAAGGTGCGCTTCATCAATTCCACGATGTCCTTGCTCTCGTAGTCGCCACGAATCAAGAGGTAGTTTCCTGTGAGGCATCCCATTGGTCCCCAATAGATGATGCGGTCTTTCCACTCCTCGTCGTTGCGGAGGTAAGTGGCAGCCAGGTGCTCAATGGTGTGGATGGCACCATTGTGGAGACAAGGCTCTTGGTTAGGAACCTTCATACGGATGTCGAAGGTGGTGATGACTTCCCCGCCCACCTGGTCCTTGCGGCTTACATAGATGCCGCGGAGCAACTTGTTATGATTGATGGTAAAACTTGGAATCTTATTCATTTTAATGTTAAATGTTAAGTGTTAAATGTTAGGTGTAGAATTCTTCATTCTTACTCCTAAAGGCTTTCCAGGAACGCCTTGGTGACGTTGAACGAACCTTCTGCCATCTTTGCCCAGAAGTCGAAGTACTGTTGTGCCTTGGTATCCTTCAAAGGTACGTCGCTGATGATGCGGAAGGAGATGAAGGGAGTCTTGTAGATATGGCAAGTCTGTGCGATGGAGCAACTTTCCATATCGACTGCCATTGCCTGAGGAAAATGTTCCAGGATGCTACGCATTTTTTCCTTGCTATCCACAAACCACTCGCCGCTCACGATTTGGCCTGCATGAATCTTAGGATGCTTGCTTTCTGGCAAATCATTGATGGCGAGAGCCTTTTCTACATATTCCGTTGGAGTCTTGAATGTGGCAGGCATACCGAGAATCTGGCCAAACTCGCATTCGTCACCACAATACGCATCATGATAAACACATTCAGTAGCTACTACGACTTCGGTTACATTGAGATTGATGTCTGCTCCGCCGGCCACGCCAGAGGAGATGATGAGGTCGGGATGATAGTTGTCTATCATCTCCACGGCACCGATGGCACTGTTCACTTTGCCGATGCCACATTGCTGCATCACCACTTCATTATTGCCAATCTTTCCAAGCACGAAGTCCTTGTAGTTTTTGCGCTCAGTTTGTGACTCGCAGAGTAAAGTCTTGAGTTGCGTGAACTCCTTGTCCATCGCAACGATAATTCCTATTTTCATATCTGTCTTGTAAATTTTGTTTGCAAAATTACAAAAATAATCTCATAAAAGCGCAATTCCCTGCCTTATTTTACATAAGACAAGGAATTGTTGGGCAATATGATGATACGAATAAGAGAGAATTTCGTTGAAACTTAGAAGTTGACACCGAAATTGAGTTGCAAACCGCCATTGTTTGATTTGTCGAATGTGTCGTGGCAGATGTTTGCCAAACCGATGTCGTATGTCAAGTCGGCGTAGAACATATCATATTGCACGCCGCATCCAAGGCGAAGACCACCATCGCAACGTTGGAAGTTATGCTTAGAGAAAGAGTTTTCAGCTTCTCTCTCCTCGAAGTTCTTGATTTTTCCTCCGACACCAGCAGCGAAGTAACCGCCCAAGAATGGTTGGATGGAGAAATGTGGATCGACATTGTACTTATACTTGAAGACGATTGGGATTTGGAGGTAATTGAGGTCGTAAGTCATTTTCTTACCTGTGCTCAAATCCTTCTTACCACCTTTCTCAATGTAGTACAAGCCTCCTTCGAGATAGAAAGGTTGATAGTCGGAGAGGGCAACGCCTGCTACAACACCCACATTGAGACCAGTCTGCCAGTTGCCACCGTCAAGTCGGCTGTCATCGGAGTTGACGTATGAGAACGAAGGACCGATGCGGAATCCGAAGTACGTGTCTTGGTGGTTATACCCACGGCGACCATAGTCGAGATGCCCTGTGTTTCTATTGTAATATCTGCTATTCTTATAGTTCTGTGCAGAAGATGGCAATGCTATGAGCATGAGAGCCATCAGAAAGATAGTAATACGTTTCATAATCATATCATTTTAAAGTTCTGGTGCAAAAATACGACTTTATTTTGGACTAGAAAGTAGATAATCCCTAAAAGATAGAGGAAAATCCCTACAAAAGTGAAAGAGATATTTGGCTGTTTCGGAAAATCGTGCTATCTTTGCATTCATTATTTTGCACCTAGTAAAGGAGACGTGTCGCTTGGTGAAGCAGCGGTCTCCTTTTGGGTTTTTATGTCGGGGATAAGGGGCACCTCAACCAAAAAAATATAAAAAGTATCTCTTTTATTTTGCAGTGTCTTCATTTCTCATTATCTTTGCATCCAAAATATAAACGTTTATAAAGAATAATGAAAGTAATGAAGAAGTATCTGCTGGATATTCTGGCAGTCATTTTGTTTGCGGTTATCGCATTCGTCTATTTCATGCCAGCCGACATGGACGGACGTATCTTGTTCCGTCACGACTCTGCCGCAGGCAAGGGAATGGGACATGAAAAGGAACTTTTCTATGAGCAAACCGGCGAGGTGACACGTTGGACAAACTCTTTGTTTGGAGGTATGCCAACTTATCAGATGTCGCCAACCTACGAGAGTGGGGCTGTGCTGAAGCAGGCCGTCAATGCCTATCATCTTTGGCTGCCCGACAATGTGTGGTATGTGTTTGCTTATCTCTTGGGATTCTATATCTTGTTGAGGGCGTTCAACTTCCGACAGTCGTTGGCTGTGCTGGGCTCTATTATCTGGGCGTTCTCTTCCTACTTCTTTATTATTATAGCCGCAGGACATATCTGGAAGGTGATGGCCTTGGCTTATCTGCCTCCGATGATTGCGGGTATCGTGTTGGCTTATCGGGGTAAGTACCTTTGGGGATTGCTGTTGACGGCCGTCTTCACGGCTTTTGAGGTCTATGCCAACCACGTGCAGATGACCTATTACTATCTCTTCATCATCCTCTTTATGGTCATCGCTTTCTTGGTGGATGCCGTCAAGAACAAGCAGTTGGCTCGTTTCGGCAAGGCTACTGCCGTTTGCATCGTGGGTGCGGTGATAGGTATCAGCCTTAATCTTTCCAACCTTTATCACACTTGGCAGTATGGGCAGGAGTCTATGCGTGGCAAGAGCGAACTCGTGAAGAAAAACTCTGCTAACCAGACAAGTAGTGGTCTTGACAGAGATTATATCACCCAATGGAGCTATGGCATAGACGAGACTTGGACACTCTTGATACCTGATGCCAAAGGTGGTGCTTCCGTGCCTTTGTCTCAGAATACGAAGGCGATGGAGAAGGCAGACCCTAACTTCATGCAGATTTATCAACAGCTGGGGCAATACTGGGGCGACCAGCCTGGTACGAGCGGACCAGTGTATGTGGGTGCCTTCGTGATGACGCTCTTCATCTTGGGCTTGTTTATCGTGAAGGGTCCGATGAAGTGGGCTTTGTTGGCTGCTACCATATTGAGTGTCTTGCTCTCTTGGGGTAGGAACTTCATGCCGTTCACCAACTTCTTCTTGGATTACATTCCGATGTATGCCAAGTTCCGAACGGTGGCTTCCATCTTGGTGATTGCCGAGTTTACCATCCCGCTCTTGGCGATGATGGCTTTGAAGAAAATCGTGGATGAGCCAGAGATATTGACCAAGAAGGCTAAGTTGGTGTATGCTAGCTTTGGCTTGACAGCAGGTTTCTGCCTCTTGTTTGCAATCATGCCTAGCGTATTTTTCTCCAACTTCGTTTCTGGTCAAGAGATACAGGCTTTGCAACAGTTGCCTGCCGAATACCAAGGTCCTATCATCAGCAATTTGACAGAGATCCGCAAGGGAATCTTCACTTCCGATTGTTGGCGTTCTTTCTGGATTATCGTGATAGGCAGTGCCTTCCTCTTCCTTTACAAGAAGAAAAAGTTAGGCGCAGGCTTTATGGTTGCAGGTATTGCCGTGCTCTGTTTGGTGGATATGTGGATGGTGAACAAACGCTATCTCTATGACGATATGTTTGTGGAGAAGAGCGTGCGTGATACGCCACAGCAGATGACTGAGACCGACAAGATTATCTGTCGTGACAAGTCGTTGGATTATCGTGTGCTCAACCTGGCTTCGAATACCTTCAATGAGAACGAGACTTCTTACTATCATAAGAGTGTCGGTGGCTATCATCCTGCCAAGCTCCGCCGTTATGCAGAAATGGTAGAAGCATATATCTCTCCAGAGATGCAGAAGACCATGAAGGCTGTGGCTGAGGCTGGTGGCGATATGACCAAGGTGAATGGTGACAGCGTCTTCCCCGTCTTGAACATGTTGAACACCAAATACCTCATCATGCCTTTGCAGGGTGGGCAAACCGTTCCAGTGCAAAATCCTTACGCTTACGGCAATGCTTGGTTTGTTGACCAGATTAAGTATGTGGATAATGCCAATAAGGAGATTGACGAGGTAGGTAAGTTGAATTTGCGCCATCAAGCTGTAGCCGATGCAAAGTTCAAGGAACAACTCGGACAGAGTGTTCCTCAGGACGATACTTCCATCGTCAAGTTAACACAATACAAGCCAAACAATTTGACATACGAGGTGAAGTCTAACAAGGGAGGTGTCGTTGTGTTCTCCGAGATATACTACCCTGGTTGGAAGGCTACCATCGATGGTCAACCGGCAGAACTAGGCAGGGTAAACTACATCTTGCGTGCCTTGAATGTGAAGGCTGGATCTCATAAGGTGGTTCTCGATTTCCATCCGACTTCTCTCAAGAATACAGAGACCGTGGCATACGTGGGCTATGTCGTATTGTTGCTGCTCTTGATTGCAGGAATCGGGCTGGAATGGAAACGAAATAAGAAATAAGATGGACTTCAGAACGAAAGTGAATGTCAGTAAGGCTGACTATGAGATTCAGCCTGCTGATCGGATGCTGTTTGTGGGCAGTTGTTTTGCCGACAACTTGGGCAAGCGTTTCATGGACAACAACTTTCGGGCTGTAGTCAATCCTTTCGGCGTGATGTACAACCCTGCCAGCATCTTACACACTGTAGATCGATACCTCAAAGAAAACAAGGGTGTGAAACTTGATGTGGTAGTCTTTACGCTGGGCACCAATCATGTTTATGTACTCAAGGAAACAGGCGAGATTGTAGATAACTGCCAAAAACGGCCGCAGTCGCTCTTTGAGGAGCGTGAGATGACGGTAGGGGAGTGTGTCGTGGAACTCTCGAAGGCGATATGGATGCTGATGAACAAGGGTGTCAAGCACGTTGTTGTGACGGTGAGTCCTATCCGTTATGCCAAGTACGGCTTTCATGGAAGTCAACTCTCGAAATCGACCCTTCTCTTGGCTTCCGACCTGCTCACCCAAAGATTCCCTGAATTAGTGAGCTATTTCCCCGCCTACGAAATCGTCAATGACGAACTTCGTGATTATCGCTTCTACAAGGAAGACATGCTCCATCCGAGCGACCAAGCGGTGGAATACATCTGGGAGAGATTCCGTGAGACATACTTTGGCAAGGCTACCGAACAGTTCCTCGCGGAATGGAAACCCATCAAGGAGGCTTTGGGGCATCGGCCTTTCAATCCCGACAGCGAGGAATACCAGAAGTTCCTTGCCAAGGCAAAGGAGGAAGAGAGGCAATTTAATGAGAAATATTTTAATAAAGTAAAATCATGACATATACTATCGAAAAGGTAACCACACTGATAGGTGCGCGTCGCTATGGAGACAAGGATACGAATATCGGTTTTATCCTGACCGATAGCCGTTCGCTTTGTTTCCCGGAGGAAACTCTGTTCTTCGCTTTGAAGTCAGAGCGAAATGACGGTCATAACTATATTCCTGAGTTGTATCGCCGTGGTGTTAGAAATTTCGTAGTTACTAATGTGCCTAAAGGATATGCCTCTGATTATCCGGAGGCGAACTTCCTGAGGGTGGTAAATACATTGGAAGCTTTGCAACGTTTGGCAGAGCGTCATCGTGATGAGTTTAATATTCCTATTGTGGGCATCACGGGATCCAATGGCAAGACGATGGTCAAGGAGTGGCTGCACCAGTTGCTCTCTCCTAGTATGTTTGTCACTCGCAGTCCTCGAAGCTATAATTCTCAGATAGGTGTGCCTTTGTCAGTTTGGTTGATGAACGAACAGACACAAGTGGGTGTTTTCGAGGCGGGTATCAGTCAGCCGGGCGAGATGCTTGCCCTTCGCGACATCATCCAGCCAACGATTGCCGTGCTCACTTATCTTGGTGCGGCTCATCAGGAGAACTTTGAGTCTTTGGAGGTAAAGTGTCGTGAGAAAATCATTCTTTTCCACGATGCCCAGACAATAGTCTATAATGGTGACGACGAGATCGTGGCCAAGGTGGTGGGTGAATACCATGACTACAAGGGTGAGAAACTTTACTGGTCTTTGAAGGATGCTGAGGCTCCTTTCTACGTGAAGAACGTGGAGAAGAAGGGTAATCTTTCTATCATCACCTATATATATAAAGGTGAGGAAGACAGTTATTCTCTTCCTTTCATTGATGAGGCTTCTGTCACCAATTCCATCATCAGTGCTGTCGTTTCTCGCAAGTTGGGACTCTCGGCAGAGGATGTGGATAAGCGTATGTCTCTCTTGGAGCCTGTGGCTATGCGACTGGAAGTGAAGGAGGGACAGCATGGTTGCACCTTGATTAATGATAGTTATAACTCCGACATCAATTCTCTGGACATTGCTCTTGACTTCATGAGCCGCCGTCCTGACCATAAGGGGCGTCGCCATACCTTGATATTGAGCGACATCTTCCAAAGCGGTGAGGCTCCGAAGGACTTATATAAAGAGGTGTCAGACCTTTGTCGTAAGCGTGGGGTGGTGAAGTTTATCGGTGTCGGTCCTCAACTCTATGAGCAGAGCGACGAGATTCAAATCTCAGAAAAGTTCTTCTTCCACGATGTGAAGGAGTTTATAGATAGCGAAGTCTTCAAGTCTTTGCGTGACGAGGTTATCTTGCTGAAAGGTGCTCGTCAGTTTGGCTTCGACCAGTTGACGGAACTTCTCGTCAGAAAGGTGCATGAGACAACCTTGGAGGTGAACCTCAATGCCGTGGTTGCCAATCTTAACTATTATCGCTCTTTCATGAAACCAGAGACCAAGTTGGTTTGCATGATTAAGGCGGATGGCTACGGAGCAGGAGCTGTGGAGATTGCCAAGACATTGCAGGATCATCGTGTCGATTATCTTGCTGTGGCTGTTGCCGACGAGGGTGTAACTCTTCGCAAAAACGGTATCACGAGCAACATCATGATTATGAATCCAGAGATGACTGCCTTCAAGACCATGTTTGATTACGACTTGGAACCAGAGGTTTATTCGTTCCGTATCTTGGATGCTTTGATCAAGGCTGCTGAGAAGGAGGGAATCACAGGTTTCCCTGTTCATATCAAGCTCGATACAGGTATGCATCGTTTGGGCTTTGATCCAGAGAAGGATATGGAGGAATTGATAGCTCGCCTGAAGCATCAGAACGCCATCATTCCTCGTAGCGTCTTTTCTCATTTTGTGGGAAGCGATGACGATTCGTTCGATGCATTCTCTGCTCATCAGTTTGAACTTTTTGATAAGGGAAGCAAGCAGTTGCAAGCTGCTTTTGACCACAAGATACTTCGCCATATCTGCAATTCTGCTGGTATCGAGCATTTCCCGGAACGCCAGTTGGATATGTGTCGGTTGGGGCTTGGACTCTATGGCATCAACTCTCGCAATAATGAGACCATCCATGTGGTGAGCACCTTGAAGACCACAATTCTTCAGATGCACAACGTCAAGGCAGGTGAGAGCGTGGGTTATAGTCGTAAGACCATCCTCGATAAGGACAGTGTCATAGCTGCCATACCGATAGGTTACGCAGATGGCTTGAACCGCCACTTGGGCAATCGCCATGCCTATTGTCTGGTAAATGGGCAGAGAGCGGAGTATGTTGGAAATATCTGCATGGATGTGGCGATGATAGATGTCACGGGCATAGACTGCAAGGAAGGCGATTCTGTCGAGATCTTCGGTGAGAACTTACCCGTTCAGACATTGAGCGACATTCTTGATACCATCCCATACGAGGTGCTGACCACAATTAGCAACCGAGTGAAGAGAGTGTATTATCAAGATTAGTTTTTAATAGAATACAGAGAAGGGGTATGCTGGGTGGTATGCTCCTTTTTTATATCTTGCGAAGAATATTGTCGTTTTAAGTAAAATTTACTTTCAAAACGTATTGAGTTTAAATAAAAAAATGTATCTTTGCACGCAAATGGGCTAAAAACAAATCAAAGATATACTTTGGAAGTGTATTTATTAACTAATTATCAATCAAAAAATGGAACAAGTATTTAGCTATATCATAAGCTTGGGCGCCAGCGTGATGATGCCAATTATCTTCACGGTCATCGGCTTGTGCATTGGCATGAAATTCGGTAAGGCTCTCAAGTCGGGACTCTTTGTAGGTGTGGGCTTCGTAGGACTCGGGGTTGTTACCGCTTTGTTGACAACTAACTTCAACGACCCTCTGAAGGCTATTTCTGATATTTATCACCTACAGTTGAATGTGTTTGACATGGGATGGCCTGCTGCTGCTGCGGTGGCTTATAATACCGCCGTCGGTGCATTGATAATCCCAATTTGTTTGGGCGTCAACTTCTTGATGTTGATAACCAAAACTACACGGACTGTCAATATCGACTTGTGGAACTATTGGCATTTCGCTTTCATCGGCGCTGTGGCTTACTTCGTAATGGGCGAGAGCTTGCTTTGGGGCTATTTCGCAGCCATTGTTTGCTACATCTGCACCTTGGTATGCGCTGACTTGACGGCAGAGAAGTTCCAAAAGTATTACGACTTGGAGGGTATCTCCATCCCACAACCTTTCTGCCAGAGTTTTATGCCTTTCGCCATCGGGTTTAACAAACTGATGGATATGATTCCTGGCTTCTCCAAACTCGACATTGATGCAGAGGGATTGAAAAAGAAGTTTGGTGTGCTCGGTGAGCCATTGGTGCTCGGCGTTATTGTGGGCGCCTTGATTGGTTGGGCTGCACAGCTCGACATCAAGAAGATACTCTTCCTCGGTGTTACGATGGGTGCCGTGATGGAGCTGATACCTCGTATTACCTCTCTGTTTATAGATGGCTTGAAGCCAATCTCTGAGAAAACACAGGAGTTGGTAAAGACGAAGTTCAATGGTAAGAAAGTGCATATCGGTATGAGTCCTGCTTTGGTGATTGGTCATCCTACAACCTTAGTGGCATCCGTTATCTTGATTCCAGTCATCTTGGCTATTGCGGTATTCTTGCCAGGCAACCAGTTTTTGCCTTTGGCTTCTTTGGCTGGTATGTTCTATCTTTTCCCGATGATACTTCCTTTCACCAAGGGTAATGTGGTGAAGACTTTGGTTGTCGGTCTTGTGGCTCTTGTCATCGGTTTGTATTTCGTGACCGACATGGCACCCGACTTCACGATGGCAGCCAACGAGGTCTTTAAGGCTACAGGCGATAATGCCGCTCACATACCAGAAGGTTTCTCGGGTGGTGCGCTCGACTTTGCATCTTCTCTCTTCGGATGGTTGATATATCGAGGCGTGAAGTTGTCGTATGTCGGCATGGGTCTCCTCACTCTCGTCACTGTTGGCTTGATGATAGTGAATCGTCGTCGCATCGTAGCGGACGAAAAAGCAGCAAAGAAATAAATTAAAACAAAATAATAATGAAGAAACTAACAGTAATATTAGCAGCAATGGTTCTAACAGCAGGTCAGGCTATGGCTCAGTGCCATAAGTCAGGTTATGAAGTGAAGGCAGAGAATGCCTATACCAATTACAATGTTCGTTATGCTAGCAATCCTAATGACGCCAAGCATTATACGACAGATCGTCTTCGTGGCGAGTTCGCTATCGAGAAAGTCTTCGCGCCAGGCGAGGTGAATTGGACTTATACGATGTTCGATCGTTTCCTTATCGGTGGTGCAGAACCAACAACTGCTCCATTAAAGTTGACTTCTATCGCTCCTCTTTATACCGACAAGCCAGCCGACCAGAAGAATCTGCTCGACAACCGTGAGTTGGGTATCATCAACATTGGTGGTGAGGGTGTCGTTACAGTGGATGGCAAGAAATATACTTTGGCATTCCAAGAGGCGCTCTATGTAGGTCGTGGTGCAAAGGATATAACAATGGCTAGCAAGGATGCTGCCAAACCAGCAAAGTTCTATATGAACAGTGCTTGCGCTCATCAGTCTTTCCCTACCAAGAAGGTGACCTTGAAGGATGCTAACAACATCAAGGCTGGTAGCTTGAAGGAGAGCAACGACCGTGTCATCCACCAGTTGATTATCGATGGTGTGGCAGGTGTTCGTACTTGCCAGTTGCAGATGGGCGTTACCGAGTTGAAGGAAGGATCGGTGTGGAATACCATGCCTGCCCATACCCACCTTCGCCGTATGGAGACATACCTCTATTATAATGTACCAGAGGGGCAGAAGATTCTACATGTGATGGGTGAGCCACAAGAGACTCGTCCTATCTGGCTCAACAATGAGCAGGCTGTGATTGCTCCGGAGTGGTCAATCCACTGCGCTGCGGGTACCAGCAACTATACTTTCATCTGGGGTATGGCAGGCGAGAACTTGATTTACAATGACATGCAGGTAGTCAAAATCCCTGATTTGGAATAATAAGCAAAACAGCAGGCATAACCTGGCTTGGTAGGTCAAGCCAGGCTTTGCCATTTTATGACATCTAAATAAAACAAGACAAAAAATAACGCTTAAAAACTTAAACAATGAGTCCTATTAAAACAGCAAAAATGTCCAACTTCCGTTGGGTGATTTGTGCGTTGCTCTTCCTGGCAACCACAGTAAACTACATGGACCGTCAGGTTCTCTCTTTGACATGGAAGGATTTCATAGCTCCAGAATTCCACTGGACAGATGCAGACTATGGTTTGATTACCGGTTGCTTCTCCATCTTCTATGCCATCGCCAACCTTTTCGCAGGTAAGTTTGTCGATTTCATGGGTACCAAGAAAGGTTATCTCATCGCCATCTTTGTGTGGTCAACAGGTGCAGTGTTGCATGCGGGTTGTGGATGGGTTGCCATGCAAGTTGAAGGTTACGACTCCATCGAGGCTCTTCGCTTGGTTCAGGCTGGTAGTGATGCAGCCGTGGCTATTGCCACCATCAGCGTATGGCTGTTCCTCTCTTGCCGTTTGGTCCTCGCGGTGGGTGAGGCTGGTAACTTCCCCGCTGCCATCAAGGTAACTGCAGAATATTTCCCAAAGAAAGACCGTGCCTTCGCTACTTCTATTTTCAATAGTGGCGCTTCTATTGGTGCTTTGGCAGCTCCTGCCACCATTCCATTGTTGGCTCGTGCCATGGGTTGGGAGATGGCGTTCATCATCATTGGTGTGCTCGGTTACGTGTGGATGGCTCTGTGGATTTTCCTTTATGATAAGCCAAACAAGAGTAAGCATGTAAATCAGGCTGAGTTGAACTATATCGAGCAGGATGAGGATATAGCCGAGGTACAGAACAAGCTGGAAACAAAGGAAGAAAAGACAATCGGTTTCTTCAAGTGCTTCACTTATCGCCAGACTTGGTCGTTTGTCACGGGTAAATTGCTTACCGATGGTGTGTGGTGGTTCTTCCTGTTCTGGGCTCCAGCTTATTTCTCCGACCAGTATGGTTATACCTCCGATTCTCCTATGGCCATTGCCCTCATCTTCACTCTTTATGCTATCGTAACAGTATTGAGTATCGGTGGTGGTTATTTGCCAACTTACTTTGTAGATAAGAAGGGCATGAATCCTTATATTGGTAGAATGCGTGCAATGTTGATATTTGCTTGCTTCCCGCTGCTGGGTTTGTTGGCTCAGCCATTGGGAGCTTATAGTGCATGGTGGCCAGCTGTCATTATTGGTCTCTTGGGTGCAGGACATCAAGCTTGGTCTGCCAACCTTTATACTACCGTGAGCGATATGTTCCCTAAGTCAACTGTTGCCACTATCACGGGTATCGGTGCGATGGCTGGTGGTTTGGGCTCTTATGTCATCAATTATGGCTCTGGTCTTTTCTTCACTTTTGCGGAAGAACAGGGTTCTGCCTTCTCTTTCATGGGCTTCGAGGGCAAGCCAGCAGCTTACATGATTGTGTTCTGTATTTGTAGTGTCGCATACCTCGTGGGTTGGTGTATCATGAAGGCATTGGTTCCTAAGTACAAGCCTATCGTAGTAGAGTAAAAACTCTTGGTTGCTTTGCGATAATATTTTACAAAGCGCTTTGATATTACAAAATCCCTGCCGATGGAAAAGTTTTTCCGTCGGCAGGGATAATTTTTTGCGTCGGGAGGGAAAAAGTTTTTCCTCCCGACGCAGAAATGAAAGTGCCCCTAAGGGGTGGAAAAAGAACGAGGAGGCTAGGGATACCTAAATGTTGAATTATATTTACAAACTATTTTAGAAATCCTTGTTGTTTGAGGGTCTCCAGGAAACCTTCGCTCATTGCTTCACAGTCTTTCTTTGTATATCGGATGTCGGTGAAGACTTGTGCGAGAGTTTGCTTGTTGTTGATGCGCACAAACTCCTTGTTCTCTTCGAGTGATTCTTTTTCTGCATAGAAGTCATCGATCTTTTCTGGGGTGTAGTCTGCAAAAGACTCTTTGTGGACGATGCTGCGGAGTGGCAGACGGTCGCTCTTGGCTGGATGCTCGTCTGGCCAACCTAAGGTAATGGTGGCTACAGGCATCACCAACTTGGGTAACTTCAAGGTGTCTATTATCAACTTTGGCATATAGACGGTGGTTCCTAAGAAGCAAGTTCCAAGTCCTTCTGCCTCCGCCAGATTGCAGAATGTCTGTGTGAAGAGAAGGGCGTCGGTGGCTGCATTCATAAACGAGAGTATGTTGTCATAGCCGGGAGTAGCTTGCCGATTCTCTGCCCAAATTGTAGTACGGCGATAGTCGGCACAAATAGTGAGTACTACAGACGCTCCCGTCACCATCGGCTGGTTGAAGTGGGCTGGAGCCAAGGCTTTCTTGCCTTCTTCACTTCTTGTCACGACGACGCTATATAGTTGAAGATTTCCCATGGTAGGAGTACGTTCCGCTTCTTCTAGCAAACGGTTGAGCAATTCGTCTGACACTTCCTTGTCGGAGTATTTGCGGATAGATGTTCTTTCTTGTATTGATTTCATATTGCTTTATTTTTGATATTGCACCTTTATTATATATGCTATAATTCTTATGCAAAGGTACGCAAAGTTTTCCGAAAAGTGTGACTTATCGACTTCTTTTGTGAAATAATTAGTAAATCTTTTCATCATTTGAAAATAAAAGTTTAATTTTGCACCTAAATTATATGAAACGTTTGATATGGAATATACAGAAAATATGACTTTCGAGGAGGCTGGCTTGGCTTTGGTAAATGAATTGAATGCCCAATTGGCCATTCTTCACAAACGCTATGGTAAACAGTCAGGTTCTGATTGGCATCGTCTTTATGAGAAATTGACGAATGCCGTATCTATGGACGCAAAGGAACCCTACTTCTTGCCAGAAGTGGTGGAGGTGCGCCCTAGGGAGCTGGAATGCGATGTGGTTAGGTTTCAAAACAACAAGGAAAAATGGGTGGCTTTGGTAGGACTCTATAATGGGCATCCATACGAGATATTTACGGGACTCCAGGATGAGGACGAAGGTATTATGTTGCCGAAGTCTGTAGCTAAAGGCAAGATAGTCAAGACCATTCTTGGGGAGGGGCAGAAAAGATACGACTTCCAGTTTGTCAATAAGCGTGGGTATAAGATTACGGTTGAGGGGTTGAGCGAGAAGTTCAATCCTGAATATTGGAACTACGCCAAGTTGATTTCCGGAGTGTTGCGCTATCGTATGCCTATCGAACATGTCATCAAGTTGGTCAACCAACTTCAGTTGACCTCAGACAACATAAACACATGGAAAAAAGGTGTGGAGAAAGCTCTGAAGAAATATGTAGGTGAAGACTGTAATGTAGAGAAAGGGAATAGTGATGAAACTGAGCAGTAGTTATATTCTCTTGCAGAATCTTAAGTTTCATGCTTTCCATGGCGTATTGCCACAGGAGCGACTCACGGGGAATGACTATATGGTAGATATGAGAATCAAATATGATGTTTCTGGAGCGTTGACAAGTGATGATGTCAACGATACGCTCAACTATGCCGAAGTCTTTCAGTTGGTGGCGCAAGAGATGGCTGTGCCTAGTGCCTTGCTGGAAAGGGTAGCTGGAAGAATTGGCGACCGCCTTTTCCGCCGCTATCCAGGTATAGAGGAGGTGGAACTGATAATAGTCAAGCAGAATCCGCCAATGGGAGCGGATTGCAAGGGCGCAGGGGTGGAAGTTCGTTTCGAGAGATAAATAGGCTTGCGCAAAGTATTCACTTAATAAATGATAAAACTTTAAGGCAGTTCTAGGTTTTCTGCCTTAAAATGATTAATTTTGCACAATCATTAGATAAATATGTTGAAGAAGATAACTCTTTTGTTGGTTACGTTCTTGGTGTTGGCGGCTGGCGTGCTTGCTGCCAATAATCGTTTCACACTTGTCATTGATGCTGGGCATGGCGGGCATGATGCTGGAGCCATGGGAGCAAAGTCGAAGGAGAAAGATATCAACCTAAAGGTCGCTTTGGCTTTCGGAAGATATGTGGAGCGAAATCTGCCAGAGGTGAAAGTGGTATATACTCGAACCACGGACGTGTTCATTCCTTTGATGGAACGTGCCAACATCGCCAACAAGGCAGGGGCGGACTTGTTTATCTCGGTCCATACCAATGCTTTGCCTGCTGGCAAGATAGCTCGTGGCTTCGAGACATACTCTCTCGGTATGCACCGTGCCAAGGACAATCTCGATGTGGCGATGCGAGAGAACTCTGTTATCTCGATGGAGAAAGGGTATCAGCAGACCTATCAGGGGTTTGACCCGAAGTCATCGGAGAGTTATATCATCTTTGAGTTCATACAAGGCAAGAATATGGAGCGAAGTGTGGAAATCGCACGTTCTATCCAGACAAGTGTCTGCAATAATGCCAATCGCCCGGACAAGGGGGTGCATCAAGCGGGTTTCTTGGTGTTGAGAGAGACTTCGATGCCTAGTTGTTTGATAGAGTTGGGATTTATTACGACTCCAGACGAGGAGGAACTTCTCAATACGGAGAGTCGTGTGGATGACATTGCCAAGGCAATATATCAAGGTTTTGCCAAGTATAAGAATAAATACGACAAGCGTGTGTCCGTTCCTTATCGCTCTGCGGAGTCGGAAGAGAAGGCGGTTCCAACTGTCGTTCCCGACTCTTATGGGAATAAGGCGCAAAGAGACACCGTTCGTCGGTCGGAGCAGAAGCAGCAGGTGACCGTAGATAATGACCCTGTCTTCAAGGTGCAGGTATTGGCGAGCGACCGTGTGCTTCGCAAAGGTGACGCTCATTTCAAGGGCGAGGAAAATTATGAGTCTTACCAGGAGGATGGTATGGTGAAATACACCATCGGATCTTCTGCCAACTATAATGAAATATACAAGCTTCGCAAGACATTGTTGGAAAAGTTCCCGGAGGCTTTCATCATAGCCTTTAAGAATGGACAGAAATATGATGTCAACCAAGCTATCAGAGAATATAAACAGAATAAACAATAGGAAAATGAAAATAACCAAGGAAATTAAGATAGCCCTGGTCGCTATCGTCGGCATTCTGATTATGTACTTCGGAATCAACTTTCTGAAGGGCATCAATCTGTTTTCTTCCAATAACTATTACTATATGACGTTTGATGACATCCAAGGGCTTGGGGCCTCAACGCCTATCTATGCTGATGGATATAAGGTCGGAACCGTAGATGCTGTGGATTTCAACTATGCTCAGTCTGGTCCTATCAAGGTGAAAGCCGACATCGACAAGAACTTGCGCATCCCTAAGGGTAGTCAGGCGGAGATAGTGAAAGACTTGATGGGTAATCTACAGGTAAATATCTTGCTTGCCAATAATCCTCGCGAGCGGATAGAGGCTGGAGACATCATTCCTGGAACTGTCAATGCGGGTGCTTTAGGCAAGGCGGCGGAGATGATTCCTGAGATACAAAAGATGTTGCCTAAGTTGGATTCTATCTTGGCTAGCGTGAATGCCTTGCTTGCTGACCCAGCTTTGGCTGCGACTTTGCATAATGCTCAGACCATCACCAACAATCTTACGGTGTCAACACGTGAGTTGAATACTTTGATGGCTGGCTTGAACAAGCAAGTGCCTGGTATGATTAATCGTGCTAACGGCGTGCTTGACAATACGAACCGGCTTACTTCCAATCTGGCTTCGCTTGATGTGCAGGGTACGTTGAACAAGGTTAATCAAACTTTGGAGAATGCACAGGCGTTTACGGATAAGTTGAATAGCGACAAGGGAACGTTAGGCTTGTTGATGAACGACCCGCAGCTTTACAACAACTTGAACGCTACGATGCGTGATGCTGATTCTTTGGTCGTCAACCTCAAGCAGCATCCTAAGCGTTATGTTCACTTCTCTCTCTTTGGTAGGAAGGACAAGTAAAAGAACGCTTGGCTACCTAAAATGTAAGATGCGGCTAAATTAAAAATAGTCTAAATAAGACTTTGGAATGTTCCACGCCCTCGTTGCAAGTTTCAAACTTATTGTTTGTTAGTTGTTTCGAGGGTGTTTCATTTTTGTTTCACTAATTTCCGTCGGTTGGCGTCTTTGTATTTCTATCTCTTTGATATTCAGTTGCTTAGTGTGAAAGATAGGGTAAAAAGTCGAAAACTGTGGATAACTTAATTAAATCATTGGTAATTAGGTGGTTATAGAGTTGTATTAAAATAATTTAAAACTACCGATTTGGTAGTCTGCTATTTATTTTATAATTTTGCACTGAATTTGGCGCATAGTTGGGTCATCTTACTAATTTGAGCAATTACAAACAGATAATACAGATTTAATATAATGTTAGCAAGTCCAAAAGCTCTATGGGATAATAGTCTTACGCTCATCCGTGAGAAGGTCTCTGAGCAACATTTCAATACGTGGTTTAAGCCCATTGTCTTCGAGTCATACAAACCGGCTACGAAGACATTGCTGGTGCGTGTTCCTAGTGCTTTCTTTTATGAGTACTTGGAAGCTAATTTCGTGGACTTGATGAGTAAGGTGCTTCGCCAAAACTTTGGTGAGGGCATACGCTTGACATATCGTGTCGCTGTCGTTCAGAATACTCCCGGGGGCACTATTACCGAGGCTGGAGAACAAGGCTCCTCTGTGACTCCGTGCGCCGACGGACAGGCAAACTCAGCAGACCCAGCCCCACAAGATGACATTGACACCCAGTTGGACCCTAAGTTGACTTTCAACAACTATATGGAGGGCGAGAGCAACAAACTTCCTCGTTCTGTGGGTCTGTCTATTGCCGAGCATCCAAACACCCCACAGTTTAACCCGATGTTCATCTATGGCCCTTCTGGAAGTGGAAAGACACATTTGGTGAATGCTATCGGTGTGAAGGCGAAGCAGATGTATCCGCAAAAGCGAGTGCTTTATGTCAGTGCCCGTCTTTTCCAGACACAATACACTGATGCCATCTTGCATAACTCCAGCAATGATTTCATCAACTTCTATCAGTCGATTGATATTTTGATAGTGGATGATATTCAAGACTGGGCGGGAAAGGCTAAGACGTTGAACACGTTCTTTCATATCTTCAACCATCTGTTCCGCAATGGAAAACGTATCATCTTGGCAAGTGACCGTCCACCTGTTGACTTGAAAGATGTGCCCGACCGCTTGTTGACTCGTTTCTCGTGTGGATTGGTGTGTGAATTGGAAAAACCGAACATCCAGCTCTGTGTCGATATTTTGAGCAACAAGATTCATCGTGACGGTTTGAAGATTTCCAAGGAGGTGGTTTCTTTCATTGCCCAGACTTGCAATGGGAGTGTGCGTGACTTGCAGGGCGCCGTCAATGGATTGCTGGCCTATAGCATCGTATATAACAGTAGTATTGACATTCGTTTGGCCGAGCGTGTCATCAAGCGTGCTGTCAAGGTGGATGACAAGCCACTTACGATAGATGACATCGTAGAGAAGGTTTGTACGCATTATAATGTGACGACGGCTGCGGTGAATAGCAAGAGTCGTAAGCGGGAGTATGTGGTGGCAAGACAAGTGACCATGTATTTGGCACAGAAGTTTACCAAGATGCCTGCCTCTCGTATCGGCAAACTTGTTGGCAATCGCGACCATAGCACGGTTATCCACAGTTGTTCGAAAGTGGAGGAGCGTTTGAAGGTAGATGCTACTTTCAGCGATGAGATTATGAGTATTGAAAATTCATTCAAGTTGAAGGCATAAAAAAGGACGTGCATTTACGCACGTCCTTTTTTTATCGTCATCATCTTCTTCCACTTGAAGTAACCTGCTACGGCGATGATGACATAGAACCCATAGAGTCCAGCCTTGAAAGGGATGCCTTTTATGATATATAGGTAGAAGCAAACGGCATCGACGATTATCCAAAAGAACCATTGTTCGATGTATTTGCGAGCCAAGGCCCAGAGACCTACGAAACTCAGCGCGTTGGTAAAGCTATCCTGCAAAGGAACGGTGGAGTTGGTGAATGTCGCCAATATATAATAGGTGGCAGCCCAAGCTGCAACGAAGAAAAGGAGGGTAGGGAGGTAGAGCGATTTCCTCATGCTTGTAATCGGAAGTTCCTCTTGATCCTTCTGGTTGTGTTTCTTTCCCCATTTCCATACAGCATAACCATAGATGGCGGCAAAGGTATAATAGACAGCCATGCCTGCGTCGCCATAGAGTCCATGGCTCCAGTAGAGCCAGATGTCCAAGGCTGGCATGATGATGCCTACTGCCCAAAGCCAGATGCTGGCACGGTACTCCAACAGGATATAAACCAGTCCGAGTACCGTGGTAAAGATGTCTAAACCATGAGATGTGATGAAATCCATCATGATTCTTGCTTCAATTTAGAATTTCAATGTTAAGTGAGCCATGCAAGTGAAGCCTGCCATTGGGATGTAACTAATGGCACTCAAGCGGTGGTCTTGGGTGTAGCCTGCGCTCTTGCTGATGGCATTATACCATACAAAGCCACTAGGCGCATAGTGACGGTTGAATACATTGTTGAAATCCAAGCCGAGTGTTACCTGTTTGATACCTAGTGCCTTCTTTACCTTGCTGGTGTAGTTGAGGCTGAGGTCGCTCTGGGAGTAGCATGGCAGTGAGCGGTCCTTACTCTCGGAGTTGTCTAGGTATTGGCTGCTAACGAAGTTGGTGTGCCATGTGGCAGAGAAACCTGCGTAGTGGAAATCAACAAAACCATTCAGAATGGCTGATGGCGAGTATGACAAAGTGGAGTTGTCATAGTGAATCTTGGCTGTTCCGTTGTCCCAGTCTTCTACGTACTCGTCGAAGTCCTTGATCTTGTTCTTGCTCAAAGCTGCGTTTCCTTCGACAGACAACCATGATAATGGTGCCCAACCTGCTGTCAACTCTACGCCCATGCGGTAAGAGTCTTTTACGTTGGTTGTCAAAGCCTCGCCGATGTCGCTTAACTGACCAGTCTGTACCAGCTGGTTGTCGTAGTCCATGTAATAGAAGTTGGCACCTGCATGCCAGTTGCTTCCCTGATATTGGTATCCGAATTCTACATCGAGCAGCTTCTCTTGCTTAGGGAAAGGATAGCTGCCGTTGTCGGTGTAGTTGTTGCGCTCTGGCTCGCGGTTGCTGTATGCAGCGGAAGCATACGCCTTGTGCCCATCCTTGGTATAGCTGATACCAACCTTAGGATTGAAGAAGTTGAACTTGTCGTTGATGTTCAGAGCCTGGTTCTTGTATGTGCCATCTTCTTGTTCCACGAACTTGTCGTTGATACCGTCGGTCTTGTATTCTACGCGGCGGTACTGCAAGTCGGCGAATACGTTCCAGTAATCGGCGAAGCGATAGCTAGCCTTGATGAAAGCACTGTAGTCATATTTGTGGGCGTCGGAATCATAGTACTTGTACTTGCCGTCCTTGCCCAAGTATTGCTGTTCTGCACGTTGGTCGGCGATATAGGTGAGGTAGCCCCAGTGGCTGGCACGGAACTGCTGTAGGTTCACGCCTCCGATGATGTCCCAATGGTCGTCCTTGTAGTTGGTGTTATACACGATGCCATAGGTATGCTGGGTCAATCCCTTTTTGCGGATAAAGTCGGAACGTTTCACGAAGTTGCCTTCTGCATCGTGGTAAGTAAGACCAAACTTGGCGAACTTAGCACGGCTCTTGAACTCCTTGTAGAACCCATAGCCGTATGTATAGTGTGCAGCGATGTTGTGACTCCAGTGGCTGGAAGGTGTCCATGTGGCAGACAAGATGTTGTGGTTCTGATAGAAGTTGTCGGTAGTCTTGCCCCAACGACTTCCATCACGCATGGTGTAAGGAACGATGGAGTAATCACCCTTGCCATTTCTTACCAAGCCTGCAGTCAATATGTTAAACTTGCCGAGTCCTGCCTCGTACATATCTTTATAAGTACGGATGCCGTCGTCCATCAAGGTAAAGTTGGTGTCGTAGTCGCTTCCGAGCACACCGCTCCAAGCCTGCCCCGTCTTCTCGAAGTTGCCGATATTCTTGTAGCTAATCTTGAAGTTGTCGGCGAGCCATGTCAGTCCACCATAGTAAGAACCTGATCGGCCTGATGTTCCGTTGATATAGCCATCGGTGGCAGTCTCATGATAAGCACCATCGAAGATAAGGTGCTTGCCCATCAAACCCGTAGAGAAGCTAACACCTGTATTATAAGTGTTGTAAGAACCGTATGAGCCGGTCAACTCTGCGGTAGGAGTCAAAGAAGGTGCGGCTGTTGCCATAGAGATGGAACCGCCGAAAGCACCGTCGCCATTGGTGGAAGAACCAACACCGCGCTGTACTTGGATGGAACCCAAGAGAGAAGCATAGCTGTTCATGTTGGCCCAGAAGACAGTTTGGTCTTCAGGGGAGTTGAGGGCCACTCCGTCGAGGGTGACATTGATGCGGCTGCCGGCTGCGCCACGAATACGCATGTAGGAAGTACCCGTGCCAAGACCGTTCTCACCCCAAGCCAAGATGCCGGGAGTACGAGAAAGGAGGAATGGCAATTCTTTTCCTGTACGGGAGAATTGTTGGAGTTCTGCTTTCTTGATGTTTGCCACGGCGTATGGAGCTTCCTTTGTGGCACGTACGCCTTTTACTACTACTTCATTCAGATTCTGCACCTTGGTGGTGTCTAGTTGGGTCTGTGCCAAGGCAGCCTGTGAAGCCAAAGAGCATGCAGCTACGCTTAGCGCAATTCCATGAAATCTTTTCATTTTTTATTGTTAAAACCTGATTACGATAAAGGGGAAAGTATATATGTAACCGATGTTCCCTAACCAGCATTACCTGGTCGTGTAGGTTCGATGGGTATATTCTCAGCATCCGCAATGGCGGTAGCACCCCTTAGTTGGCATTCTGCCAACCGTGTGCAAAGGTACGATGTTTTTTCGTAATGGACAAGAATAAAAGACAAAAATGTTAAATAATGGAACTTTTTGTGCAGATTGCTTTCATGTTCGGTATTTTTTTATAACTTTGCCACCATAACTGACAAACAACCTAAAACAGTAAATAATGGTATATTCCTTGACAGCTTCTAAAAAACTTCACAGATACTCAGCTTGCTCGATGCTGATGTTGGCAATGGTTCCCCTACCCATGAAGGCACAGGAACTGAAAAGCCCTGCATGGGATTCTCTTCAAATCAATGGCTCCGTAAGTATCGTAGAGCCAGAATTGCTCAAGAAAGGTGTGGTCACCAATGCCCTCGATGCCTTGAGTGGAAAGACGGCCGGCGTGAACGTGACAACCAATGGCCTGGACCGCCTCGCCATGCTCAACTCCGTTCGTGTCCGTGGCACTACCTCCATCATGGGAGGCAACGACCCTCTTGTCATCATCGACGGTGTGACCTCGGATGTGGCGACCCTTGCCACCATCTATCCTGCCGACATCGAGAGCTTTGCTGTCTTGAAGAATGCTTCAGAGACGGCGATGTATGGCTCGCGTGGTGCTTCGGGTGTCATCCAGGTGAAGACGAAGAAAGGTACAGGCAAGGGATTCCAGATCTCCTATGAGGGCAACTATGGCGTGGAGGCGATGTGTAAGAGCATGCGGATGCTGAATGCTGCCGAGTATATAGCTGCCGCCCGGAAGTATGGCTTGGAGTATAGCGACAAGGGATATGACACCGACTTCCACCGGGCAATCACTCGTACGGGTAATATCCAAAACCATTACCTTGCTTTCAGCGGGGGTAATCCCACTTCTAATTATCGTGCTTCCTTCGGCTATATCGACCATAACACGATCATCCGAAGCAAGGACTATCGCAATCTCGTGGCTAAGATAGATGTTTCCCAAAAGGCTTTCAACAACCGTCTCACGGGCGACTTCGGCGTGTTTGGAGCTTCTTACAAAGACAATGGTATCTTCGATACGCAGGCACTCTTCTATTCGGCCGATGCCATGAATCCTACTTATCCTTACGGGCAGGAGAATGGCGGTTGGGTGAAGAATGAGGCGGCTTCGCAGGTGAATCCTCCCGGGGCTTTGCTCTATGAGCGCAATGATACCAAGAACATGAACTTCAATGCTCACTTGAAGTTGGCGTACGATGTCCTGAATACCGCAAGTCATCATCTCTTTGCCTCCGCTTTCGGTTCTTACTCTTATGCCTCCAACGAGAACAACCAGTTTTGTCCTACATGGGTTTGGGCGCAGGGCAATCTCTATCGTGGCGAGTTCAAGAGCGAGGAGTGGATTGGCAATGTGTCTCTCAATTACCAACTCACGTCGGGCTTTCATTCTTTGAAGGCGATGTTGGGTACTGAATACCAAAAGCAAGTTCGTACTGGCTTCTGGACATCGGCGAAGGGTATTACCACTAACGATATGCACTATAATAATATAGGTGCGGCAGCCTCTCGTCCTTTTGGTGGTACGGATAGCAATTATGAAGATCCGGCGTTGGCTTCTGTGATGGGAAATGTGGATTATACCTTGATGGACAAGTATTCATTGTCTCTTTCCATGCGTGGTGACGGTTCCTCGATGGTGGGCGATGACCATACTTGGGGATTCTTCCCTTCCATATCAGCCTCTTGGGATATGAAGAAGGAGGCGTGGCTGGCGGTGGTGAAACCGATAACGATGCTGAAGCTCCGCATGGGGTATGGACAGTCGGGCAACCTTGGCGGCATCTCTTCCTATACCACCATGAATACGGTACGGCAGAATGGTATCGTGTCAATAGATGGCTCGCCTACTGTGACGATGGGGATGGTTCGCAACAATAATCCCGACCTCAAATGGGAGACTCGATCTACCTTCAACATCGGTGCCGACCTCGGCTTCTGGCAGAATCGACTGGTTGTCACAGCCGAGTATTACTATTCTAAGACTACCGATATGCTCTATGCCTACGACGTGCCTGTTCCACCTTTTGCTTACGACAAACTCTTGGCAAACATCGGTTCGATGAGCAACCAAGGTCTTGAGGTCGGTGTGTCTTTCACGCCTATCCTGAAAAAGGACATGGAACTGAATGTCAATATGAACCTTGCTTGGCAGAAGAACAAGCTCTTGTCGTTAAGCGGTGAGTATGAGGGGATGCAGATGTCGGCGGCGAAAGTGACGGCGATGGGAGCCTTGTCGGGTGCAGGTCAGCATGGTGGATACAATAATGTGGTGTATCAGATAGTGGGGCAACCGCTTGGTGTCTTCTATCTGCCTCATTGCAAGGGGATTGTGTCTGATGGAAATGGGCATTATCGCTACGACATCGAAGACCTTGACCAAAACGGAACGGTAGATTTGAGTGATGGTGGGGATAGATATGTCGCGGGACAGGCAACCCCGAAGGTGACGCTGGGCTCCAATGTCAGTTTCCGTTATCGGGATTGGTATCTCTCGCTCCAGATGAACGGGGCGTTCGGACATAAGATTTTCAATGGCACTGGCTTGGCTTACACCAATATGTCGAGTTTCCCCGACTACAATGTCTTGAAGGGTGCGCCAGAGAAGAACATCGTTGACCAGAACGTTTCCGACTATTGGCTGGAGAAAGGCGATTATCTCAATTTTGAGTACCTCACCCTCGGTTATGACATTCCTATCAAGAAGGGTGTTGTCCAGTCGCTGAGGGTGTCGGCGAGCGTAAACAATCTTGCCACGATAACAAGTTATAGTGGATTGACACCGATGATAAACAGCTATGTCGTGAATAGTACGATGGGTATTGATGACAAGCGAACCTATCCGATTTATCGAACTTATTCCATCGGACTGAGTGTGCAATTCTAAGTGAAGAGTGAAGAACGAAGTGTGAAGAATCTAAATGCGATATGATGATGATACGATATATATATAATAAGGTGAAAGCGAATGCTGCATTCTTTGCGATTTTGCTAGCGGCTACCTTGTGCTTGACTTCGTGTTTGAACGAGCACCCAAAAGACCAGTTGGATGAAGATGCTATCTATGGGTCAGCCTCGGAAATCTATACCAATGCCGTGGCTTCCCTCTATAATTATATAGGTGGAGCCAACGAGAGCGAGGGCTTGCAAGGCACTTGCCGTGGTATCTACGACTATAATACGCTGACCACCGATGAGGCTATTGTCCCGATTCGTGGCGGCGACTGGTATGACGGGGGCTTGTGGAATGCAATGTACCAGCATAAATGGACGGCGGATGACCAGCCTCTGTATGATACTTGGAAATATATCTATAAGGTAATCGTGTTGGCGAATAGGTCGCTTGATGTCATAGATGCCAAGTCGAGCTTGCTCACAACCGACCAAAAGGTGCGATTCAAGGCTGAGGTAAGGGCTGTTCGTGCCTTGATGTATTATGAGGCGATGGATATGTTTGGGTGTGTTCCTGTTGTCCTTTCTTCGGGGGAGTCGGCCGTGTATGCTTCCGATACTGAGTTGTCGGTAACGGATGCCAATCTGACCGCTCCAAGTAAACGAAGCGAAGTCTTCCATTTTGTCTTTAGCGAATTGCAGTCCGTCTTGGCTTATCTTCCTGATGAACACAGCAATAAGGAAGGAAACTACTATGGGAGAATAACTCGCCCGGTGGCGTATTTCCTGTTGGCGAAGTTGGCTCTGAATGCGGAAATCTATACGTATGACGATTGGATGCAAGGATATGAGAACCGCCCGAAGGGTGAGGACATTTTTTTCATGGCTCAAATTGCTGATGGATCTTCGTTGCTTGACGGGAAATCTGTATATGCAAATGGCGGGGAAAGAATGAATGCCTGGGAAACCTGCATTTATTATTGCGATAAGTTGGCGGAGGAAGGGTATGTCTTGGAGGATGACTATGCCTTCAACTTCTCCACCCACAACGAGACCTCGAAGGAGAACATTTTTACGATTCCTATGGACAAGAATATTTATACCAATCAGTTCCACTATCTTTTCCGGTCTTACCACTATAAGCATGGCGGTGCCTTGGGATGGGGAAGCGAGAATGGCACTTGTGCCACCATCTATACGATGAAGGCTAACCATTATGGCGAGGCTGGCGAAGACGCTCGTTGCAGGCTCAACTTTGTGGCTGGTATCGTCAAGGTAGATGGAAAAGAACTGATGTTGGATAATGGTAAGCCTTTGGAGTATCAGCCTTTTGAGGTGATGCAGAATCTTACCAATAGCCCTTACATCAAGACCGCAGGTGCAAGGATGGCGAAGTATGAGGTGGACAGAACGTCCTATATGGATGGCAAGCTGCAGAGCAACGATATAGTTCTTTTCCGCTATGCCGATGTTTTGCTGATGAAGGCTGAGGCGAAGGTGCGCAATGGCGAGGAGGGAAGTCGGGAACTCAATGCTGTCCGCGCTCGTGTGGGAATGCCTTCTCGTTCTGCCACGCTCGACAATATTCTTGAAGAGCGTTTGCTTGAATTGGTTTGGGAGGGATGGCGCCGCCAGGACCTCGTCCGTTTCGGCAGGTTTACTGGCGCCTACGACCTTCGTGAACCTTTGGAGAAAGAAGAGGAAACGGAATATACCATCGTCTTCCCTATACCTCGCAAGTGTATGGACTTAAACAAGTTGTTGGTTCAGAACAAGGGGTATGTTTCTTCTGGGGAATAACTTGCCTAAAGTATTGTATGAATAATCGCCCAACAGTTGATGTGCGTTTGCACTGCAATTGTTGGGCGATTATTGCTCGGCTGTAATACGGAAATCACTACAACTGATAGAATTTGGTGAAAGCCTTGACGGTGTATTCGTGGTCGATGACGCTACCTGTTTCGCGGCAACTGTGCATGGCGAGGATGGCATTGCCCATATCCACACCCTTCAGTGGGATGGAAGAGGCTAGAATGTTGCCAAGGGTGCTTCCTCCTGCCACGTCGCTGTGGTTGACGAATCGTTGGCAGGGAATGCCGGCTTGCTCGCAGATGTTGGCAAAAATAGCTGCCGAAACGGCATCGCTGGCATACTTCTGGGCAGCATTAAACTTGATGACTGGACCGCCACCGAGCATCGGATGGTTCGTCGGGTCGTACTTTTCCCCATAGTTGGGGTGCCAGGCGTGGGCATTGTCGGCAGAAACCATGAACGCACGCTCCACGGCTTGGTAGTAAGCCTCCTCGGTTCCGCTCTGGCCCAGGGCGATGCGCTTGAGCATATAGGAAAGGAACGGGCTTCCGGCTCCCTGCTTGGTCTGCGACCCCGTCTCCTCGTTGTCGAAGAGGGCGAGCACTTGTGTCGTGTCGGTAGGGGTGGATGCTATCATGGCTTCCACTCCTGCCCAGCACATCGAGAGGTCGTCGAGTCTTCCTGAGGAAATGAATTCGTTGTGTACGCCGAAGGTGCAGGCTGGTGTGGCGTCGGCGAGGTAGAGGTCGAAGTCTAGGATGTCCTTCTGCTGGATGTTCAGTTCGGTGGTGATTACGTTCATCAGGAGATTGCCTTGCTCCAGCTCGTTGTTGATGATGCCGAGGATGGGCAGCACGTCTTTCTGTCGGCTCAGTTTTACGCCGTCGTTCACCTGGCGGTTGAAGTGGATGGCGAGGTTGCTGATTTGCAGCAGCGGTCGCTTGATGTGGAGAAGCAAGGTCTGTGGGTGCATGGCATCCTCTCCCTTTACGATGACTCTGCCGGCGAGCGTCAGTGGACGGTCGAACCAGGTAGACATAATCGGACCTCCATACACCTCGGTGTTGAGTTTTACGATGCCTCCCTCGCAGGTCATCTCAGCGTTAGGCTTGATGCGGAAGGTAGGGGAGTCGCAGTGGGCGCAAACCATGTGGAAGCCAGTGTCTGCCAATGGTTTCTTTCCGATTTGGAAAGCATAGATGCTGGAGTCGTTCTTGGTGACGAAGAACTTGTCGCCTGCCTCCACCTTGCCCAGCGGCTCCTGTGGATTGACGTGGCGGAAACCGTTCTTCTGCAGTTCTTCTGCGATATTCTTCACTGCCCAGAAATTCACGGGCGATGCGTCGAGGAAAGATAAAAGTCGTTTAATCATATCTTGTTTGTTGTTTGTTTATTGCAAAGATAATTATAATACTTTTATTATAATACTATTATAACGGAAATATAATAAAGATTAACGAACGGGCTTCTCCCTTACACCCCTCCCGGTGCGCTGCTTTCTACTGCAAAGGTGCGCAAAATCTCCGTTTTAAACAACTTTGTTTCAAACCAGTTTGTTTAAATCGGAGATTTTTGTTAATTTTGCAGCCGTAAAACAATAGAAAGGAAGACTATGGCAAATCGGATAGAAGCTCCTTTTGTGTTCGGAGTGAGAGTGGAAGGAGAGGCTTTTACAGACCGGAGGGAGGAAACAGAACGATTGAAAGCTAACTTTACATACGGTGTGAACACGATTTTGGTTTCGCCACGTCGTATGGGAAAGACATCGCTTGTGGATAAGGTGTGTTCGCTTGTGGAGAGCGAGGACATCAGGATAGCTCGCATCGATGCTTTCGGTTGTCGCTCGGAGAATGATTTCATCAATGCTTTTGCAACCGCGGTTGTCCGGGCTACATCTACCAGATGGGAAGAATGGATGGAGAACGCCAAGGTGTTCTTAAGCCGTTTTGTTCCCAAGATAAGTTTCGGACAAGACCCATTGAACGACTTCTCCTTGTCCCTGGAGTACAATGCGAGCAACAATACGACCGAGGAAGTGCTCAGACTCCCGGAAACGATAGCCCGGGCCAAAGGATGCCGTATTGTGGTATGTATCGATGAGTTCCAGCAGATAGGCGATTTCCCCGACTCCTTGACTTTCCAGAAGAAGCTGAGGGGGGTATGGCAGTTGCAGAGCCATGTGTCCTATTGTCTGTATGGCAGCAAGAAGCACATGATGGAGCAGATGTTTCAAAACCATAGTTATCCCTTCTATCGTTTTGGCGACCTTTTCTATTTGAAAAAGATAGGAGAGGAAGATTGGGTGGAGTATATCTGTCAGCGTTTCGAGACAACGGGCAAGCACATACCGGAAGGCTTGGCTCGTGGGATATGTCGGGTGACGGACAGGTATTCGTCTTATGTGCAGCAATTGGCATGGTTCGTATGGTTGAGGACGGCTGATGCGGCTACGGCGTCGGAGGCAGACTTGCAATATGGTATCGACCGGTTGCTGGATGCCTGTGAGCCTTTGTTTATTCAGCAGACGGAGGATTTGTCGGCTTATCAGATGAATTTCCTGCATGCTATCGTGAATGGGGTCCATACAGGTTTCACCCAAACGGTTGTCTTGAACACCTATCGCTTGGGTACGGCCGCCAATGTTACCCGTTTGAAGAAGGCGTTGGTAGAGAAAGACTTGATTGTGGTTTCAGCTCCCAAGCATTTGGAGATGAGCGACCCAATCCTGGCTTTGTGGTTGAAGAGAAGAGTGTGGAGAGAATGATGTAAAACTTAGCAAAAAATATAAGCAACAATGGAAATAGCAATAGGATTGATATTGGG
>CAVGEN010000006.1:0-17262 GCA_963628185.1 Waltera intestinalis | reverse complement strand
AGAGCATGGCGGTGCAGATGCAATACTTGCGGTTGGTGCGGTGGAGCACATCCACGTTGATGCAACCTTCGCATCCACGCCAGAACGACTCGTCATCGGTCAAGTCGGCGAAGGTGACGGGGAGATAGCCCAGTTGAGTGTTCATCTTCATCACAGCCGAACCCGATGTAAGTGAGAAAATCTTGGCGTGAGGCCATCGCTGTCTGGCAAGCGTGAAGGTGAGGTTTTTGATGCGCTTTGCCAGTCCGATGCCTCGGAAGTCTGGGTGAACGATCAAGCCCGATGTGGTGACATAGTGCTTGTTGCCCCATGTCTCGATATAGCTGAAACCTGCGAATTTCTCGCCTTGGAGGGCGATGACCGCCTTTGCCTCTCGCATCTTGGTGGCAACATATTCCGGCGACCGCTTGGCGATGCCGGACCCACGCTTGGCTGCTGCCTCTGCGATGGTAGTCAGAATGGTGTCGATGTACTTGATATGGCTTTCATCAGCCACCATGACTTTTACTTCTTCCATTTTTCTCTTATGATTATAATGTTCTTGTTATTGTCTGATATTGTTGGTTTAATTCTGGTATAAGCTCGGAGAGCGACTTGATGAGGTCGTTCTCGCTGGCTCCTTCTTTCCTCACCATGAAGATGGTGTCGTCGCCGGCTATGGTGCCTAGAATCTCTGGTATGTCGCTGTTGTCTATGTTGTAGGCAATGCTGCTGGCATACCCCGGACGAGTCTTGATGACCACCATGTTGCCTGAGAAGTTGATTGACTGGAATCCCGGACTCATCATCATCTCGCGGAGCGAACGGGGATTGGAGACACGCTTGTACATGGTTTCGTTGGGCAGTACATAAACATACTTGCCGTTCATTGAGGCGGCTTTGGCAACTTTCAGTTGCTTGAGGTCGCGGCTCAACGTAGCTTGTGTGAGTTTGTAGCCTTCCTTAGCCAAGGCTTGCAATACTTCTTCCTGTGAGCTTAGCTCATGGCTGGAGATAAGCATCTTCAGAGTCTCCATTCTATTGGTCTTTACCTTCATTCGATGTATTTTTATTCGTAATTCGGTTGCAAAAGTAATACTTTATTCGCAAACTGCCAAATAAAAATGCAAATAATTGTCTGTGATAGTGATAAACTTATAGTTTATGCAATTATTATGCGGTATATTTATGCGGTTCATGGGTGACGCACCTTGCGGTGGTTGGTGGGGGCTAAGGTGTTTGGAATGTTAAAAAGTGTGCATGATGCAAAATAGTTGCAGTAAAATTTGTGACATATTTATATTTTTATTACATTTGCAGAACTTAAAACCAAACTGATGACAATGAGAAGAATAACTTTGAGCCTTATATTTTTGCTCTTCTTGCCTATATTGATGCTGGGTAAGGAATACGGAATAATGGATTTTGGTGCCAAGGGAAATGGTGTCAATGACGATGCGAATGCCATTCAAAAAGCAATAGATGCTTGTTCTAATGCTGGCGGTGGCGAGGTCGTGTTCCCTGCCAATCATGTTTTTCTGTCGGGACCGGTGCAGTTGAAGTCCAATGTCCACATCGTACTGGAGACAAATGCGGTGTGGAAAGCTAATCCCGACGAACGCATCTACCATAAGAGTGCCTTCGGTAAGAATGAAGGCGAGGGCATGATGTGGATCTGGGCGAAGGACATCGAGAATCTTTCCTTCTCGGGTCATGGTACGATACACGGCAACGGCATCCAATTTATGGGCAAGGAACTCTGTGACAGCTACGAACTGAAGCCCGTTGCCACCTTCGACCCCCGTCCTCATGTGCTTACCCTCATCGGTGTGAAGAACCTCTCTATCCGTGACATTACTATAAAAGAAGGTGCTTACTGGACGGTACACCTCATCGGATGCGACGGTGCAGTCATCGATGGTGTCAGTCTGCTCAACAACCTCAAGATACGCAACGGCGACGGCATCGACCTCGACCACAGCAAGAACGTACGCATCGCCAACTGTCATATCACAAGTGGCGACGATGCCATCTGCTTCAAGAACCGCCGTGAATACGAGGAGTATGGCTCCTGCCACGACATCGTGGTGACCAACTGTGTGATGGAGAGCCGCAGTTGTACAGTGAAACTTGGAAGCGAGAACATGGACTCCATCTATAACGTGACTATCGACAACTGCGTTGTCAAGGGCAGCAACCGTGGATTAGGCATCCAGAACCGTGACGAGGGAACGGTCACCAACGTGGTTTTCTCCAACATTGTCCTCGACTGCCGTCTTTGGAGCGACGTGTGGTGGGGCAAGGCGGAGCCTATCTACGTCACCTCCTATCCCCGTGCCAACGGCAACCACAAGGATGCCAACTGGCGATTCCCTAAAGGACAGACTGTAGGCAAATGTGGCGAGGTAAGCCAGATTTACTTCAACAATATCTATGCTACCAGCGAGAACGGCTGCTTTGTCGGAGGCGATACCAAGGATAAAGTAAACAGCATCTACTTCAACAACGTACATCTTCGCCTAAAGAAAACGACGAGCTATGACGGCGGCGTATATGACAAGCGTCCTTGCCGTGGCGAGGGCTATATATATAATAAGGTGTATGGCATCTATGTGGACCAAGCCAAGGATGTCGTCGTGGAGGGCTTGAAGGTGAAGGCGGACGCCAAGGTGGCTTATGGCGGCGAAACCTATGGCTTATGATGCCTATTACCATGATTTAACAAGAATGAAACTTAGGTGTAATATGTAATATCTACCTTTGCACCGAATAATTATAACTAAAATCTAGTAAGTTATGCAAATAGTACAAAAGACTATGGGAAGAAGCATGAGACGAATCTTGTTCTCTTCCGCCCTTCTGCTAGTGAGTTCTCTCACATTTGCACAAAGTAAGGTCAGTGGTACCGTGAAGGATGCCAATGGCGAACCTCTCATCGGCGTGAGCGTGTTGGAGATGGGGACTCAGAACGGTGCAGTTACCGATATGAATGGTAACTATACCTTGAATGTGAAGCCTGGAGCCAAGTTGAAGATTTCTTATATCGGCTTTACCCCCCAAACGGTGAAGGCGGGTTCCAACAATCAGATTGTGTTGCAAGAAGACAACACTGCCTTGAACGAGGTGGTGGTTGTAGGTTATGGTACGATGCGCCGCAAGGATGTTACCTCTTCTATTACAACAGTGAACGCCAAGGATCTGAACAAGGGTGTGTACACAGACCCCGCACAGATGTTGCAGGGCAAGGTGCCAGGATTGGTGGTGACTTCCACCAGCGACCCCAACGGTTCCACCAGTATGACCTTGCGTGGCGCCTCCTCTCTCCGTACAGGTGAGGCCATGCAGCCCTACTATGTAATCGACGGCATCCCCGGTGTCGACATCTCCATGGTGGCCCCTGATGACATAGAGAGCATCGACGTGCTCCGTGATGCCTCAGCCACCGCCATCTATGGATCAAAGGCCGCCAACGGTGTGATTATGGTGACCACCAAAAAAGGCAAGAATAACCAGGAGCGCGTTAATGTTTCTTATTCTGGCTATGCTGCATTTGATGAGGTTTTGAAGACGTTGGATATGGCTTCTGCTGACGATATCCGCAGTTATGTGAAGTCCAATGGACTGGATTATGCTTATGACAAGGGTTCTTCTACCGATTGGCAGAAGGAAGTGCTTCGCACAGGTATAAGTCACAATCATAACCTTTCTATCAATGGTGGTAGCAAGAAGACAACTTATATGGCTTCCTTGAACTTCCTAAATCGTAAGGGAATTGTGAGGGGCTCAGACATGAATCGTGTCAATTTCCGTTCTTTGGTAAGTTCTAAGGTGTTGAAAGACCATTTAGACCTTTCTGCTGGTTTAAATGCCATGTATGGTAAGCACAAAGGTGTGCAGATGGGTACAGATGGTGCTTCTGTCTTGGATGCCATGAACTATTTCAATCCAACCAATCCAATTACAAATGCCGATGGAACCTGGGTGGCAGGTGATGGTTCTCAGAACTACAATCCTTTGTCGCTGATTAATGAAGATACCTCCGAATTCATGTGGAAGCGTCTGCAATTTATCGGTAAGGCTACGGCCTATATCGTAAAAGGTTTGACATGGAATTTGAGTTATCAATATAGCAACAAGCAAAAGACTTACAGTGCTTACGATTCTCATCAGTCCCAACTTAATGGTGTTGCCGACTTACAAGGTCGTGCAAATCGTAGTACATACTTTGGTGAAGACCAGACTTTTGAGACTTATTTCAATTACGATACAACGATTGATAAGAAACATAAGGTAGGTGCCATGGTTGGTTACTCATGGGAGGAAAGAACTGATAATGATGGCTTTGGCTTGACTGTTCACAATTTCTTTGATGATGGCTTGAAATGGAATCAGCTGAGTTATGCAGGTCAGATTGATGGTATGACAGCTGTGGAGAGTGGTACCAAGGAGACAATTCGCAATATCTCTTTCTATGGTCGTGTTTCTTATTCTTATGATAGTCGTTATATGCTGCAGGCTACCATTCGTCGTGATGGCTCTTCTGTGTTTGGTAAGAATCATCGCTGGGGAACGTTCCCTTCTGTATCTGCAGCTTGGAATATTACTGAGGAGAAGTTTATGGAAGGTGCGAAGGAAAGTCTAAAACTCTCTAATTTAAAGTTCCGTGTTGGTTATGGTGTAAGCGGTAATGCCCTTGGTTTCGGTGCCTATGCTGCTGTGCCTACTTACGGAGCCAATGGGTCAATTTCTGTTATCAACAGCAGAAACTGGGCAACTCTTCAAGCAACTAAGTTGGCTAACGAGGACTTGAAATGGGAAAAGACCAGTATGCTGAATGTGGGACTTGACTTTGCGTTCTTCAATGGTCGTTTGAATGGTTCTATTGAGTATTATAACAAGGTTACGGATGATTTGATTTGGAACTATCCTGTTTCATCTTTCATTTATCCAGTCAACAATATAGCTGCTAATGTTGGTAAGATAACCAATAATGGTATTGAAATCTCAATTAATGCCATTCCTGTACAAACCAAGAACTTCTCATGGCAAACAACTCTCAACTTGTCTCATAACAAGAATAAGGTCAATCGTTTGACCAATGCGAAATACCAGACTGCAACTTTTACACAAGGTGACCCTCGTGTGGCAGGTGTGTCTGCTAATGGTTGGACTCAGCAGATTATGGAGGGACAGCCTCTTGGAACATTCTATACGTATGAGTTTGCTGGTTATAATGACAAGGGGGTCTCTACATATTATGAACGTGATTCCGAAACAGGCGAACGTACAGGTGGAACGACAACTTCTCCTGTGTTTAAGGATCGCACTATCACTGGTTGTGCTCAGCCAGATTTGAACTTGGGTTGGAACAATACATTCAGTTATAGGAATTGGAGCGCATCTTTCTTCTTTACAGGAATGTTTGGGCAGGATGTGTATAATGGAATGAAGGCCCACTATACCGCTCCTGATTTCTTTGCTGGTGGAAAGAATGTGTTGAAAGAATTTATTACAGAACGCCCTGCTACGGATACTGGTTCTAATATTCCGTCTGATAAGTTTATCGAAGACGGTTCGTATCTCCGTTTGCAGTCACTTACCTTGGGTTATACCTTCCGCAACTTGGCAGGTTGGGCTAATAGCATTCAACTTTATGGTACAATCAACAATCTGTTTACCATTACTGGGTATGATGGGTTAGACCCAGAAGTAAATATGGGCGGTATCGACCCAGGTGTGGATTATCGTTGGAATACTTATCCACATACTCGTACCTTCATGGTAGGTGCTAAGATTAACTTCTAGTTGTGAATTTTAATAGAAAGATAATTATGAATAAAATAAAGACAATATTTGCAGCGAGCCTAGCAGCAATGGCGGTGAGCTGTACCGATCTGGATGTCTCCTTGGAATCTCAGTATCCTGCCTATCCTGGTACAGAGGAAGCAATGGAGTCAAAGATGGCTGGCATTTATTTCCAAATGCGAGATTGCTTTGGTCGTCGATTCATGGAGTCGCAAGCACTTTCAAGCGACGAGTTTACATCGCAGGCGTTCAGTGGCGGATGGGTAGATTCTCATGCGTATTCTTATACGACATTGCATAACTTTAATGCAGAGATGGCTACGATTGACTGGATGAATGTGCTTGGTGAGGGTGTCGTTAAGGCAAATGAGGTAATTGATGCCACGGGCGCTGATGAAAAATACGTAGCTTCAGCTCGTGCCATACGTGCATACTTTACTTACCTTGAAATGGATAACTTTGGCGATGCACCAATTGTCGATAAGGCGTATTGCGCAGAGAAGGGCGTGAATATTGAAGATCGTCAGCCTCGTGCAGAAGTGGCGAAATGGATAGAAAGTGAACTATTGGCAGTGGCTGATAAACTGCCAGAGGAGACTACAGGCGAAAATTATGGCAAGCCAAATAAGTATATGGCATATGGGCTTCTGGCTCGTTTGTATATCAATTGGCCAGTCTATACAGCCGCCTCTGTAGATCAATATGAAGCAGCTAATTATAGCAAGGAGAAATTAAACGATTGTGTTGCAGCCTGCGACAAGATTATTTCTTCAGGAAAATTTGAGTTGGGGCCTATAGCATATCGCTTTAAGTTTGCTCCTAACAATACTGATTTGGTGGAGTCTGGGCAGATTAAAGACTTTATCTATGTGATGCCTTATCATACACTGAATGCCACGGGTATGCAGTATGGGCGTTCTCACTCTTATAAGGATATCAAATCAATGAATCCTGCTTATTACGGTACAAAAATGTCGAACTCTGGTGGTGGCTATTTGACAGTTACTCCAGAATGCTCTGCTCGTTTTAACCTTCCTGGAGACCAAAGAAACGGCATGATCCTAGAAGGACAGGTTTATGTGTATGACAAAGAAACCTTGCTTCCTACAGATCAAAAGGCACTTGACCGTAATGGGAATCCGTTAATCTTTACTCATAATATAACCTTAGACCCAACGAAGCCTGAGGAGGACTTGGATGTGGGTGATAATGTTGAAGGATGGCGTCAGGGTGCACATTCCATCAAATGGTTTGTGGACAATGAGGACTTTAAGAATAGCCGTAACCAGTCAAATGACCTTCCTTTGATTCGTTATGCAGATATTTTGATGATGAAAGCGGAGGCAATTACTCGTGGTGCTACTGCTACAGGAGGTGATACTCCTCAGAGCCTTTTCAATCAGATTCGCTCTTATGTGACAGCTCCTGAAATCGACCATAATCCAACCTTGGATGAAATTTACGAGGAGCGTGGAAGAGAGTTCTTTGATGAAAACCTTCGCCGTATCGACATGATTCGTTTCGGCCATTTCGAGGATGAATATGGATTCCACAAGCAGGGCTTCCAAAGTGCAAAGTTCGACAAGTTCCGTCGTATTTTCCCATTGCACAAGAGCAACCAATTGGATACCAATCCAACTTGGGTACAGAATCCTGGATATGCAAATTGATAATTTGATAGCAACTTTTAGGGTGTTACATGGCTATGTGACACCCTAATTTATCAATAAATGAGTATGATGAGATACATTCTAAGATTAATGCTGACCACATCCTTTTTTCTTATGGGAAGTTCTTGCCTTGCTAAGAAAACAATCGAGGTAGTTGTACATCGTGGAGCCAATGCTTTGGCTCCAGAAAACACCATCGCTTCGGCGGATTCGGCCTTGGCTCATGGAGCTAAGTGGATAGAGGTGGATGTGAGAAGTAGTAAGGATGGTGTGTTTTTTAATCTTCATGACGACAGTCTCGAACGAACAACCAATGGTAAGGGACGGTTGGCGGATATGTTGTCTAGTGATATCCGTAAATTGGATGCTGGTGCGTGGTTTTCGTCAAAATACGCAGCAACGTCTGTCCCAACGATAGCTGAGATGCTGGAACATCTGCGCGGAAAAGCTAAGGTGTTTTTTGATGTGAAACGAGGAACATCTGTGGTTCAACTAGTCAAGTTGGTTCGGGAGAAAGGGTTTGCAAAAAATAGTTTCTTTTGGTTCGGTGACGAGGGTATGTTGAAAGAGTTTGTCCGTATAGCGCCTGAGATGAAAGTTAAAGTCAATGCGCCTACCATCGAACGGCTGAAATACTGGCAGTCAATTTGTAAGCCTGCTTATGTGGAAATTTCTCCGCAAAAACTGACAACCCTGTTTTTGGAATATTGTCATCGGCATGGCATTTTAGTGATGGCTGCATGTCAAGAGGATGATATCTCTCAATATCAAATGTGTATTGATAAGAATGCAGACCTTGTCAACCTAGATAGACCTGAGATATTTCAGAAAGTTCAAAGAAGGTTGTATTTGAAAGCAAGTATTCTGCAAATACCTGCCGATGGCAAGACCTTATGCACCGCCCAGCTCCAACAAGCCATCGACCGTATCGCCAAGAAGGGTGGGGGTACGTTGGTGCTCTCCCCAGGCACTTACCTTACGGGCAGCATCTTACTGAAATCGGGTGTCACCCTGAAACTGGAGAAGGGGGCGAGACTGCTAGGCTCTGCCAATCCCTACGACTACAGACTCGTGGATGTGGGGGTGAGTGGTGACGATACCCGCCACGACAATGCCTGTATGGCATTGGTGATGGCACAGGATGCCAAGCACATAGCCATCGAGAGCGAGGGCGTGATTGACGGAAATGGACTGCAACTGGCACTGAATGCCGACAGTCTGCATCATACGGGCGAACTTGTAGATGCCCATTACAATGTGCGCCGTCAGCGTCCGAGCGAACTCGTACGCCCCAAGTTGTTTTTCTTCACGGGTTGCGATGATGTGAGGATAGAGGGCGGCGAGTACCGCAGCAGTGCCAACTGGGGATTGTCGTTCGACCAGTGTTCGAATATGGTTCTAACGGGATTGAAAGTGCATAACCGGGCCTATTGGAACAATGACGGAATCGACATCACCGACTGTCAGCATGTGCGCATCACGGGTTGCGATATCAACGCTGCCGATGACGGCATCTGCCTGAAGTCTTACCATACGGAGGCCGCCAGCCAAGACATCAGGATAGCGGACTGTGACATCGTGAGCAGTGCCAGTGCCGTGAAGTTTGGCACGGCATCATGGGGCGCATTCAAGGATATTGAGATAAGCAATGTCCGGGTGAAGGACACCTATCGCTCCGCCATTGCCATCGAGAGTGTGGATGGGGCAAGCATCAGCCACATCAATGTGCACGACATCCATGCCGAGAATACGGGCAATGCCATCTTTATCCGTTTGGGCCAGCGTGCCGGCCAGCGCAAGGGCAGCATCGATGATGTAACCATCAGAAACCTTTATTGCCAGGTGCCTTTCGGCAAGCCCGATGAGGCTTACGACTTGCGTGGCCCCGACCTGGACGTAATCCACAATCCGATACCGAGCAGCATTACGGGCATCCCCGACAATCGCATCGGGCGGGTGACGCTGGAGAATATCGAGATAGAATATCCCGGCCGTGCCACCAAGGGGCAGGCTTATATCCCTCTCTGGAGGGTGCAGGATGTGCCAGAGCAAGTCAAGAAATATCCCGAGTTCTCCATGTTTGGCGAGCTGCCAGCCTATGGTTTCTATCTCCGCCATATAGATAATGTCACTTTCAAGAATGTAAGGATGAAGTTGAAGGAGGCAGACTACCGTCCGGCTATCGTGATGGATGATGTGGAGAATGCGGTGATGGAAGAGGTGCTGCCCAACTCGGTGTTTAGGCGTAAGTGAGCATATAATGGTGCTGAAACCGCGCCAAAACCATTGGAGTTTTAATGTTTTGGCGCACTTTCGGCTCTATAATGCGCCAAAATGTGATAATAATAAAGGTTTTGGCGCACTTTCAGCATAATAATAGAAGAAGGAAGGATGAAAAGAATCATAGCTTTTGCTTTTTGTGTAGTCTTGGGGCTGTCCTTTTTGATGGCGCAGGACTATACCCGGTATGTGGACCCGCGTATCGGGAACGAGGGACTGGGCAGAACTTTCCCCGGTCCTTGCATGCCTTATGGCATGGCGAAACCGGGCCCCGACTGCGAGAGTATGCCCAATGCGGGGTGGGCGGCGATGCCGGAGAAGATAAAAGGTTTTTCGCAGATGCACGTCAGCGGTACGGGCGGCGGACAGAAATACGGCAATATCCTGATACAGCCTTTCCTCGATGCTGCCTGCGTCGTGCAGCGGCGCAAGGGGGAGGAGATAGCCTTGGGCTATTATGCCTGTACCTATGAGAACGGCATCCGGACGGAGATTACCGCCTCCGACCGCTGTGCCTTTTACCGGCTGGACTACGGCCGGAAGAACGCCGGAAAACTGCTTGTCGACGTAAAGACGTTTCTCGGCATCGACACGCTCATTCCCGACAAACGCGAAACCCAACAGTATGTGGATTCTCACGTGGCCTGCCGGGGGAAGTATGCCGTGGAGGGATGGAGCACCGTGAGGGGAGGCTGGAACAACGGCGGCCCCTATACCGTATTCTTCTATTTGCAGAGCGACAAGCCTTTTTCCTCTAAGATTTTAGAGGGCAAGGAACGGCTGACGGTGGATTTCAAGGATGCGAAGGTGGGGCTGAAGATAGGCATCTCGCACGTCAGCATCGAAAAGGCGAAGGCGAATATCCCGTCTTGCGGCTTCGACCGCCAGTTGGCTGTCTTGAAAAAGGCATGGAACGGGAAGTTGCGCAAGATAGACATCGTGGGAACGGAAAAGCAGAAGCGGATGTTCTACACGGGCATCTATCATACGATGCTCATGCCTGTGGATAAGTCGGGGGAAAACCCTCATTTCTCCGACACACCCTATTACGATGACTACTATGCCATCTGGGACACCTACCGCACCTCCATGCCCCTGCTCACCCTGATAGATGAGGACAAGCAGCGGGATATGGTCAATTCTCTCCTTCATATATATAAGCACGACGGCTATATGCCCGATGCCCGCAGCGGCAACTGGAACGGAAGGACGCAGGGAGGCAGCAATGCCGACATCGTGATAGCCGATGCCTACGCCAAGGGAATGAAGGGTATCGACTATGAACTGGCCTTGCAAGCCATGGTGAAGGATGCCGAGGTGCCGCCTACCGACAACGACGGGTATGTGGGCAGTGTGCCCGATGAGAAGCACGGGCGCGGCGGAATCCACGAATACAACACCCTCGGCTATATCCCTTACGGCATCGACCGGGCGGGCAACCGCACCGTGGAGTATAGCTACGATGACTGGTGCATCGCCCAGGTGGCGAAAGGCTTGGGCCGCCAAGACCTCTATGAGAAATACTTCCGGCGTTCGGGCAACTGGCGCAACCTCTGGCGTAGCGACTATGAGTGGCAGGGGATGAAGGGTTTTATCATGCCTCGCGATGCCGAAGGACGGTGGCTCGACTCCGTGCCTTGGGGCAAGTCGAAGGTCTTTCATCCCGTGATTCCCTACAAGCCCGACACGAAGGTGGCTCCCTGGTATCTGCCCTGGTGGAGCACGTTCTTCTATGAGGCATTGTCGGCGGAGTACAGTCTGAGCATTCCCCATGATGTGCCGGGACTGGTGGAGGCTTGCGGCGGAAAGGAGGCGTTCATCAAGCGTCTCGACACCTTCTTTGCCAACGGACATTACAATGTGGCCAACGAACCGAGCTTCATGACGCCTTATCTCTATCATTGGGTGGACCGACCCGACCTGAGCGTGGCCCGCATCCATCAGATTGTGAACGACAATTATGACGATACGCCGAACGGACTGCCCGGCAATGACGATAGTGGGGCCATGTCTTCCTGGCTCGTCTTCAATATGCTGGGTCTTTATCCTGTGGCAGGGCAAGACCTCTATCTCGTCGGTGAGCCGATGATACCCGAATATACCATCCATCTCGCCAACGGCAGGGGCTTGAAGGTGGAAAGAGGGAAGGGAAACGCTACTAAGTTTATCCACCACCACCTGTTGATAAGTGGTGGAAAACTAGTCTTCCCATCTTTCTCAGATAGGGAAAAGATGGTTGATAAACATGGTAACTCATTGGAAAATAGAGGAAAAGAGAAATCCACAGTTTTTCCACACATTGTGAATAACTTGTGGAAAACGATACCTACGCAGTGCATAGCCCGCTTCGTTCTCAACCGCCAGTATCGCAACTGGGAGGTGGGTGTGGATTCCGTGAGCAAGCCCGATACCTTGGTGCTGAAATGCAACGAGTCGGTATATCTGATTCCTCGCCGGCAGGTGGAGGAGGCCGACGGCTTCTGCTGGGACAGTCCGCAAAAAGGCCAGCACCTCTATGTCTGCGACAAGCACGACAACAAGGGAATGCAAGACGGTACCTTCCTCTTCGTCTCCCGAAAAGCTTTGCGAATGTTGGAGCAGACAGGCTGCTTCGTCTATAATGGCATCACTTGGCGACAAGTGTCGGGCGACGAGGGGAGCATCCTCGTGAAGGCCAAGGGCGACGGCACGCTCATGCGAATTGCCACCCGCACTTCCCTTCCGTGGGTGCTGGGCATGTCGGGGAACCCCTTGGGTATCGACTGGAAACTGGACTTTCTCCCCTAGTAGCGACCAAATGGCGACACTATGGCATGACAATCATGTGAAAATAATATATAGTATGAATACAAAGCAGACTCTTTTGTATATTGCGCTGTCTTGCTCCCTGGGAGTGCAAGCGCAGACCCGCCAAGAGATGGGCGGAGTGTATCACGCCTATCCGCTAGGCCCCGCCCCCGAGACAGGCACGTTTTCCGCGGCTACGGCCTGCTGGACGGATTCCTTGAGCAATCCACCCGCAGGTTTTACGCCTTTTTACATAAGCCATTATGGTCGCCATGGTTCCCGCTGGATGCCTAAGGATGAACGATATACTTGGGTGAACCAGCATTTCGAGGATGACTCCAACCTCACTCCCCTCGGCAAGAAGATAAAAAAGATCCTCGCCAAGGTGTGGGAGAATGCACGGGGCAACGGCGGCAAACTCTCCAAACTCGGCGAACTCCAGCATCGGGGAATTGCCGACCGTATGGCTCGTCGCTTCCCTCAAATCTTTGTTTCAGGAAATCATGTACAGGCCCGCTCCAGTGTTGTGGATAGATGTGCCAAGAGTATGCTGGCTTTCACCGACGAACTGCACCGCTTGCAGCCTGGCCTTGATTTGGATGTGAAGACCGATTCCGCCGATATGGCTTGGATAGCCTATACCTCGCCAGAAGTGAAAGCCTTGGAAAATCGAACCCATGTGACAGCCAAGGTATCGACAGACAGATTCATGCGCCAGTTGTTCAAGGACATTGCCAAGGTGGAAGACCCCATGCGGTTGATGGGCGAAATGCACACCATCGCCTCTTCCATGCAGGACGTGGGGCTAAACTTCAAACATTATCCGAAGAACTTAGAGAATGGGTTGAATGCACTCTTCACCGATGAGGAGTTTCGCGCATTCTATGATGCCAACAATCTCCGTATGACCATCTGTAATGGCAACTATGCCACCAACGAGGAAATTCCTGCCCGTTCTGCCATCTCGCTTTGGAAAAATATGGTGACGGAGGCAGACAAGGCTTTGGCTTCAGACCGACCTTCCGCCACGTTGAGATTCGGGCATGATACAAGTTTGTATCGTCTCTTGTCATTGCTCAAGATCGTGAAGCCTGTCTATCAGTCGGGTGAACGTATTCCCGAAAAGGAATTAGTCCTTGTGGATAATGCCGACTTGATGGATAGAATCGTGCCCATGGCATCCAACCTGCAAGTGGTGTTCTATAAGAAAAACTCTTGTTCGGATTCTGTTTTGGTTAAGTTTGTGCTGAATGGGCAACTACTGAACTTGGATATGCCGGGAGATGCCTCTGATGGATATGCTGACGCTTGCTATTCCTGGAGTCATGTCAAGGCATATATGGACAATCGCATTCACAATTTGGAGCACATCCGCCAACTCAATGCCCTCAATACGTTGGTGGGCACGGCGCAGGCCAACACCCGGACCGCCGGGATGTTTGGCAAGGGAAGTGAGGAACATGGACAGACGCTCCCTGCCGTGCTTGTGCCCAACGGACAGAACTTTTGGACTCCTCAAACACAAGATACCGAGAAAAAGTGCATTGCACCTTATTATTATAAGGACACCGAGTTGCAAGGCTTCCGCAACAGCCATTGGATTGTTGGAGGATGCACGCAGGACTATGGCTCCTTCACCGTGGCAACATTGGGTGGAAAGCTGAGGCTTCAGCCCGAGGAGCGTGCCACTCCTTTTTCGCATGAAGGGGAGGTCTCGCATCCTCATTATTATGCTGTTGATTTGAAGGCAGAACATCTCACAACCGAGCTGACAGCTTTGAGTCACGCTGCAGTCTTGCGTGTCACACCGCAACAGGACGAAAATGTCCACATAGTCATCAATCCGAATAGTGATGAAGGGGAAGGATATATAGAGATAGATACTTTGAATCATAGGGTTTATGGTTACAACCCAGTGCATCGCATCTACCAGGGATGGGGTGAACCGGCTGGATTCAGCGGTCATTTCGTGTTGGAATACAAGGGGGATTTGACCGATTACGGAGTCTTTGCCAAAGATGCAAAGAGTGAAAAAGGACTTTCTGCAAAGGGGGAACGTATTGGTGCATGGCTTACATTCTCAGGAATATCGGGTAAGAAGATGGAGTTTAGTACTGCCAGTTCTTTTACTTCCAAGGAAAATGCTATTGGCAACTTGAAGGCGGAGGCGGCAGGCAAAAGTTTCGAGGATATGATGGACGATTGTCAGGCGCAGTGGATTGCGCGCTTGCATACCATCGACGTGGAAAGCCGAGATGCCGCTAAAGTCAACCAGTTCTATGGAGCTTTGTATCGTGCCTCCTTTCTTCCACGTGAAATGAGCGACACGAATGGAGATTATCCCCAATTTGCCAATGGGGCAGTAAGGTATGGGGATTCTGCATTCTCCACTCTTTACCCATCACTTCCCAAGGCATACGGCGATTATTCAATGTGGGATATTTATCGTGCCGAACTCCCTCTGTACAACATTATTACCCCAACGATGTCGGGAGAGATGATGCAGTCGTTGGTCAATATGTACCAAGAGGGTGGCTGGTTGCCTATCTTCCCCTGTTGGAACAGTTATACCGCCGCAATGATAGGCGATCACACCAGTGTTGCTTTGGCGGATGCTTATGTCAAGGGCATTCGTAATTTTGATGTCTGGAAGGCATACGAAGGTATGCGAAAGAACGCCTTCGAGAGTCCGAAGAGTTTGGCGGAGTATAAAGATGGGATGGGGCGAAGATCCCTGAAATCCTATTTGAAGTATGGTTACATTCCGATGGAAGATAGCGTGAAAGAGGCTTTTCATCAGAACGAACAGACTTCCCGAACACTGGAGTATGCGTTGGATGATTTTGCGGTGGCACAGATGGCAAAGGCTCTGGCTGATTCTGATTCCGTGGGGATGAAGAAAGGGAAGGTCGCTTTAGACAAAAAGGCATTGCTTGCAGATTATGCAGACTTGATGCGCCGTTCTGATAATTGGCGTAATGTCATCAACCCGAAGACGGGGTGGGCGGATGGCCGTCATCAAAATGGTAAGTGGGAAGGAAACCACGACTTGGTACATCGAAAGAGTTATATTACCGAGGGGGCTACTTGCCATTATACTTGGTATGTGCCGCAGAACGTGAGTGGACTTTTTGATGTTATCAACAAAGCTGTGGATAACTCTGCTAAGTCTCAGAATGTAAAGTCTTTGCCAGTCGGAAACGAAAGGGTGGTGTCTCGATTGGATAAAATGTTTGACGAGGGCTTGTACTGGCATGGTAACGAACCTTGCCACCAGGTGGCTTATCTCTATGATGCGGCTGGAGCGCCGTGGAAGACACAGCAGCGCATTCACCATATCCTCAATACCGAGTATAATGATACCCCTGGAGGATTGTCGGGCAACGATGACGCAGGACAGATGTCGGCATGGTATCTTTTTTCTGCCATAGGATTCTATCCTGTATGTCCTGGTACACTTGATTATTATATCGGTACACCTAGCTTTGATAAAGTAACTTTTAATTTGGAGAATGGCTGTCAGTTTGTGGTTACGACAGATTGGCAGAACGGCGATTCATTTTATATCCAAGATGCAATGTTGGATGGAGTAGGTCTCAAAAGTTTCAAACTTTCTCATGATGATATCCTCCGGGGAGGACGTTTGCATTTTGTAATGGGCAACCTCCCGAAGAAATAGTGGTAAAGAAAAAAGGAACTTGCAGCAGTTAGTAGATATGCTTGCAAGTTCCTTTTTATATGTTCGTTTTATTAGTCTCTGTTGTTTCCAAAGATACGAAGGAGATAGAGGAAGAGGTTGATGAAGTCGAGATACAAGGTGAGTGCACCGAGCAAAGCCAACTTCTGTGCGCCCTCGCTCATGTCGTATTGAGTTTGCAGCATCTGCTTGATCTTTTGGGAGTCCCATGCTGTCAAACCAGTGAATATGGCAACACCTATATAGCTCAGTATGTAATCGAAACCAGAACTCTTCAAAAACATATTGACTACAGTGGCGATGATTAAACCTATCAGAGCCATGAACAGGATCTTGCCTATGGAAGTCAGGTCTTTCTTGGTGGTATAACCATAAAAAGCCATTGCACCAAATGTTCCTGCCGTGATGAAAAATACCTTGGCGATGCTGGTTGTAGTATAGAGCATGAATACCGAAGAGAGCATTGCGCCATTCAGCACCGAATAAATGATGAACAGCAAGGTTGCCGTACTCAGCGATAAACGATTAATCGCACCACTGATGGCAAACACTAAGGCAAACTCAGCGATAATCAATCCCCACATGATAGCACTGTTAGAGTAGATGCTCATCAAGAGGGTGGGACTACTTGCCACACCGTATGCTGTGACTCCCGTGATGACGAGTGCCAAGGTCATCCATGTATATACTTTGCGCATGAGGGCTGAGAATACGTTCGTAAGACCTCGCTCTTTTTCATTGATGGTAAAACCAGTGCTTTGTTGGTTCTGCCCATTTATAAAATTGAACATTTCTTTTTCTGTCATAACTTATTATATTTTTGGTTTGTAATATATTATATCTAAATCAAGTGCAAAGATAATGCCATTTATTGAAAGTCCTACAAAAATGTATGTTAATTAACATTTATTCGTGAGTTATGCCATTTGTTTAGGTATGTGACTCTTTTAGGACAAATGTCTGTGCCAAGGTCTCTCTTTGTTTTCCACTCCCTTGCCCCACTTTTGTATCTGCGTCGTGAGTCAGAATTTTTTCCCTCGTGAC
>CAVGEN010000005.1:0-19045 GCA_963628185.1 Waltera intestinalis | reverse complement strand
TCCCCTGCCCTCCCATTTCTTGGCGAAGGCAGCGGCTGCATTGCGTTGCTGTTTCTCTGTATTCATGATTACACATCAATTTGTAAGCAAAGATATTACTTTCTTCGATAAAAATACAAAAAATTATGCAATCCTATACGTCATTTTACACTTCTTTTAGCTTCCGACACATTTTTTAAGCAAAAATCGCCCATTTTGCCCTATACCAAGGCTAGACCAAGTCCGTACCATATCCGTACCAAGTCCGTACCAAGTCTTAGATTAGCCAACAAGTGTTAACAGAACGTTCCATATCCCGTATAATTATTCATCATAAGATTCCTTACTGAAACAGCTTCATGATATTGGCAGGAGGGCGTTGCGCCTGCAGCTCCCGCTTCATGAAGCCCATGTAAGGAGCCACATGGGAATAAAACTGATAGTAGCCTTGGCAGAGATAGTTCAATCCAGGATTACCATACTTATCCACGGCAAAACGATTCTTCGGACACTCGCCATGGCAGGCAAACTCCATGTCGCATTCCTGGCATTGGCGGGGTAGGGAGGCGTGCTTCAAACGTCTGAAAGACTGCTGCTTATCTCCGTAAAGCATTTCTATCAACGTATGTTCCCTGATGTTGCCCAACCTATATTCAGGAAACACAAAATGGTCGCAAGAATACACATCACCATTATATTCCATCACCCCGGCATGACCACATTCCTTGGAGTAAGCGCAGATGCCCGGGGCCACGCCTACCCAGTTGGCCAGGGTACAGTCGAATATCTCCACGAAAATCTTGCCTACATCGTGGCGCACCCACTCATCGAAGATGGCGCAGAGAAAATCGCCCCATTGTTGGGGAGTTACGGATTCCTCTGTCAGCGACAGAGCTTTTTCCACGATAGGAGAGAACTGCAAGTATTGGCAACCATTCTCCTTGAAAAAGTGATAGAACTCCAAGGGGTGATCGACATTACAGGCATTCACGACCGCCATGGCATTCCATTCCACCTGGTGCTTTTTCAAGAGTTGGATGCCCTGCATCACCTTCTCCCACGAAGGTTTGCCTGACGGAGTGCGGCGATAATGGTCGTGGAAGTCTTGCGGCCCGTCGATGGAAACACCGACGAGCCAATGGTTTTGCGCCAAAAACTCGCACCACTCGTCGGTCAGCAAAGTGCCATTGGTTTGAATGACATTGTCTATCTGTCTTCCACGAGCGTATTTCCGTTGCAAAGCCATTGCCTTCTTATAGAAGTCCTGGGATCGGAGTAGGGGTTCTCCACCATGCCACGTGAAGAGCACACAGTCCATGGTTTGCGACTCGATATACTCCTTGGTGAATATCTCCAGCATTTCGTCGGTCATGACATGGCGATGGTTGCCACCACCGTAGAGTTGGCTTTTCTCCAGATAGTAGCAATACCCGCATGCCAAGTTGCAATGCGCCCCGACGGGCTTGAGCATCACATAAAGGGGCTTGGCAAAAGGAGTGGCAGCAGCGTTTTGTTTGTCCATAAGCATGGTTTTGTTTTTTATGTGCAAAGATAGTCTTTTCATGAATACACGCGACGTTTTTCCAGTTAATAAATTTAAACTTTTGCAACAAGGTACGATAAAAATACTTATCTTTGCAACTAAGATATTTTTTTTTAATTATGCGCGTCATTATAGAAAAGAATTATGATCGGCTGTCACAGTGGGCGGCCAATCATGTGATAGAAACAATCAATAAGTTCCGACCTTCCGCAGAACGCCCTTTTGTCTTGGGATTGCCCACAGGATCGTCGCCACTGGGCATGTACGCCAACTTGGTGAAAGCAGTGAAGGAAGGAAAGGTCTCCTTCAAGCACGTCCTCACCTTCAACATGGATGAATATGTAGGTCTTCCCGAGTCTCATCCCGAGAGCTACCATTCCTTCATGGCTACCCACCTGTTCGACCATATCGACTGCCCCAAGGAGAACATCCATATCCTCAACGGCAACGCCAAGAACCTGGAAGAGGAGTGCAAGCACTATGAGCAGATGATAGAGGATGCCGGTGGCATCGACTTGTTTATCGGCGGCATCGGTCCCGATGGTCATATCGCCTTCAACGAGCCATTTTCGTCATTGACCTCCCGCACTCGTGTCAAGACCTTGACCACAGACACCAAGATTGCCAACTCCCGCTTCTTCGACAACGACCCGGAGAAAGTGCCTGGCTTGGCCCTGACCGTGGGTGTGGGTACCGTGATGGCCGCCAGGGAAGTGATGATTCTGTGCAACGGACACAACAAAGCCCGCGCCCTGCAGGCAGCCATCGAAGGCCCCGTGACACAGGCTTGGACCATCAGTGCCTTGCAGATGCACAAGCATGGCATCATCGTTTGCGACGAGTTGGCTACCGACGAGTTAAAGGTGGGCACCTACCGCTACTTCAAGGACATAGAGAAAGACAATCTCTAGCATTCTCATCTTAGTTTATATCTACTTATTAACACTCTAATAAAATGAGACTAAATCTTAGTTCACAAATCGTACTGAATAAAGTACCTGTTGAATTCTACAAACCTAAGACAACCGTAGAATACTCGGAAATCTCCCGAATGGAGAAGATACAAACCGACATCTTTGCCTCCATCAACGAAGGTGCCCGTCATGTGGTGGATGGGATAGAACAAGGCATCAAGGCCGCACAGCACGAAGGCAAGTTTTACGTGATGGCGTTGGGCACGGGGTCTTCCCTGACTCCTGTATATGAGGAGATGGCCAAACGCTACAAAGAACAAAAACTCAGCTTTCGCAATGTAGTGGTATTCAATGCCTACGAGTATTATCCTCTTCAGAAAGAAAGTTCGCTCAGTTGCATCAATCAACTGAAGGAACGTTTCCTAAGCCATGTGGATATAGCCGAACAGAACATCTTCTCGCTTGACGGCCATATAGGGCAAGATGCCGTGCAGGACTGCTGCCGCCTCTACGAGCAACGCATCAAGACATTCGGCGGACTGGATGTAGCCCTCATCGGCATTGGCCGCATGGGCAACATCGCAGCCAACGAACCTGGTTCGGGCATCCACTCGCTGACTCGCCTCATCTTGATAGGCAACACGTCGCGCGAGGAAATGGAGAATAGTGGAAAGACCAAAGAGACAGTCCCCCCCTGCTCCTTGACCATGGGCATAGCCACCTTGCTCTCCGCCAAGACCATCTATCTGACGGCCTGGGGAGAGGAGAAGTCGAAGATTATGCAGAAAGTCGTGGAAAGTCCTGTCACAGACACCTTGCCCGCTTCCTTCTTGCAGACCCATCCAAACGCCCATGTCGTACTCGACCTGAGTGCCGCCGCCCATCTTACCCGCATCGAGCATCCTTGGCTCGTCACTTCCTGCCATTGGACAGACAAGTTGGTACGGTCAGCCTTGGTATGGCTTTGCCAAAAAATCAACAAGCCTATCCTGAAACTCACCAACAAGGATTACAACGAGAACGGACTGAGCGAACTTCTGGCTCTCTACGGATCTGCCTACAATGCCAACATCAAGATATTCAACGACTTGCAGCACACCATCACAGGATGGCCCGGCGGCAAGCCCAACGCCGACGACACTTACCGCCCCGAGCGTGCCACACCTTACCCCAAGCGCATCATCGTGTTCTCTCCACATCCCGACGACGATGTCATCTCCATGGGTGGAACGATACGCCGCCTTGTCCAGCAAGAGCACGACCTCCACATCGCATACGAGACCTCCGGCAACATTGCCGTGGGCGATGAAGAGGTGACACGGTTCATGCACTTCATCAATGGTTTCAACCAACTCTTCGCCGACTCCAAGGACAGCGTCATCTCCAACAAGTATAAGGAAATCAAGCAGTTCTTTACCCAGAAGAAAGAAGGCGACTTCGACACCAAGGACATCCTGACCATCAAGGGATTGATTCGCCGCGGCGAGGCCCGCACCGCTTGCACCTACAATCAGATACCCCTGGACCATGTGCATTTCCTCGACCTGCCGTTCTATGAGAGTGGGAAGATAGAGAAACTGCCTATGACAGAGAAAGATGTAGAAATCGTGAGAGCCTTGCTGCAAGAGGTGAAGCCACACCAGATATATGTGGCGGGCGACCTTGCCGACCCCCATGGTACCCATAAGAAATGTACAGACGCCGTACTGGCAGCCATCGACCTGGAGAAGGAGGTTGGGGCAGAATGGCTCAAGGACTGTCGCATCTGGATGTATCGTGGAGCCTGGGCAGAGTGGGAGATAGAGAACATCGAGATGTGCGTGCCACTGAGTCCTGAGGAACTGAGAGCGAAACGCAACTCCATCCTGAAACATCAGTCACAGATGGAGAGCGCACCTTTCATGGGCAACGACGAGCGACTGTTCTGGCAACGAGCGGAAGACAGAAACAGAGGTACGGCAAAACTGTACGATGACCTGGGTCTTGCCTGCTACGAGGCCATGGAAGCCTTCGTAGAATACAAGCCTTTGTAATCACCCCAAAGTCGTGTTAGCGCAGTTTTCGGTTTAGGCTCCCATAAAAATCTCTCTTTTTATTTTGTAGTGTGGCAAAATAAATGTAATTTTGCACCTTGAACGAGGAATACCTTATTATATTAAGGAAAAATATCCTATCATTCAACAAGAAAAGAAACAAAATAAATAAGATAAAAACAATGGAATACAACTTCAGAGAAATCGAGAAGAAATGGCACCAGGTATGGGTCGAGAACAAGACCTACAAGGTGACGGAAGATGAAAACAAGAAGAAGTTCTACGTGCTCAACATGTTCCCTTATCCATCGGGAGCCGGCCTGCACGTGGGACACCCACTGGGCTATATCGCCAGCGACATCTATGCTCGCTACAAGCGACTCAACGGCTACAACGTCTTAAACCCAATGGGTTACGATGCTTATGGTTTGCCAGCCGAGCAGTATGCCATCCAGACTGGTCAGCACCCAGAGATTACTACCGTGACCAACATCAACCGTTACCGCGAGCAGCTCGACAAGATCGGTTTCTCCTTCGACTGGGACCGCGAGGTGCGCACTTGCGACCCTAAGTATTACCATTGGACTCAGTGGGCTTTCGAGAAGATGTTCAACTCCTTCTTCTGCAACGCTTGCCAGAAGGCGCAGCCCATCGAGAAGCTTATCGAGCACTTCGAGGAGAAGGGTAGTGCCGACCTGAATGTGGCTCAGAGCGAACAACTCGACTTCACCGCCGAGGAGTGGAACAGCTACGACGACGTGAAGAAACAGCAGGTATTGATGAACTACCGCATCGCTTACCTCGGCGAGACCATGGTGAACTGGTGCCCCGGTTTGGGAACCGTGCTTGCCAACGACGAGGTGGTGAACGGTGTGAGCGAACGTGGCGGCTATCCTGTCATCCAGAAGAAGATGCAGCAGTGGTGCTTGCGTACCTCTGCCTATGCCCAGCGTCTGCTCGACGGTCTCGACACAATCCAGTGGAGCGAGAGCATCACTGAAACACAGAAAAACTGGATCGGTCGTTCCGAGGGTACGGAGGTTGTCTTCTCCGTGAAGGACAGCGACGTGAAATTCACCATCTTCACAACCCGTGCAGATACCATGTTTGGCGTTACCTTCATGGTATTGGCTCCCGAGAGCGAGTATGTGCAGCAGGTTACCACTGCCGAACAGAAGGAAGAAGTAGAAAAATATCTCGACTACGTGAAGAAGCGCACCGAGTTGGACCGTATGGCCAACCATAGTGTAACAGGTGTATTCTCAGGTAGTTACGCCATCAACCCATTCACTGGCGATGCCATCCCCGTATGGATTTCAGAATATGTATTGGCTGGTTATGGTACAGGTGCCATCATGGCAGTGCCTGCCCACGACAGTCGCGACTATGCCTTTGCCAAGCACTTTGGCTTGCCTATCATCCCGCTCATCGAGGGCGCTGATGTATCAGAGGAGAGCTTCGACGCCAAGGAAGGTATCGTAACCAACTCTCCTGTAGAGGGCAAGCAGAGCATGGACGGTTTCTCTCTCAACGGACTGACCGTGAAGGAGGCCATCGCAGCCACCAAGAAGTTTGTCACCGAGAAAGGTATCGGTCGTGTGAAGGTAAACTATCGTCTTCGCGACGCCATCTTCTCCCGCCAGCGTTACTGGGGTGAGCCATTCCCTGTATATTACAAGGACGGAATGCCACAGATGGTTCCAGAGGAGTGCCTGCCACTCGAATTGCCTGAGGTGGATGCCTACAAGCCAACGGAGACTGGCGAGCCACCATTGGGACGCGCCAAAATGTGGGCTTGGAACGCTGAGAAGAAAGAGGTGGTGGATAAGAGTCTTGTAGATAACAAGACTGTGTTCCCACTGGAGCTGAACACTATGCCCGGTTTCGCAGGTTCATCAGCCTACTATCTGCGCTATATGGATCCCAACAACGACAAGGGTCTCGTAAGCAAGGAGGCCGACGAGTACTGGCAGAACGTGGATCTCTATGTAGGTGGTTGTGAGCACGCCACTGGTCACTTGATTTACTCCCGTTTCTGGAACAAGTTCTTGCACGACCTCGGCGTAAGCTGCAAGGAAGAACCATTCCAGAAGTTGGTGAACCAGGGTATGATACAGGGACGTTCCAACTTCGTCTATCGCGTCAACAGCGACGACCACGACAAGGCACCAGTCTTCGTAAGCTGCAGTTTGAAGAAAGATTACGACGTGACACCTATCCACGTGGATGTGAACATCGTGAGCAACGACCAGCTCGACATCGAGGCATTCAAGGCTTGGAGACCAGAATACGAGAACGCCGAGTTCATCCTGGAGGACGGCAAGTACATCTGCGGATGGGCTATCGAGAAGATGTCGAAGAGTATGTTCAACGTGGTGAACCCCGACATGATCGTAGAAAAATACGGTGCCGACACCCTGCGCCTCTACGAGATGTTCCTGGGTCCTGTGGAGGCAAGCAAGCCTTGGGACACCAACGGCATCGACGGTTGCCACCGCTTCCTGAAGAAGTTCTGGGGCTTGTTCTACGAGAACCGCTCCGACAACTTCCTTCCCACCGACGAGGCAGCCAAGCCAGAGAGCCTGAAGAGCGTACACAAGCTCATCAAGAAGGTAAGCGAGGACATAGAAAAATTCTCTTACAACACCTCCATCTCAGCCTTCATGATCTGCGTGAACGAGCTGGGGCAGCAGAAGTGCCACAACAAGGAACTCATGAAGACCCTCGTGGTGCTCATCGCCCCCTTCGCTCCCCACATCGCCGAGGAACTCTGGACAGCACTTGGCGGAGAGGGCAGCGTCTGCGACGCAGAGTGGCCTAAGTACGACGAGCAGTATCTGAAAGAGAACGACATGCAGCTCACCGTTTCCTTCAACGGCAAGGCTCGCTTCCAGATGACTTTCCCTGTGGATACCCCTAATGCGGAGATAGAGAAGCAGGTGCTGGCAGACGAGAAGAGCCAGAAGTACTTGGAGGGATTCAACGTGATGAAGGTAATCATCGTACCTAAGAAGATTGTCAACGTCGTGTTGAAAAAGTAATACAACTACAACATATACAGAAGGTCGTCTCATCTATAGAATATATAGAAGATGACCTTCTGTGTTTTTAAAAAAGATGAAAAGATTATGCAAATAGCAATCAGTCAAATGGTTAAGAATGAGGTGAAAGACTACTTCTATATCACGGTAGGTCTTTTGCTTTATACGTTCGGGTGGACGATATTCCTGCTCCCTTACCAAATCGTGACAGGTGGCGTTACGGGTATCGCAGCCCTCATCTTCTATGCCACTGGCATTCCTATCTATCTTTCGTATTTCGTCATCAACGCAGGCCTCTTGCTTGCCGCCTTGAAGATACTCGGTTTCAAGTTCATGGTGAAGACCATTTATGCCATCGTCGTGCTCTCCGCCTTCCTTGCCTTGGCACAAGACCTGATGATGGGTCCCAATGGAGAGATGACACAGATATTGGGCAAGGGGCAAGACTTCATGTCGCTCATCATCGGATGTTGCTTTACAGGCTTGGCACTAGCCATTGTCTTTCTGCATAATGGCAGTACGGGAGGAACCGACATCATCGCAGCCATCGTCAACAAATATCACAACATCTCCCTCGGCCGAGTGCTCATCTTCGTTGACTTGATTATCGTGGGGAGTTCTTTCTTTATCTTCAATGGCAAACCAGGCTTCGAGACGATAGATGCCGTCAGAAAAGTGGTGTTCGGTCTCTGTACGATGGTCATCGAGAACTTGGTGCTAGACTATGTGATGAACGCTCAACGAGAGAGTGTGCAGTTCATGATTTTCAGCAACAAATACCAAGAGATAGCCAATGCCATCGGTATGCACACGGGGCATGGTGTCACCATCCTCGACGGGCATGGCTGGTACACGGGGCACGAGAGAAAGGTGCTCTGTATCTTGGCAAAGAAGAACGAGAGCGTCACCATCTTCCGCATCGTGAAAATCATCGACCCGAACGCCTTCGTCAGCCAAAGCTCCGTCATCGGTGTATATGGCGAGGGATTCGACGAGGTGAAAGTAAAAATCAAAGAGAAAGACATCAAAAAATTACAATAATGAAAATCGTTTTTGCAACCAACAACCAGCATAAGCTGCAAGAGATACGCGACATCTTGGGCAATGATTTCGAAGTGGTATCACTTAAAGAGATAGGATGCGACGTGGATATCCCTGAGACGGGCAACACCCTGGAAGAAAACGCCTTGCAAAAGGCACAATACATCTATGACCATTACCACATCAGTTGCTTTGCCGACGACACGGGGTTGGAAGTGGAGGCTCTCGACGGCGCACCCGGCGTTCATAGTGCCCGTTATGCCGAGGGCACCGACCATGACAGCGAGGCAAACATGGCAAAACTTCTTCGCGAACTAGACGGCAAGGAGAACCGCCAAGCCCGTTTCCGCACCGTCATCTGCTATATTGAGAAGAAAGACGTATGTCCTTGTGGCTGCACCAGCATCAAGAAAATCCATCAGTTCGAGGGTATCGTAAACGGTAGCATCGCCACAGAGAAGCATGGCACCGAAGGCTTCGGCTACGACCCCATCTTCATCCCTGAAGGCTACGACAAGAGCTTCGCCGAACTAGGAGAAGACATCAAGAATGGCATCAGCCATCGAGCAAGAGCCGTGGCTAAGTTGGCGGAATACTTGAAGAAATGATTAGCAATCTTTCGATATTAATCCCTACATATAATAATGTATGTCTTGAACTTGTGAAGTCCTTGCAAGTTCAAGCTTCATTATTGCCAGGCTTTTCCTACGAGATACTGATAGCTGACGATGGCTCCACAGACAAAACAACCATAGAAAAGAACCGTGCCATCAATGAGTTAGAGAACTGTAGATATATTGAAAGAGAAAAGAACGAGGGTAGGGCAGTGATTCGTAACTTTCTGGCGAAGGAGTCCAAGTATGAGTGGTTGCTGTTTATAGACAGCAATATGAATGTCATTAGCTCACAATATCTTAGCAACTATCGGAAATCAAAAGAATGCGATGTCATCTATGGCGGCTACCAAGTGAAGAGAGATCAAGAATACTTGAAGCATAACCTACGTTATATCTTCGAATGTAAAGGCATTCAGAATGGAGACTACAAGTTAAGACAAGCTAATCCATACGGCGACTTTCATACTTCCAACTTCGTTATCAAACGAAACATCATGCTACGTTATCCCTTGGACGAACGGTTCCGTTATTATGGATATGAGGATGTGCTTTTTGGAAAGACGCTGAAAGAAAACCACATCAACATCATTCATGTGGACAATCCACTCGGTTATGAACACTTCATCGGAAACATGGCTTTTGTCAACAAGACGGAAGAAAGCCTTCGTACGCTCTGTCAATTCAGAGAAGAACTCCAAGGCTATTCCAAGATTATCGCTTATGCTTCCAAAATAGAGAGATGGCACTTGAAAAATGTCTGCCAGAAACTCTTTCCACTCCTTAGCTTACCAATAAAAGCAAGGCTAACAGGCAATAAACCAAGCATATTTTGGTTTAATATATATAAGTTGATGTACTATATACATTTGGCCACATGAGCAAGAATATACTATTAATGCTTTTCCTCCTGTTTTTACAGGTCTTTTCATATAAAACAGTTGCCGCCGTCGGCGACTGGAAAGCCTATATGGCTTACCATGACGTACAAGAGATAGAAGAAGCTGGAAAACTCGTATTCGTACAGGCTTCCAATAGCTTGTATGCCTATAACAAAAACGACCAAAGCATCCAGACTTTCAGCAAGGTGGATTATCTCAGCGATTGCGAGATAGCCCACATCGCCTACAACAAGAGTGCCAAGCGTCTTGTCATCCTCTATTCCAATGGAAACATCGACCTCATGAACACCAACAATTATGAGGTTGACAATCTTGCCGATTATTACAACGCATCTATGACGGGAGACAAAACGGTCAATGACATTTACATGAGTGGAAACTTTGCTTATCTCAGCACTGGCTTCGGCATTGTAAAAATCAACGTAAAAGATTCTGAGGTCAGTGACACCTACAACCTTGGTTTCAACGTAAATTGGTGTGAGATAGATGGCAACACCATCTATGCCTACAGCCCAACCTACGGAAAATACCAAGCGGCATTGCCAGACAACTTATTAGATAAAAATAACTGGAGTAGGGTAGGAGAATATGCCGCCAAGCCAGAAGAGGACAAGAGCACGCTCAAACAATTGGTTAGTACATTGAATCCAGGAGGACCGAAATACAATTATTTTGGTTTTATGAAGTTTGCAAATGGGCAACTATATACTTGCGGAGGAGGGTATAACATTATACAAGATTTGATGAGACCCGGGTGCATTCAAGTACTGTCAGACAACACATGGACAATTTATGAAGATGAACTTCAGAGCAAGACAGGTGTTTCTTATGTAGATATAAATTGTATAGACATAGACCCAACACATACTGATACATTATTCGCCTCCGGAAGAACTGGCCTCTACAAATTTGCAGACGGCAAGTTCGTCAAACACTATTCATACGACAACAGTCCATTGACCTCTGCATTCATTACAGACAAGAACTATGTCATTATCCAAGGACTCAGCTTCAACAAACAAGGTGAACTGTGGGTATTAAACAGTTTAAGTAACACAGAAAATATACTAACATACAATAAAGGGAAATGGAACAGTTTCCCTAAAAGTGACTTATATTCTTTAGGCAATCTTAGTCAACTTTTTATTGACAGTAGAAATTACCTATGGTTTTGCAATGACAACTGGCAAAAGCCTGCACTTTTCAGATATAACATAACAAATAATTCACTATCATCATACACTTCTTTCAGCAATCAAGACGGAACAGCTTTATCTATTACAGAGTTAGGAAATATAAAAGAAGATAATAATCATAATATTTGGATAGGAACCAACGCAGGCCCTATCTTGATAGAACAAAAAGAGACAGAACAAAGCGTACCTACATTTACACAAGTAAAAGTTCCAAGAAACGATGGGACTAATTATGCAGACTATTTATTAAATGAAGTAAATATTAGATGTATTGCCGTTGACAAGGCAAACAGAAAATGGTTGGGTACAAAAGTAAATGGTGTATATGTTATTGACAATGACAATATAACTCAATTACAACACTTCACGACAAACAATAGTTCCTTATTATCCGATGCCATAGAATCCATAGCCATAAATGATGAAACAGGAGAGGTTTATTTTGGTACAGACAAAGGACTGTGTTCATACCAAAGTGACGCAAATTATATAAATGAAGAGATGACAAAAGATAACGTTTGGGCTTATCCCAATCCTGTAGAACCTAACTATACCGGCTTCATCACGATTACTGGCTTATCAGCAAAAGCTAATGTAAAAATCGTTACGTCAAACGGAACTTTGGTCAATCAAGGAACAAGCAACGGTGGAACTTACACTTGGGACGGAACCGACCTGAAAGGAAAGAGAGTCGCAAGCGGAATCTATATGGTAGAAACAGCAACTACAGAAGGAAACAAAGGAACAGTATGCAAAATAGCTATTGTCAGATAACAAAATGTCAAAGAAAAAATGGGGAATAATACATATCTTACCATCAACAAAACCATTGCCATTCGTGGAATTAGTGCCATAGCCATCTTAGTTTTTCATATATTGATAGGACTAAACATTTCACCTATATTCAATTTATGGGGTGGCATGTTTGTTGCTGTTTTTTTAATATTAAGTGGCTATGGCATCAATGAGTCATACCATCATCATGGACTCTCAAATTATTGGCACAAGAGATTTACCAAAGTCATCATACCAACCTTTGTTTTTGCAAGTTGTTTCCATTTACTTTACCCAAAAGGTAATTTGCAAACTTGGTATAAAGAAATATTTTACATCACCCCTACCTATTGGTTTATTTTCCATATTATAAAATGCTATTTAGTTTATTGGACAGCTCGATATTTTTTCAGAAGACATTGGATCTATCCTATGCTTTTATGGACCATCCTATGCCTCAACTATAGATTTTGCAATACTCATTTAGAATCAGAACAAGCCTTTTCGTTCTTCATAGGCGTTCTTCTGTCAGAATACAAAGATTATTTTAACAGGGTATCAAAGAAAAGGATACACTTTGGGATTATTGCATTATTTTTGACAGGACTATTCTTCTATGGTATCAAAATCATACCAGCCGTACATTCATACATTGGTACCATTACATATAATTATTTACTTTGCCCTTTTCGCTTGTCTTGGGCGTTAACTGCCATTTATATTCTTACCCAATTGCCAATCCACAACAATAGCACGCTTTTATTCTCTGGCAAAAAGAGTCTAGAGCTATACATTGCGCATATTCCATTTTTATTTCTTATAACGAATTTACAAAGCGTTCTTATTTTTATTTCATTTAGTGCCATATCTTTTAGCCTTTTGTTATTTTACACAACTCGTATGCAACAAAAAATATCGTTAAGCATGGCATTATATATGATTGTCAATGCGCTTTTTACAGCCAAATACTCTTGTAGAGTTTTTCCTGTTATATATCCATACATCACATTGGCAGTCATAATCTTTCACTATATTTTTATAAATTATATATTGCCCCATCTCCTCAAATATAAAAGAATATACAGATTAAGCATATTTTTTTCCGTGTGCTGTTTTATTACCATGTTAATATTGCAATACCATATCAATCCATATTCATTAAATGTGGATAGATGGTCTGCTTTATATTTTCCCATCAAAAATCTTCTTCATGGCATATATCCTTATATTGCCCAAACACATCTTGGAGGCAATGCCTCCCCATTTCCTATATGGCAAATCTTCCACATCCCGTTCTATACATTGGGAAATGTCGGTCTTTCTTTTTTCTTCGTTTTGGCATTATTTCTTTGGAATATTTATCACCAATGGGGAACTAAATCTTTCGTTACCATATCAATGCTCATCATTGTGTCTCCTGCAATCTGGTATGAAGTAGCTGTCAGAAGTGATTTCATAACCAATATTTTACTTTTAGCAACGACTATAAATGTATTCATATATAAAGTATCATTAAAATGGATGAAACAGCACATCCTGTGGATAGGCATTGGCATAGCAATGTTTGCAAGCACCCGTATTATCACGCTTATACCTATTGCAATACTTATATTCCCTTTTTACCTTAAATTGCCAATATCAAACAAAATATATTTAGTATTAGTTTTTATCGTAGCATTCATATTTACATTTCTTCCCTTTGCATTATGGGACTGGCAGGACTTCTTCTATCATCAGAACAATCCATGGACCCTGCAGACAAGGCAAGGTAATATGATGGATTTCATTTTATTCATTCCACTGGCTATTATACTATCCATAAAATGGAATGGTAACATAAAATACTATTATACTTATGTATCTTTTATGCTTATTTCATTTGTCGGCATAACTCTGCTTCACCAAATGTACAACTTGGGAAATTGGGATTTATTTTCCTCTTCATACGACATAACCTACTTCGACAGTATCTTACCCTTTGCAATGATAGCCATTGGTTTAGAAAAAATGCGTTCTAATATTAGAAAAAACTGAATAAGTTCATCGTCTCTCAGTTATTTTCCGTAACTTTGTAGGCATGAAACTAAGTATTGTCATACCAGTATATCGTACACAAGATACCTTGGATAGATGTTTGCAAAGTATCTTGCAGCAATCGTTCACCGACTATGAGATTATTCTCATAGATGATGAATCGCCTGACGAATGCCCTATACTTTGCGACAACTATGCCCATAAATACAAGAATATCAAGGTTATACACAAGAAAAACGGCGGACTAAGTGATGCCCGCAATGCCGGGATAAACCAAGCGAAAGGCGAGTATATTACTTTCATTGACAGCGACGACGCCATCCAAAACGAGTCCTTGTCTCTGCTGATGAATGAACTTTATCAACATCCCGATGTGGATATTCTGGAATATCCTGTATGGGAACGATATGGACACCCCTACAGGCAGCATCTCTTGTCCTTCGCTCCACATGAATATACCAACAGCATCGAATATTGGTTTCAAGAAAAAGCATACAACCATACATACGCTTGTAACAAAATATACAAACGACAACTCTTCGAACCTGTCAGGTTTCCTAAAGGGAAAAAATTCGAGGATGCATCGACCATACCTTATCTTATCGGAATCATACCTGTCAAAGAGAAGCCGCTCGCCCCAAAAATCCGAGTTGCCAACATAGGCTGCTACATATATCATTGGAACCAAAAAGGAATCACTGCCAATGCCACGTATGAAGATTTACATTGTCTCTACGAAGGGCATAGCAAGACACTCCAATATATCTTCCAAGATTTAGAAGCTAACAAGGAACTATTGAGGAAATACAGCCTTCCGCTCCAAGACTTCATGACACAGATACTCAACGTGCAGCTCGACCTCTACGAGCTATCTGGCAGATACGAACCTACTTTTCCACTTGTCAACTATGTGGGAAAACTTAGCAAATCGGTGACTATCACCTCATATAAACTCAAACTTTTAAACATCTTAGGTTATCACACATTATGCAGAACCAACAAATTCATACACAAAATACACAGACACCATTGGTAAGTTTTATCATCACGACTTACAACCTGCCTACGGATTACTTGGTGGAATGCCTCAAAAGCATTCTACAGCTTTCTCTTAACCAAAAGGAGAGAGAGATTATACTCGTGGATGACGGAAGCGACCTTGCCGCCATCAATGATTTATTGGCGTACCGAGACGAAATCATCTACCTCCGCCAACGCAACCAAGGATTATCCGTGGCAAGAAACCGCGGCTTGCAAATCGCGTCGGGTGCCTATATACAGTTTGTAGATGGAGACGACTACTTTCTCCAAATGCAATATGAACATTGTCTTGACTTGGTTAGATACCATAATCCCGACATCGTATATTTTGAACAAACCAACAAAGAGACAAAAGATGTACCTTACCAGTATTCCGAACCGATTACGGGCAGTGCCTTCATGCACAACAATAACCTACGAGCAGCAGCCTGGAGCTATATCTTTAAAGCCTCCATCTTACAAACACTTCGTTTTACTCCAGGGATATTGCATGAAGACGAGGAATTTACTCCACTTTTGTTTCTAAAAGCAGAACGAGTGATCACGACTAATGCCAAGGCATATTTCTATCGAGAAAGAAACGACTCTATTGTACATAAGAAAGAAGACAAGCGACACAACTTAAAGCGATTGGCGGATACCGAGAAAGTCATCTTCCATCTCCAAGCCAAGAGTGCCTATCTGCCGGAAAACGAACGAATCGCCCTTAACAGACGTATCGCACAGCTTACGATGGATTATCTGTATAATACGACCATCCTAACTCGAAGCAGTAAACATCTTGAGGATGCCATCAAGCGATTGCATGATAAAGGTTTGTTTCCCCTCCCAGAGAAGAAATACACCAAAAAGTATCTGATGTTTGCAAAAACCATCAATAGTAAACTAGGCAGAAAACTGATGTTGTTTTACCTTTTATCAAGAAAGATATAAACTCGTTATCCACCTACTTATCATAATAACTAGGTGGATAACTCCCATATTTCAGACAAACCAGACACTTACTCATGAAAATACTACTTTTAGGAGAATACAGCAATGTACATGCCACCCTTGCCGATGGACTCCGCAAACTGGGACATCAAGTGACCGTACTTTCCAATGGCGACTTTTGGAAGAATTATCCACGAGACATCGACCTTGTGCGCAAGCCAGGAAAAATAGGGGGAATCCTATATTTGATAAAGTTATTAACGATTGTGCATAAACTGCGTGGATATGACATTGTACAACTCATCAACCCCATATTTCTGGAGCTGAAGGCTGAACATATCTTCCCCGTCTATCGGTATCTAAGAAAGCATAACAAGAAAGTGATACTCGGTGGATATGGGATGGACTACTATTGGGTGCATGTTTGTTGCAATGACAAACCGCTGAGATACAGCGACTTCAACATAGGAAACGAGCTCCGCACCAACGCAGATGCCTTGAAAGAGAAAAAAGACTGGCTTGGTACGGCCAAAGAACAGCTGAATCAGATGATAGCAGAAGATTGTGACGGTATCGTGACAGGACTCTATGAATACTGGGTATGTTATCAACCTACTTTTCCACAGAAAACGACATTTATCCCCTTTCCGATACGCACTTATGCACAGCCTAAGGATATTACCGATACCCACACACAGAAGGTAAAACTCTTCATCGGTATCAACAAGGCGAGAAGTGAATACAAGGGTACCGACATCATGCTTCGGGCAGTGCAAGCCATCGCAGAGAAATATCCTGCCCAAACAGAACTTCGCATTGCAGAGAGTGTCCCGTTTGAAGAATACGTGAAGATGCTGAATGGATCCGACGCCATCCTCGACCAACTATACAGCTATACTCCCAGCATGAATCCGCTCGAAGCCATGGCGAGAGGCATCATCTGCATTGGTGGGGGAGAGCCGGAGAATTATGAGATTATCCACGAGGATAAGTTGAGACCCATCATTAATGTTTTGCCGGCTTATGAGAATGTTTATCAACAACTGGAACAACTAGTGTTGCATCCAGAGCTTATCCCACGCCTCAAAAGAGAAAGCATAGAATACATCCAAAAACATCACGACTATCTCAAGGTAGCCAAACAATATGAAGAGTTTTACCATAAGATACTTACATCCAAATAATAAAAAATCGAATCCTCATCCCTATGAAGATTCGATTTTTATTGCATATTTCCTAATATATATATTGTATAAGTAAAAGATGATATAAACGTTTCACAACGTCTGTTTGATTTAACTGGTGCAAAGGTACAAAGATTCCCCCCCCCACTTGGCGTAAATATCAATTATTGTAGGGTAAAATCTATTTTTACCACCATTTAGAAGAGTTTATACCACCTTGCCATACAATTTTTCCACCTAATTTTATGAAAGTGACAGCATTTTTTCGATAGGTTTTACCGCTTCTTTTGCAATCTCTTCTTCCACTTCCACGTTTGGCCAACCATATTTTAAGGCATTATAGATTTTCTGGAGCGTATTCATCTTCATGTATTCGCACTCATTGCAGCTACAGCCAACACCGCCCTCGCTAACCTCCGGTGGAACAGGATAGAATGTCACCTGCGGACAATTACGCTCCAACTCATGAAGGATACCCGCCTCTGTGGCGATGATATACTCCTTGATTTCCGGGTGTTCCTCGGCATAATGCAGCATGGTCGCAGTAGAGCCTTTCACGTCGGCTACAGCAAGCACTGGAGCCTTGCACTCCAAGTGAGCCATGACAACAGCCTCTGGATGCTCTTTCTTCAACTTGACGATAGCTTCTACCGAGAATTTCTCATGCACATGGCACCCACCGTTCCAAAGGAGCATACTTCTTCCCGTCACACTGTTGATATAGTTGCCTAGGTTGTAATCCGGGCCAAAGATGATTTTCTCGTCCTGCGGGAAACTATCTATCACCTTCTTGGCATTGCCACTGGTCACCACACAGTCGGTCAGAGCCTTCACGGCGGCAGTCGTGTTCACATAGCTCACCACCTTATAGCCAGGGTGCTCCTCCTTGTATTTCTTCAAGTCTTCCGCCTTGCAACTGTCGGCAAGCGAGCAACCAGCGTTCAAGTCAGGACACAACACAGTCTTGTCAGGACTCAGCAACTTGCAAGTCTCGGCCATGAAGTGTACGCCACACATCACCATCACCTTGGCATCCGTCTCGGCAGCCTTGCGGGCCAAGGCAAGACTGTCGCCCACGAAGTCGGCAATATCCTGAATCTCGCCTACGGTATAGTAGTGGGCAAGGATGATAGCATCCTTCTCCTTGCAGAGCTTTCTGATTTCCGCTTTCAAATCCAAGGTCTCGTTGACTGGTTCATCCACGTAACCTTTGTCTATCCATTCTTTTTTCAACATAACTATAATATTTATATTCTTTTATTCTTAAATTTAAAAAAGAATATAGGGATTATGATATGCCGTGGATAAGTGGATAAAAAACAGGCTAAATCCTTGCTAGTTTCGTTATCCAAGTCTTGTGGCGAGTTATCAGTAGAGGGCTTTCATTTCTTATTTTTGGCTCTTAACCGCTTAACTCTTTTATCAACATTTCCCCAATTCGGTGCAAAGTTAATAAGTTTATATCTTTTTTCGGTCAAAATATGCGAAAAACTTACTAAAAACTTAATAATAACCCTGTGGATATCCCTAACCGCAGGGGTGGAGAACGGTGGTTGTGGATATCCACAAAGTTATTAAAAAGTTATTAATAGGGTTTTCCGTACACTTATCCACAGGGTGATATTGGGGAAAAGTCATCATGCCGTAGAAACAATTTATCAAACTGCATCCATCGGAAAGTTCCACGCCGAGAAACTGTGAGTTCCACGGCTTGAAACTCGCAGTTTCACTAGGTGAAACTCATTGCGACCTCCTTATCTTTGACTTTTCCTGATTTGACTAGACACTTTTTTGTTTTATAAACTAGAAAGGTAGA
>CAVGEN010000004.1:0-5264 GCA_963628185.1 Waltera intestinalis | reverse complement strand
CTCGTGACCTCCTGCGTGACAGGCAGGCATTCTAACCAACTGAACTAACGCACCAAATAGAGTTATTATTTAACTCACTTGAGGCTCATTTCTCATTTGCGGTTGCAAAGGTACTACAATTATTTGGTTCCACCAAATTTTTCCGCAACTTTTTTAAAAAAATATTTGAAAAAGTTGTGCGTCGGCATACGATTTTCCATCAAAAAGCCACTCTTTCAACACCATATTTACCTGAAAGCCAACATCTTCAAGCATTTTCGAGCAGGAGATATTATTTTTTGGAACAATCGCATAAATCTGGTGGAGATGCAGTACATTTCTGCCATACTCGCAAACTTTTCGTACTACAGACGCTCCATAACCTCGATCCCTAAACTCCTTTTTTATCACAAGTCCTAGCTCTGCCCGAAGGTGGGTTGGAGAAAAATTAACTAGATCTACAATCCCCACCGTCACTTTCCCCTCATTTTCTATCATCAGTCGAACTTGCTTGTCAGCATAGATGTCGCCTGAAGTATTCATAATGTAGTCAAGCAGAAGACTTCTCGAATAAGGAACATTGGTTACCCCCACATTCCAGTCACGTTCGTCGTTTTCTATTTCAAAAAGAACATCCAAGTCCTCAGGCTCCATCGCCCGAAGACTCACCTTAACATTTTGATCAGTATTCATTATTTTCACATTCAAATCATACAAAGATTAGCTTATACCTCACCAAAGAACCTCTTTCTCCGTTATCAGCTTACCCGACTCCACATGATAGAAAGCCATTCTTGCCATGCTATCGGGATTGCCCATAAACAGTTCGAATACCTTCTCATAAGCAAACATATTTGTATCGAAGACCACATAACGCAAGGTCTTGCTGTTTGCTTCACCTATCCCTGCCTGGTTCCATATTTGTTGCCAACATAAGTTTTTATGATTGCAAGCAACGAACTTAGCCGCCAACCCCTTCCTTTGAGCCAGCCCCTTGGCCCGTTCTATCATCTCATGGCTTCCCACAAAGACATACAAGGGGCATCTCCAGTCGTACGTAACAAAGCCAAGGCTCTTGTGGGCTTTATCCATCTGCATACGCAAAAGCGCCAATGTCGCCTTGGCATAGATGGCAAGTTTGACCGGCAAACTAAACAAAAGCGACATACCCGAATAATGCTTCTTGAAGAAGATGAGCATGGCATCATAGAACACATGCACATATCGAAAGCTAGACTTCTGCGTGCTCTCGCCTTTGTAATGCAATATCAAGGAAGGGATGTAATAGTTGCGGAAGCCGCCCTTCAATATGCGGTAAGAGAGGTCGATGTCCTCACCATACATGAAGAAATCCTCGTCCAAGAGTCCCACCTTGTCCAAGGCTTCACGGCGAAGCATACAAAACGCCCCACTCACCACTTCTATTTGAGCAGGCGCGTCCCACGACAAATCACCCATATAGTAACGCCCGAAACGAGGACTCCTAGGAAAACGACTGCACAAGCCCACCATTTTATAAAAAGCCACCATCGGAGTAGGAAGTCCACGCCTACTCTCCTTTGCCGAAATTCCCTGGGCATCCAACATCCTTACCCCCAACGACCCGGCATCCGGGTGCGCATCCATAAAATCCAATGCTTCACGAACCGTGTGCTCTCCAACTACTGTGTCGGGATTCAGCAACAACACATATTCTGACTCACTTGTACGTATCGCCAGGTTGTTGGCTCTCGCAAAACCTAAATTATGAGGACTGGCTACGATATGCAACTGAGGGAAAAGGTTGGACAGGTATTCGACCGTTCCGTCCTTGGAATGATTATCCACCACACACACCTCCGCCTCAATTCCCCGCAAAGCTCGCTGCAAGGAGCCAAGACACTGTTCGAGGTAATACTTTACATTATAGCTTACTATTACAATCGTCAGTTTCAACATAGCATCTCGCCTTGGAAGGATAGATAAAAAACAAGCACAGGGACAGGATGATAGCCATGTAACCGAAAGCCGGCGACATGGTCTGATAATACAAGAACGTATTGATCAACATGGGCAAGCACAACATATTGAGTCGGGCTGTCCCCCAAGAAAGCAAAGCCGCTCCCTTTCCCTTGACAAGTTTGGCACGAACTGCCTTCAGCGAAAAAAGTTTCAAAGCCACGGGGATGGCAACAATAGTCACCATCTCCATCACTATCTGGAGGAAGAACATTAGGTTCACGTCTGAAGACAGGTCTGTTGGTTCCAACAACTCCGTCTCATAGAGCAAAACCAACAACAAGGTGACAACCAAGACAAACCAGAAGTTGGTCATCAATATCTTTTGTGTTTGTTTCAAATCCATAAAGATAAGTATTTAACAATTAGAAAACAAGCCATCCGACTCCCGGAAGTTACTGACCGAAAGGAGTACGATTGAGTATGGAACGCCCCAGGGTCACCTCATCCGTATATTCCAGTTCGTCACCCACCGAGATACCCCGAGCTATGACAGACAACTTGACGGGATAGTCCGCCAGTTTACGAGAAATATAGAAATTGGTGGTATCGCCTTCCATCGTACTGCTCAGAGCCAAAATGACTTCCTCCACCTGGCCTTTCGCCACACGATTCACCAAAGACTCTATCTCCAAGTCAGCCGGCCCAATGCCATCCATAGGCGATATGATGCCTCCCAGCACGTGGTAAAGTCCATGATATTGCTGCGTATTCTCGACCGCCATCACATCCTGGATATTCTCGACGACACAAATCGTCGTTTTGTCACGACGTGGGTCAGCGCATATCGGACAGACCTCGGTATCACTAATGTTATGGCACGTCTTGCAATACTTCACATTCGCCTTCAGTTGCGAAACGGCATTGACGAACTGCCCCACCGCCTCGTCACTTTGGCGTAAGATATGCAAAACAAGGCGCAAAGCTGTTTTGCGCCCTATCCCCGGCAGTTTGGCAAACTCGCCCACCGCCTTTTCCAGCAATACAGAAGGAAACTGCTGCACCATTACAGATAGACTCCTACCCCAACACGCAGACCTATAGTGGAATAGTCTGAGTGGTTTTTAAAACTTTGGTCGTAATACAGGGCAGGCTCTATCGTGACGGTACGGCTCACAAAGAAGGCGTAGCCTACCTCCACACCTGGCATCACGTCATTATAGCTACCTGTATGGGCCAACTTTGCACCAACGCCGAGATACAGTCCGTTCTGGACAATATAGTATCTACCCTGCACACCCACGCTGACATAGTCGCTGACACCCGCAGCACCGGTATGCTGGTAAGACAAGTTGCCCACACCCATCAAGTTATCATCGAAGAGATAGCCCACCTGGCCCTGCAAACCCAAGTTCAGGTCGCTGCTACCATTATAACTCAGGCTCAATCCCGAGAGCGAAGCTCCACAGTAAACCTTACCTTGCTCAAACTGTGCGTTAGCTGCCAAAGCAACGAGAAGAGACGCACACAATGTCGCTATTTTTTTCATACACTTTCTAATATTAATTAAACAATGCTCTTTCTATTCTTTCTTTGCCACTTACAATACCATGAGAAGAACCACATCAACGCCACGACCAGCACGATGACACTGCCCATATAAGCGACACCTTCCCGCAAACCCAAAGCTTGTTTGCTGACTAGCAGGAAAGTGGAACACACCACCGTCATAAACAAGGCTGGAACCAAGGTTATGACAAAAGGCTTATGCTTTTGCACCATATACACGGTCAAAGTCCACAGGGTAAACACCGACAGGGTCTGGTTTGCCCAGCCAAAATATTGCCAGATGATATTAAAGCCGTCGGGATTTGCCATCTGCCATACCAGCATCAAGATAGCCAAGACAAACATAGGCACGCAGATATAGAGACGCTTATGCATAGTACGCTGCTCCAAGCCTATAAACTCCGCTATGATAAGGCGGGCACTACGAAACGCCGTATCGCCACTTGTTATCGGCGCAGCGACAACACCCAAGAGTGCCAAGACACCCCCTGCGACTCCCAACCAACTGGAGCATACCATCTTTACCACCGTAGGTGGGTCAAAGTACTGAACCAAAGTCTTGCCACCAGCAGCCTGCCCGACAAAACTGTTGACCACGTCTGTACCGACAACTTCTCTCCAACCTCCATAATAAAAGAAGTAAATAGAGATGGTAGCCCATATCAAGGCGACAATTCCCTCCGTTATCATAGCGCCATAAAAGATAGGACGCCCCATCTTCTCGCTCTTCATACACCTGGCCATCAGAGGACTCTGCGTGGCATGGAAGCCGCTGATCGCCCCACATGCTATTGTGATAAACAAACAAGGGAACAACGGATTCTTGGCGACAAAGCCTTCCTGGCCCAGCCATTCCTTGACAGGATTCAGATTTCCTTCATCAAGATTGCTCCAAAGCTCCGGCAGCTCCGGCATCTTGACAAACAATCCTATCATCAGCGCACCAGCCATGAAAAGCAACGACGCGGCAAATACAGGATACACCTTACCTATAATCTTGTCAATCGGCAGCAAAGTCGCCACAATGTAATAAATGAATATGACAACTATCCACAATAGCTTGCTTCCCCAAATGCCCTCCAAAATAATGGCAGGACTATAGACAAACACAACACCGACCATCATCAGGAGCAAGATGGAGAACACAAGCATAACCTTCTTGGTCGCTTTCCCCAAATACTTGCCTACCAGCTCTGGCAAACTTGCGCCTTCGTTCCTGATGCTCAGCATGCCACTCATATAATCGTGCATGGCACCAGCAAAGATGCAGCCCAACACGATCCACAGATAAGCCACCGGCCCATACCATGCGCCCATGATGGCACCGAAGATCGGTCCGGTACCAGCGATGTTCAAGAACTGTATCATAAAGATTTTCCAACTAGGCAACACCATAAAATCCACTCCATCCGCTTTGGTTATCGCAGGAGTAGGTCTGTCATCAGGTCCGAACACATGTGCTACAAACTTTCCATAAACCAAGTAACCCAGCACTAAGGCCACCAAGCTTAACATAAAACTTACCATTTCTTTTATCTAATTTATGTTGATTAATTCCCCAGAATACCTGGAAAAGGCTCTTCAACTTTTAAACTTTCCGCAAAGGTACGATTTATATTTCAAATAGCAAAGTTATTGACCAACATTTTTACAAAAAGAAAGAAAACTTGATTCCCCAGCGTACATATACGAAAAAAGGAAGCTCTCAAATGAACTTCCTTTTGTACACCCTTAGGGATTCGAACCCTAGACCCACTGATTAAGAGTCAGTTGCTCTA
>CAVGEN010000003.1:0-6599 GCA_963628185.1 Waltera intestinalis | reverse complement strand
CGGAAAGCCAGACGACCAATACGGCCGAAACCGTTAATAGCAACTTTTGTCATTTTGTCTAATATTTAAATTAATTGTTTAAAAATATTACCTGTTTTAAAGCCGTCAAGCCACTCCGATGTGCTGAAACATTCAAAAAGTGAAGCTTTCAAGCATTTTTTCTTCTTTTCGAGCGCAAAGTTACTAATTTTTTTCTAACTTTGCACACGAATTGAGTATTAAATAAGTTAAAAAAGAATAGCAGACATTTAATATCGCTGTGATTTTCATGCTAAGGACGCGAGACTGACAACTCTATATTGCAAAATAGATTTCTTAAGATAAGTCTCACAGGAAGTTTTCCGTGACAAAGCGATAGAGGACGGAAGTACACCTTATTATATATAGGGCAACAAAACTAAGTCATAACATAATTTAAAGTAAAAGTATGAGTAAATTTCTAAATGAATTCAAGGAATTCGCCATGCGTGGCAACGTGCTCGACATGGCTGTCGGTGTTATCATTGGCGGTGCCTTTGGCAAAATCGTTAGTTCTGTAGTGGATGACGTCATCATGCCTCCCATCGGATGGCTCATCGGCGGTGTCAACTTCGCCGACCTCAAGGTCACTCTCCCTACGGTCAATGTTGCTGGCGAGGAACTGAAGGCTGCAACCATCAACTACGGCAACTTCCTCCAGACTTGCTTCGACTTTCTGATCGTTGCTTTCTGTATCTTCATGCTCATCAAGGTGGTCAACAAGATTGCCAACAGCAAGAAGAAGGAAGAGGAAGAGGCGCCAAAGCCTGCTCCAGAGCCATCCAACGAGGAGAAACTCCTGATGGAGATTCGCGACTTGCTCAAGAACAACAAATAACACCTCTGACCAGTTAGATTATCATGAAGAGAAAGATACAACATATATACAGCAAGAGTATCATGTCACTAACTTTTAGCGCGGCCTTATGTGCTTCGCTGAATGCTTATGCCGAAACTATAGAAGTACAGGATTTCAAATATGCCGGGCCGTACGCCGTAGCCTTGCCTTGGATGGCAGACAGCGTAAACGTGAAAGGGGAGCCGTTCTCGATGGAGAAATTGCTTGATTCACCATTATCGTTCACGATGTTGCCACATGGCAAGAAGGTTACGTCCTTGCCAGCTATCGACACGCAAGCCAACGCCTTGCACTTGGCATCGTTCACGATTACCAACACTTCCAGAGCCAAGGTTTCCATTGCCGTGGAAGGCTTGAAACAGTATCATCTCTTCATGGATGGTGAACAAGTAAGCGTAGATGGCGGGAAGGCAGAAACCACCTTATTGCCATCTACCCATACAGTTGTCATCAAATATCTGACACATTCGGAAAAGGACACAAAAAAGGGCGACTCGACCGATGACAAGCAACAGTCAGCAAAGGTGAGCGTAACCACCGAAGACGGCAAGTCGCTTGTCATTGGCGATCCTTCTTCCTCCACCAAACGTGCCTACAACATCTACGATGTCATCTGTGCAGCCAACTATCCTAGCGTTTCACTCTCACCAAACGGAAAGTTCATGATTGTCCGCAAAACTTGGGTTGACCGCAAGGGAAAGAGCCACAGTGTCAACGAGGTGAGAAATTACCAGACAGGAAAGGTTGTCGCTACGCTTTCCGAAGACGTGGAATGGATGCCATGCACCAACAAAATGTATTTCACAGAAGGACACCAACTGACAACCATTGACCCTGCGACCATGGAACGGGACGTGTTGGCTGAGTCGCTACCAGAAGGATATTTTCTGTTTACACCCGATGAGAAAACTTTGATTTACTCCCTCACTACTGAAGGAAGGAAAAAGGACGCACAAGTATATGACATCAAGTCGCCTGACGACCGTCAACCCGGATGGCGCAATCGCACCTCCCTTGCCAAGTACGACTTGGCGACAGGCGTGTTGCAACCTATCACCTTCGGGTACCACAACACCTATCTAGAAGATATTTCAGCAGACTCCCGCTATCTACTCATCAGCAAGAGCGAGGAACGTCTCGCCAAGCGTCCCACAACCGTCACCTCCATCTATCGTCTGGATCTCACCACATTGCAAGCAGAATGTCTGATAGACAAAGGCGAGTTCCTTGGTGGCGCACAGTTCTCCCCCGATGGAAAAAGCATTTTGCTGACAGGCTCTCCTGAAGCATTCGACGGTGTGGGGAAAAATGTAGATGAGGGGCAAATCCCCAGCATGACAGACAACCAGTTGTATCTGATGTCCATCGCCGACAGGAAGGTGCGCCCACTTACCAAGGATTTCAATCCTAACGTCGAGAGCGTAGCATGGAGTCAAGTGGACGGCAACATATACTTCCGTGCCGAGGACAAAGACTGTCTGCATCTTTTCCAACTCAACCCCAGAACGGGAAAGTTTACACTCATCAAGACACCAGAGGAGAACATCAAGAGTTTCTCTCTGGCATCGACGGCTAACGAAATGGCGTTCTCTGGTCAGAGCGTCTCAAATGCCGACCGCCTCTATAAGATGAACACAAAAGCACAAAAAGCGTTATTGGTCGATGACCTCAGCGCACGCGAGCTTAAAGACGTCGAGTTCGGGGTATGCAAGGCATGGAACTACGTCAACAGCCATAGCGACACTCTTTGCTGCCGCTATTACTTGCCACCTCATTTCGATGCAAGCAAGCAATATCCGATGGTGGTCAATTATTATGGAGGTTGCAGCCCGACCACGCGCTGCCTCCAAAGCCGTTATCCCCATCATGTGTATGCAGCTATGGGCTATGTCGTACTCGTCATCAACCCTAGCGGCGCCACAGGTTTCGGACAAAAGTTTTCTGCCCGTCACGTCGATACAGCTGGCGAAGGCGTAGCCGAAGACATCATCGCCAGCACCAAGGCTTTCTGCGACGAACATAGTTTTGTGAACCGCAAGAAGATTGGTTGCATCGGAGCAAGCTATGGCGGTTTTATGACCCAGTACCTCCAGACCAAGACCGACCTCTTTGCGGCAGCCATCTCGCACGCCGGCATCAGCGACCATACCAGTTATTGGGGCGAGGGCTATTGGGGGTATAGCTACAGTGAGGTGTCAATGGCCAACGAATATCCTTGGACTAACAAACACCTCTATGTTGACCAAAGCCCACTCTACAACGCCGACAAGATTCACACACCACTGCTTTTCCTTCACGGTACCGCCGATAACAACGTACCTGTCGGAGAGAGCATCCAGCTCTATACGGCCTTGAAACTCCTAGGTCGCCCTACGGCCATGGTGCTCGTTGACGGGCAAGACCACCACATCATCGACTTCGAGAAGCGACTGAAATGGCAAGACACCATTTTTGCGTGGTTTGCCAAATGGCTGCAAAATGACAGTTCATGGTGGAAGGATCTGTATGGCGACGAGAACATGTAACATCTTTCATTTACACTCTCATCTACTACACAACGACATGTCACAGCATACACTACATATCGCTATCATCGGTGGTGGCGCGGCAGGATTCTTCGCCGCCATTGCCGCCAAGCGCAAGCAGCCACACACCGACATCACCATCTTCGAGAAACAACAAAAGGTGCTCGCCAAGGTGGAAATCACCGGAGGAGGAAGGTGCAATCTCACCAACACCTTCGACGAGATTTCCGACTTGAAGCAAGCCTACCCCCGCGGACACAAGTTGATGAAGCGTCTCTTCAAGTGTTTCGACTATCGCCATGCCTATGAGTGGTTCGAGGAGAACGGTGTGCCCCTGGTGGTACAGGACGACCTATGCGTCTTCCCTCAGTCGCAAGACTCGCACAGCATCATCGACTGCCTCGTCTCCACCGCCAAGAGACTGGGAGTGAAAATCCAGACAGGACATTGCCTCACGTCAATAACAGAAATGGAGGATTCCACGCTGCTATTGGATTTTAAGGCTACACAGGTGAAAGCCTCGGAAAGCGCCGCCCACCGACAGTTGGTCTTCGACCGTGTGGCCGTCACAACGGGCGGTCATCCCAAGATAGAGAGTTTCAAGCATCTCGCCGACCTCGGTCATGCGATAGAGCCTCCCATCCCTGCCCTCTTCACCTTCAACATTGCCGACAAAGCTTTCAAGAATTTGATGGGAACGGTGGTGGAGTCCGTCTTTACTAGCATTCCTGGCACGAAGTTTCGGGCAGAAGGTCCGCTCCTCATCACCCATTGGGGCATGAGCGGTCCTTCCGTCTTGAAACTTTCCTCCCATGCAGCGCGCCATCTACACGACAACAACTATCAAGTGAGGATGGCAGTCAACTGGGTGCATGAGAGCAACCGCACGCTTGTGGAAGAAAACATCCGTGGCATCATCGCCTCCAACCCACAGAAGCAGCTAGGCAGCATACGCCCTTTCAATCTTCCCACCCGTCTCTGGCTCTACCTCTTACAGAAGATGGGCTTGGCGACAGACAAGAAATGGGCCGATCTAGGCAAGAAAGGAGGCAACCTCTTGATAGAGACGCTTACCAACGACCTCTACCAAGTGAACGGAAAGGGGGCATTCAAGGAAGAATTTGTCACCTGTGGGGGAATATCTCTCAGCAATATCGACCAGCATACACTTGAAAGCAAGGTTTGCCCCCATCTCTTCTTCGCAGGCGAGGTGCTCGACATCGATGCCATCACAGGCGGTTTCAATCTCCAAGCTGCATGGACCACAGGGTATGTCGTAGGGCAGCATATCGTGGAATAGCCAAAAACTTATCCGACCAAGGATAAAACCTGTGCCGGAGTTGGCAAGAAAGCACCATTATCGCACCACAATGTAGTTCTTGCCATCGGGAACGAGCAGCCTACGCTCATGAGATTTCAATTTAGGACTAAACACCGACCACTCGGGCTTTGCATAGGAAGGCGCAATCGTAATATCCGCCATATCACATACAGAATAAAAAACATTGTCTGCATTGACAGGTTTATCCTTGTTGCTTTCCAACCCCAACCGCTTTTGCTGATGATGTCCTATCCAAGCATCACTCTGCCACAGAATCAAAGGCACATGATACTCTGCCTTTCTCGGATTACAGTTGCCACCATGGTCGCTCACGCCCGTATCATAATCCGCACCATGATCTGACACCATCAAAAAAGCAGACTGCACGTTCAGCCGGTCTATCGCCTTGATGATTCGAGCGACACAATAGTCGGTGAATAAGACCGTATTGTCATACGCATTAACCATTGCCTCATGGTTATCCCACCCCACCTGGTCGAACACAGGATTAGGATGATACTTATTTTGCGCTTTCTTGAAATTATTATAAGGTCCATGATTTCCCTTGAAATGCACGATAAAGAACACTTTTTCATAGAGATTGGACAATGAGTCAACCAATGGTGCTATCTTGGAGTCATCGCATCCTGGTATCGAATAAACCTTGTCACAACCATGGCTCAAATACTCGTACCCCTTCTCGCCCATGAGATTGTTGCCTATCACAAACGTCTTGAAACCACATTCCTGAAATGGCTTGAAGATGCTTTTTTCGCGATAGTTGCGAGGGAAATCATCCGCCGTGGCACGAGTTACAATCTGAGGTACCGAGTACATGGTAAGATTGGCTGTGGAATAGTAATCACTAAACAAAAGAACGTTTTCCAAAGAATCTAGCAAAGGCGTCGTCAAACGGTGATAACCAGCCAACGATAAATTATCATATCTCAAGGACTCACCTATCGCCAGAACATAAATTTCCTTGCCGACAACTTTTGGACGTTTGGCACCAAAAGACATACCATCAGCCTTTTTGATGTCGCTCTTGTATGATTGTTGCTCCAAGGCATTCCACGACTGAAACCAGAAATTATAGGGAGGACGGGCAAGGACGTTTTGCTCTACATAAAAGGTTGTCGTTATATTTCCCTGCCAACGCACTTGCAACTGATATACCAAAAAGACAACCGACACCAAGGCAAACACCCCAGCCAAACCGACATATCGCTTCCAGGAGAAAGTGGGGCGAAAGACTACCAACAAGAGCACGAACACCAATACGACCGGCAATGCCAAGGGCACTTTGCCCAACGAACTCAGCACGAAGCCTGTTCCTTCGTCTGCCGTTGTCCCCAGAATTGCCAATATATTACCTGCTATCAAATAATTCTTGTAGAGAAGCACCATCATGGTTTCCAAGAATGACGTTACCACCAAAACGCTTGACAGTATGACGAAAAGCCATTTCTTGCGAATACTCACCAGAAGAAAGCACAAAGGCAACACATACAAGACCGAAGAGAGGACTCTTCCCAATGAAAAACCATCCAGCAATTCCTTATACACTACAGGAATCAAGCAAATCATGACCAAAGCAAGCACAGTGACAAGACTTTGTTTTCTCAACCATTCTTTCATACAAAATTGATAGTTATAAATACGACGAGAGCATACAACTATCAATCACGCCAAGACGCAAAAAGGGCGTGATGCACCTTATTGCGTTCAGCTATGAGGCAGCCTCGGAATGGAAACCTCAGGTTATCTTAATAAGAGTACATCACGCCTTATGGCGATGATGCATCACAATACGATAACCTAAGGCATCCCATACCGAATGCCTTATCACAATTATTCCTTGTTACGTTATTTCCAA
>CAVGEN010000002.1:0-4317 GCA_963628185.1 Waltera intestinalis | reverse complement strand
TATACACCGCCACTTCGCTGATGCCGAGCTCCGTGGCTATCTCCCGATACTTGAGTTTCTGGCGAAACCGAAGGTCGAGCACCTTGCGGATTTCCCTCCGAGCTTCCTTGTTTTGCCTATATTACAATCCAACTCCCGATTTCCTAACCCCTAACGGAAAAAAATGCAAAGTGTCGGTAAAGGAAGAAGTTAGTATCATACTGCTTGTTTTGTCTTACATTAATAAATATTTTGCAAATCTACAATTTTTTAGGTAAGGTTACCCATTTCTGCTATGATAAAGAGGCAGTCTCCCTCATTTTTTAATATTAATTAGCGTTAATAATGAAGGAAAAGCCGATAAATCTAGACGAATCCTTGCCTTTATCTAAGAAAAAATGCTATCTTTGCCTTCGACAATAGAATTTCAATCACCAAAACATCGAAGATATGGAAATGAGCGAAGAGGCACAGATGGCCCTAAACATCATCGAACGAACAAGTGCGAACCTATTTCTTACAGGTAAGGCGGGAACTGGAAAGACTACTTTCTTGAAAGAACTGCAGCGGCTTTCACCCAAGCGAATGGTTGTGCTCGCCCCTACGGGAATCGCTGCCATCAATGCTGGTGGACAGACCATCCATTCCTTCTTCCAACTGCCTCTCTCGCCTTATATACCAGGCACTGCGTTCAGCAGCGGCGACAACAACCGCAAGTTTAAGTTCAGCAACGTGAAGCGCAAGATTATCCGTACCCTCGACCTGTTGGTGATAGACGAAATCAGTATGGTGAGGAGCGACTTGCTCGATGCCATCGATGATGCCATGCGACGTTACCGCAAGTCGGCAAAGCCCTTTGGAGGCGCACAGTTGCTCATGATAGGCGACCTCCATCAGTTGGCTCCCGTCACCACGGAGCAAGAGGAACCTCTGTTGCGCCAATACTACGACACTCCTTATTTCTTCTCCAGCAAGGCACTGAAAGCCGCAGGCTACCTCACCGTGGAACTGCAGAAAGTGTATCGCCAGCAAGACGGCCATTTCCTCAACCTCCTGAACCAGATACGCAGCAACCAGGCTACCGCCGAGACTCTTGCCGAACTGAACCGCCGGTACATCCCGAACTTTCAGCCCCCCAAGGCGGACAACTATATCCGCCTGACTACTCATAACTTCCCAGCCCAGCAAGTCAACGACCAGGAACTTGCCAAACTCGGCAGCATCGCCCATACGTACGATGCCCATATAGAGGGCGACTTCCCAGAGATGTCATATCCCACCGACTTTCGGCTCACCTTGAAAGAGGGCGCACAGGTGATGTTCGTCAAGAACGATGTCAACCACCGCTACTACAACGGTATGATTGGCGAGATAGTGGGTCTCGACAACGAGCACATTTCTGTGAGGAGCAGAGACACTGGCGAGACCATAGCCGTGGGAATGGAGCGATGGGACAACTCGAAATACACGCTCAATGAGGAGAGCATGGAGATAGAGGAGAAGGTGGAAGGTTCTTTCAGCCAATATCCCCTCCGACTGGCTTGGGCGATAACCATCCACAAAAGCCAAGGGCTTACCTTCGAGCATGCCGTCATCGACGCCTCCCGATCCTTCACCCACGGACAGACCTATGTGGCGTTGAGCCGCTGCAAGTCGCTGGAAGGTATAGTGCTCAGTGCGCCGCTCAGTGCGTCGGCCATCATCAAGGACGAGACCATCGAGTCGTTTACCAGCCAAATTCAGGCTCCTTCCACCGAGGCAATAGCCATCTTGGAGCGCAACTATATCATACACAACATCGACGAGCTCTTCGACTTTGCGCCCATGCAGCAATGCAACGAGTTGATGATGCGTACCATCGCCGAGTTCTTCGCCTCGAAATACCAGGATCTTATCCAGGAATACCAGAAGACAGACATCGTGTTCAGGAGTCTGTTGCAGGTGGCAGCCAAGTTCAAGGTGCAATACACTCGTATGCTCTCCGCCACAAGCACCATTGACAACGCCGAACTGCAAGACCGCATCCACAAGGGTGCCGCCTACTTCGCCAGTAAAATCGGCATATTCAAGAGCCTGGTCAAGACCACCGACATCAAGACGGAGAACAAGACGGCGAAGAAACTGATCAAGGAACGTCTGCAAAACTATACGGAGGAGATTGCCTTGAAGTCACAGTTGCTTGCCTACTATGCCGACAACCATCCTTTTTGTACTGGCGAGTATCTGAAGAAAAAGGCTCAGTTTCTGCTTTCGGAAGATCAGACCGCTAACGGATCTGCCAAGACCCGCAACCACCGCGAACAAAAAGATCGGACAGAGCAAAAAAAGGAAAAGATAGACACCAAGAAGGTAAGTCTAGACCTATACAAGGGCGGCATGAAGCCCGACGACATCGCCAAGGCCCGCAACCTTGCCCCCAGCACCATCATGGGGCATCTCGCCCACTATGTGATAGAGGGCGAACTGGGTATTCGTGACTTCGTCTCCACCGCCCATGAGAACAAGCTCCGCGAGTTCATCTCTTCCCATCCCGACACACCTTTCGGAGAAATCAGAACTGCGTTGGGTGAAAGCTACACCTTCAGTGAAATCAAGATTGTGGCAGGCTTGATGGAGAAGGAGACAGGGGAAGGGTAAAACCTTCGTTGCAGGTTTAAGATATGAACAAATCTTTTGCCAGTACTTCCTTTCCGACAATGCTTCTATGGATGCCATTGGCCACGCCGAAGGTTGTGATGAAAGTAGGCACAAGTGCTTTTGTAGTATGGGTCTTCTCGCGAAACAGCGTCATGCGATGGCGGACATGCTGTTCATATTCCTCGCTAATGGTATATTGCCCCATGCTAAACTTCATTTCACAAAGGTTGATGGCATGGTCACCCCTGTCTATAACCAAATCTATCTGAGCTCCGTTGTCTTCAGGTTTCTGCTTGGATGCTATATATCTCCAAGCAGAAGCACTGGTGGATATGCCAGAGATGCCGAGAGCTTGTTTTATTTGGGAGAGGTGGGCGAGGCAAACCAATTCAAATGACACACCTTGCCATGACACAACTGACCGAGAATCATAATTGTTTGTCCACCATTTCTCGTCCTTGGCATCCTGCTTGCCTATAAACTTATAATAAAACAAGGTGTAGAAGTCTATCAAGCGGTAAATAGTACCTTTCACTTTATTGCCAAATTGGATATAGGAGATGATAAAGTCGCAACGTTCCAAGTTGCGGAGGATAGTGGTCAGTCGGTTTCCTTCAAATTTGGTGGCTTTTTGTATTTGATTGTAGGTAAGTCCTTCCTTGTGCTTGTTGAGCAATTCTACCACCTCCAGATATTTGTCCGACTTGTTGAAGATGGCGTTGTATAGCTCATCAAACTCAGTTCTCAGTTCACCATTCTTTCTGAAGAAAAGTCTGTCAATGTTCGACAATATACTTTCTGATGGATTGAGCAAACTCAGATAGAATGGAATGCCACCCAAAATCATGTAGAGTTGCAGGATTTGATATTCGTCCAAAAACATTCCTTGACTTAGCAAATATTCCTTTGTTTCCTTTAAACTAAAGGGGCGAACATATATGTTGCACGTGATTCGGGCATGCAGACCGCCTGGATTTTCCACGAGCTTGTCCATCATCCACGACGAAGCTGATCCGCTGGCAATGAAGACAAGGTCTCTTCTACGTGATCCCCAGCCATTCCAGAAGCATTCCAAGGCTTCAACAAACTCCGACTGAGGAGTATCAATCCAAGGCATCTCATCGATAAACACCACCTTCTTGCGTTCGGCAGGAAGAGATTCCAGATATTCTTCCAAAACGTCAAATGCGTCCATCCAATCGGCAAAAATCGGCTGGCGGTTCAATCTTGCAGCCTTTTTGAGAGCTTTGGCAAAGGCTCGCAACTGTTTCGCCTTTGTCAGGCGATGTCCGCCAACAAAGGTGAAATCATATTTCCCTTGGAAGTAATTATCGACAAGAAAAGTTTTGCCCACACGCCTTCTTCCATAGACGATGACAAACTCAGATCGTGCAGAATTCATACATCTGTCTAACGCTTCCTTTTCTTTTGCTCTACCAATGATTACTTGTTGCATAAACTTCTGTTTTGGTTCGTTTGCAAAGATAAGTTGATTTTTTGAGAAAAACAAGAAAAACGCGACCTTTTTGTACTTTATCTCGTTTTTTTTACGGGATAAAGTACAAAAAGGTCGCAACTATCATGGCGGCACAGGGCGAAAACTACATCATTCAGGTTGAAGATTTTGTGAAGGAAGCATAAAGTCAACCAGCCATATACCCGAAAATGGTTTCTCCTCGTGGAACTGCGAGTTTCAAGCCT
>CAVGEN010000001.1:0-42926 GCA_963628185.1 Waltera intestinalis | reverse complement strand
TTCAAAGATAATACTTTTTCTTGGATTATGCAAGAAATTCAGCTTCTTTTTTTATGCCTATGAATAATTCAGGTTATAGCATTCTCTACCATCATTTGTATCGCCAACGGTAATATTTTGTCCTTGCATCTTTCTAGTTCTTCGGCTATTTCTACACATAATGTATGAGGTGAACTTATCTCCTGAAGCTCACAATAGTTTTTCACGAACAGAACCTCTTCATATACAGAAACAACCTCATCATCCAAATGATTAACTACATATCTATAAATTTCCGAGAATTTCAACGTAAAGCTTTCAGCCTGCACAGGATTCTCCTCTATCAAATCAGCCAATGTGTTGATGCTGTTGAATATGAAATGCGGATTCGTTTGCTGGCGCAAGAGATTATTGGTGAGTTCTACATTTTCCTTTTCTTTCTTTATGAGAATAGTACAATAATACTGACAAGCATTGACCATTGTCAAAAGTGTTGCTATTACTCCAAAGACATACACTCTGTCCCAATAAACATCGTTACTCGCTTGCCAAAAACTATCAAATACATTTTCAAATATAACAGCCCAAGCGACGTTAGCTATAAGTAACAACAATATATGACTAGCAAAGCAAAAACGATTTATCTTATTTCTCACAAAAATATTTCCCAACAGATTGGAAATCCATAACGAAAATAAGGCATAAAAGGAGCAATACACAAAATCGAAGCATAGCACCTCACCATTTATGCCTTCCTTCAAAAAAATGTCATAATCCATTACCCCCCATAACAGATAGGCGAAAATGCATGTGGCGATGGATATGACTATCCAATTCTTTATAAAATAATTACTTTTGCTCATTCTTCTTTTTGGCTGCAAATTTAGTGTTTTTTTATGAGATTTCCAATAGTAATCGCCATGAATGACGAAAAAACGTCCATGAATCGGAATTTTTCACTTATGAATCAATTACATGATAGTAAAATTTGGTTTATCGGTGTTTTTGTGGGGTTCATATCCATATTTATCCCACTCATGACGATTGGACTTGCACAAACAAAAATAACTTTATAATTTTGTAGCCGAAAAATTTAATCAAAAATAGTATTAAAATGAATTTAATTGTCAAACAGAAAATCTTCATGCTCCTATGCATTGTCGCACTTATGTGTTCTTTGTCTGCATGTGAGTCAGATGACAGTGTGAGTGGCGTGCTTGATGCCAAGAGCAATGGGAGTGAATTAACAATCAGTGAAACTGATGCTCAGAAATCTTTTGCAAAGATTCTGTCTATTGCGGTCGCAAAGGATGAAACTTTAAGAACTTTTTTGAAGAATGAAGCCGAGAAACAGTATGATAAAGACTATGATGTGTTTTATCCGTTTGTAAAAGACAAGAAGGTTGCCGAAGATAAAACCTTGCGTGACATACTTGTGTCTTATTCTTCAGAAAACGAAATGACCGCAATCGAGAATAGCTTACCTTTACTGACGATAATGATACCAGACTTAGCTTCTTTTAGTGCTTTTAGTATCAAGAAGTGGGATACTTCTGATGATCAAGTTGCAGTTACCTATACAAAAGATAACGATAATTCTTTATTTTTTGCAGAAGGAGATTCTCTTTTGTCTTTGCCTAAAGGGGAATTGCCTAATTTCCCCTTCATGGTAGTAAAGTCAAACGAAAGAATGAAAGTTGTAGGCAAAGAGACAACTCGTTCTACCAACAACTCTGACATGGATACGAATAAGTATGATTTTGTTGATTCCGCTTTTGATGGAACTAAGTCTTGTGATACAAGGGCAAAATATTCCGAGTATGATGAAGATAATACAGAAACAACTCCTGAAGAAAAACCATATTTGAAGGAAAAAGAACTTGATAAAAGATGTATAACAGCTTATAAGAACTTTTATACCAACAAATATTTGATAGATAGAGAATATGTCTATTATGGTTTGTCTCCAGATAATAAGGAGAATGGCAAGTTGGATCCAAACGTACGAGAGAAACTTTATAAAATTAGAGTTGCTCCAAAGGAATATTACAATATTACAGATAAACAAAAAGGAGATGATCCACATCTTAAAAATGAGGCTTATTACAAGAAAGGACATCCTTCTGATGAGCAAATAGCAAAAGATTTGTGGACTGACGGAGCATTTGAAATTGTTATCCAAGCTTATTTGGGAAGCAGTAATCTTGCCGAAACGAAAACTATTTCTGTAACAGGCTCCGAATTATTCTACATTAGTAAATTCCATGTTAAGAAACAACACCGTACAGGATTCCGTAGTAGTAAATGGTGGTACACGACTACTCCAAGTAATCTGGTGGGGAAGTGGGTAGATGTTTCCTCTGAGAATATATATCTTACTGGTACATGGGATCTTTCAACTAGCCCTGTAAGTGTATATGTCAAGTTTTATGAAAAGGATGATGGTGAAATAAAGACTATAACAGATAGCTATACTGTAAGCTATGCCAATAAAGCAGATTTGAGCGCAAGTGGAAAATATGACAAAGAAAGTTTTAGCATAGGGTTTAGTAATCAAGTAACAAGTCAAAAGACTTTTACGATATCATCTCAATACAAAGATGAAGACGATGATTTAGGTAGTCTATATCTCAATTTCAAAGATCCTATTATTGTATCAGATAAGTATGCTGGTTCAAAAGGCTATGAGATGTATTCTCTAAACAGTGTTGGAATGGATGTTGTTATAGCACCAACTAGTATTAGATAGTAAATTGTTTGTAGAATATAAACTATGTATATGATTATGAAAAAGAAAATGATAAAGAGCAATAATTGCAAAATGCTTGTATGGGCATTCTTTATGTTGTTAGCTATGGTGTCCTGTTCTAAGGATGATGAACCAGAAGAGGTTATATATCACCAAAACTATGTTGAGGGTAAGTTGAATGATGTTGAAATCTCAATGGATGAAATCAATGCAAAAATCTTACATACTAAATCCGATTACAACTTTATTGTCAGAGAAAATGAAGAGAAGGTTTCTATGTTTGATTGGAAGGTAAAGCTTATAGATACTTCCGATTCGGTTGTTACTCTTTTCCTTCATCTAGATAACATTTCTAGAACCAGTAGCAAGATCGCGTCTCCTAATGATGACCCCATGTCAGTTCAGACAAAGGACAAATGCTATATTACAGTAGAGAATCTAAAAACAAACAATATTGTTACTTACAAACCAACAGAACATTCTCAAATCTCTGCGGTATGGGATTATTTTAGGGTTACCCCAGATTTTAAGTTGGAGAAACATAATGGAGTAACTTGGGATTATCCTGGTCGTGTGTGGCCGGGTATTGCTGGTAGATTGTATGGTGTTTTCACAAGTAGCTCTGAACCAAGTCAGTCTATAGAACTTGACATAAACTTCAAGTTATATTGATTAGTGAAGTCATCTCTGTGCGATTATAGAAGAGGGTTCTGCCGTTCCTAGGTGGAACTCTTTTCGTCTAACAAAAGACATAGGCATAAAAAAATGAGAAAACGTTCTCTGTTTCAATTTTTTGTTGTACCTTTGCGGATACCAGCGGAATTCGTCAATTTGGCGTTTGTTATTCCACCATAATAATATTGGCAAAACTAACAGACGCTTTGTAGGCATCGAAAAATGATTACTCCAGATGAGCGAATAACCTCTGATATTTTTTGTAAATTACTAATTGTTGATATGAGATATAGAATTCTGATTTTTGTGCTTGCGTTCTGTTTGATGGAGGTGGTTCGAGGTAAGGCACAGGAGTTTCTTAGCTTTGACCAGCAGGTGGTTGATGCAGGAACGATGACTGAGGACGATGCTCCGCATACCTATGCTTTTATAGGGAAAAATGTGAGTGGGAGAATGCTGGAAATAGCTCGCATTCAGGCGACTTGTGGTTGCACAAGGTCGAGTATCACCCAGATGAGATTGCAGCCAGGGGATAGTTGCCGGATAGAGCTCACGTTCACACCGAATGGTTATCCTGGTACCATTGACACAAGAGCTTTTGTCTATCTGAAAGAGAATGATAAAGAACCAGTCGCCAAGTTGGGTTTGAGGGGAGAAGTGCTGCCCAGCGCAGACGCATGGTATCGCTTCAAGTACAAGATGGGTGATTTGAGATTGAAGCAAGCTAAGGTTATATTCAATGAGGTGAAGGTAGGAACGCAGCCGGAGGCTCGTATCCTTTGTGGCAATAGTGGTAAAAAACCTTTACACATCAGCAGTTTGATCCTGCCGCCTTACGCCCAAGTGAAAACGGTTCCCGAGGTCATTGCGCCAGGTGATGAGGCTGACTTGGTGATAACATTGCAGGTAGATAAGATTCCGCCGATGATGAAACCCAACTTCACCTTTCCGATTGTCTTGGAGGGCGTGGATGCGAAACCTTCCGACCGAACGATTACGGTAGTGGTCAATCGCAAAGAGTAGTTTGGGTAGGCGAAATTGTCTCTGTGCGATTATAGAAGAGTGGTCTGCCGTTCCTCGGTGGAACTCTTTTTTCTAGATTTATCACAAACTAAATAAGAATCTTGCAGAAAACGTTCCGAGTTTCAAATTTTTGTTGTACCTTTGTGCCCAAGATGGCATAAAGTGGCCACCTAGACAACAATAATAACCAATTTATATGTGAAAGCCCATGAATGCAAATGGTTTTTATAGAAAGATGGCAGGAATGCTACTTGTAGCAAGTAGCGTTCAGGTAAGTTATGCACAAATGGATGCCGGTGTGCACCGACAAGAGGAAGCAAAGGTGGAGCCTCGTCCTTGGCAACAGTATCTCGAACAACTCAGCGAACAGGAGGAGTATGAACACACGAATTGGGAAAACTACGAGGAAGTGTTGTCGGAATATGCCGAACATCCGATGAACCTCAATACAGCCACCAAGGAAGACTTGGAGCAATTCCCTTTCTTGTCGGCTCGGCAGATAGAGGACATCCAAGCCTACATCTATCAGTATGGGACGATGAAGAGCTTGGGAGAACTGGCGATGATAGAAAGCATCGACTGGTATCAGCGGCAGTTGATCTCTTGTTTCGTCTATGTAGGCGAGGTAAGCCAACGCTCTTTTCCTGCTGTCGGGCAGATAGCCAAATATGGTAAGCACGAGCTCGTGGGAGCGATGAAAGTTCCTTTCTATGAGCGAAAGGGCGATAAGGAAGGGTATAGGGGCTATCCTTACAAGCATTGGTTGCGCTACCAGTTTCATTACGGCGACTATGCGAAGATGGGGGTTGTGGCTTCGCAAGATGCTGGCGAGCCTTTTTTCGGGGGGAAGAATCGGATGGGCTATGACTTCTATTCCTATTATCTCCAGATACGAAAATGGGGAAGAATAAAGAATCTGACAATAGGGAAGTATCGGTTGCGAACAGGAATGGGGTTGATTCTAAACAATGACTTTGGCTTCGGCAAGATTTCCATGTTGTCTTCTTTCGGGAGAATGGGCACGTCTATCCGTGTGCATTCTTCGAGATATGCCGCCAATTACTTGCAGGGAGTGGCGGCGATGGTGAGTCTGACAAAGAAGTTGGATGTCAGTGCGTTTGCGTCTTGTCGAAAGATAGACGCAACCATCAAGAATGACTCTATTTCCACTATTGTGGAAACTGGTTTGCATCGCACGGAGAAGGAGATAGAAAAGCAGATGGCAGCTTCCGCTTTCTTGATAGGTGGCAATGTGCATTATGCCTCGAATGGATTTCATCTTGGGGCTACAGGTATCTATTATGGTTATTCCTTGCCGCTTCATCCCAACAAGTCGCAACTCTATAAGCGATATGCTCCAGAAGGAAGTCGCTTTTGGAATGCGAGTATCGACTATGGCTATATCTCGCGTCGGCTGACTTTGCAAGGCGAGACGGCAATGGGCGACTGTGGAACACAGGCAACCATCAATACGGCTAGTTATCTCTTCTCGGATCATCTTTCTCTCTTGGCACTCTATCGTTTTTATCCTTATCGCTATTATGCCCTTTATAGCAACAGTTTCTGTGCAGGAAGTGATGTGCAGGACGAGAGCGGTTGCCATATCGGCATACGATGGTCGCCCTTCTCGAAATGGGTCGTAGAAGCGTATGGTGACGTGGCTTATTTTGCTTGGCCGAAATATCGGATGACGGAGAGCACCTATGCGATGGATTATTTGGCAAGTGTGGTCTGGCAACCTTCTTCGTCGGTATCTTTGGGTGCTCGCTATCAATATAAGAACAAATACCAAGTGACAACCCAGCGTGCCCGCCTTTCTTTGGGGATTGTGAAGAAGGCATGGAGTAGCAAGACACAGATGGATGCCACCCTGTTGAAAGCAAGCCGAGGTTATATGCTGAGTGAGAACTTGTCTTGTAAGTACCGACGGCTGAGACTAAACGCTGTGTGTGGTTATTTCCATACCACGGATTATGACAGTCGTGTCTATGCTTTCGAACCAGGAATGCTCTATACGATGAGCTTCGGGAGTTACTTTGGCGAGGGCATTCGGTATGCGATCTTGGCGAAGGTGGATGTTGGCAAGCATATTGTGTTGGTTGCCAAGGGAGCGACCACAGACTACTTCGACCGCAACCATATCTCTTCGGGGTATCAGCAAATCAATGCTTCCTCGCAGACCGACTTGGAATTGCAGATAAAATGGAAGTGGTGAAAATACCGAATATTAGGAAAAATCACGCTTTCAGAGGTTCTTGGTGTATTTTTGGTGTATTTTAGTTAAAGCGTTGATAATCGTGTTATTATGTCGTTTTTCGTAAGCTTCTAGGAAATAGGAAGGGAACATTTTCTTGCTTTTTCCTTGGATGTTCAATTATTCTTTATACTTTTGCAGCAAGACAAAAAACAAATAAAGAATATTATGAATAAGATCAGTAGATTATTTATTGGAATGTTGCTGCTTTTCTTTCCGATTGCACAGCTGTCGGCAATGCAGCAAAAAGTTATTATGGGGGGGGCAGTATAATGATCCAGACAATGAGGATCCTCAATTCAAACGTTCGCCGATTGCTCCTATCTATGTTGAGCAAGATGGTTATACACTCACCTTCAATGCAAGTCTTGCCGGTGAAGTCGTGGAGGTGGTGGGTGACAACCAACTCTTATATACTATGATAATAGGAGAAGATGGCAAGGTAATCATTCCTGATAGTATCTCAGGCGAGGTGGAACTCCGTCTCTATAGAGGTAGCTTGGTCTATCATGCAGAAGTAGAATTATAAACACATCAATAACTAAAAGCCTATGCAAATAAAGAGTAAACGTATCCTAGTAACAGGTGGAGCCGGCTTTGTCGGCTCCAACCTCTGCGAGCGTCTTCTGCGAGAAGGCCATCGGGTGGTGTGCCTTGATAACCTATACACTGGTAGTCTTGAGAACATCAAGGAATTCTTAGATAAGGAAAACTTTGAATTCCTTCAGATGGACATACTGGATAAGGAAAAAGTGGAGACGTTGAAGTCATTGTCGATAGACGAGCTCTATCACTTGGCCTGTCCTGCCTCTCCAGTCCATTACCAGAAGGATGCCATCTATACGACCCGTGTCTGTGTGGAGGGAACCCTGAACATGCTGGAGCTGGCGCGCCACTTCGACTGCCCGATACTCTTCTCTTCCACGAGCGAGGTGTATGGCGACCCCTTGGTTCATCCGCAGTGCGAAGGATATTGCGGCAACGTGACCCCCGTGGGCGTTCGCTCCTGCTACGACGAGGGCAAGCGTTGCGCCGAGAGCCTCTGCATGGACTACCACCGCCAGCATGGTGTGAGGGTAAAGATTGTCCGCGTCTTCAACACGTATGGTCCGAGGATGGCAGTGGACGACGGCAGGGTGGTGTCCAACTTCATCGTGCAGGCCCTGCGGAACGAACCGCTGACCATCTACGGCGACGGCAGCCAGACCCGCTCCTTCATGTACATCGATGACTTGCTGGAGGGAATGGTGCGGATGATGGCGACGGCGGATGAGGTAACCGGGCCGGTGAACCTGGGCAATCCCGAGGAAATAACGATAAAAGAATTGGCTGATGTGGTCATTGGCTTGACAGGTTCTAAGTCCGTTATGGAGAACAAAGAAATTCCAAAGGATGACCCCAAGGTAAGGTGCCCAAGCCTGTCCTGGGCACACAATGTGTTAAAGGACGGCAGCCCATGACAAAACTAACGGAAGGCTTGCGACAGACAATCGTCAGCTTTGAGGAACTTGATATGCAATCTATTAAAGACAAGAACAATGAAGAATATGAACATGTGGGTGACTTATCACCAAGACAGCCAGATAGGGGAGTATTCCCTTTGTGAGGACGGCAATACGCACCTGTTCAAGGGCAACCGCCTGGACGTGGCGGGCGACAACATCAACCGTCTCAACGCCTTTTATTCCGAGATAGTAACCCTTTATTGGGTATGGAGAAACGACGTGAGGAGCGAGGTTGTCGGCTTTTGCCACTACCGCCGGCAATTCCGCAAGTTGCTGGACGTACGGGAAGGTGACTGCCAGGTGCTGAATGTCAATCCCACCAACAGCGTGTTTGCCCATTACAAGCTGGCCCACAACTACCAGGACATATATTCGGTAATCGACATCGTGAACGATTTGTACGGGGCAGGCAACAAGTACTCAAAATATCTGTTGGAGGGCAAGGTCTTCATTCCGTTCTGTTGTTTTGTGATGCACTGGGATGATTTTGTGAGGCTGTGCGACTTTCTCTTTGGAATCCTCCTAGAGTTCGACCGCAGAAACTCCCTGGGCCTTGACGCCGCCAGATACCGCGCAAAGGCCGAGAGGGACTTCCGCTACGGAAATGTCGATTACCAGCAGCGTTACATGGGCTTCTTGGCGGAGCGGCTCATTAGTTGCTATCTGCTGAACGAAATGAACGTCTTGTGTATAAAGGAAATATCCAAGGAACGATGAGACATGCAATCATGATAATGGCGCACAAGAACCCGGGTCAGTTGTGTCGCCTTGTAGAATATTTTAGTAAGGACTGTGACGTTTTTGTCCACCTGGACAAAAAAAGCGCATGGGGAAGACAAGACATAGACAGGCTATACGCCTGTCGGCAGGTGAGGCTGGTGTCGACAGACCACGAGGTTAACTGGGGAGGCACAAGCGTGCTGGAGAGCGAGATGGCATTGCTGCAAACCGCCTACGTCCATGGGGATTACGGCTATTTCCACCTGCTCAGCGGACAGGACTATCCGGTCAAGCCCCTTGACACCTTCTTGGACTTCTTTGAGCGGAACAAGGGAAAGGAGTACATCCAGTACGTCAACATCCCCAATCCGAGATGGGAAAAGGGAACCTACCGAAGATTCCAATACTTCTATCCCTACGACTGGGCGCAGGGGCGTGAAAATCCGCGCGCTTGGGTTCGGGAGCAGGTGGAGGCGCAAGTGAGAAAGGGCTTGAAGCGTCCCATCCCCGACGAGTTCGACGCGCTTTACGGCAGCTCCCAGTGGTTTTCCATCACCGGGGAGGCGGCTGAGACCTTGTTGCGCTTCACGGCGGACCATCCGTCCTTTTACAACCGGCTGTGGATGACCTTCGCCCCCGAGGAATGCTATGTGGCCACGGTCATGTTGAACAGGATGGACATGCGTCGGATTGTGCGCTCGAACTGCCGCTTCATCCGGTGGAAATATGAGAACGGCAACAGGCCGGCCAACCTCGGTGTCGAGCATTTCCGCCATCTGCTGGAGGAGGAGTTCCTCTTTGCCAGGAAGATGGAGCCGCATTGCAGCATGCCGTTGTTGCAGCTCATAGACCGGTATCTCGTCCGTGACGGCGAGGTCCGTCCGCAGAAGTCCGGGGCATGGTGCTATGACGGTTACCTGTCCTATGAGCATGATTGGCGCTTTTGCGAGTACGTGGCGAGGCTTTGCGCCGACCTTTCCGTTGCGACGGCCGTGGACATGGGCTGTGGTTGCGGCTACTATGTCTCCAAATGGCGGGAGCGTGGACTCCCCTTTGCCGGGTATGACGGCAATCCACATACCCGGGAACTGTCCAGCCGGCTGCTTCCCGATGGTGACAATCCTTGTGGCGTTGTTGACCTGGCGGATGAAATGACGGACGGCGTGTCGTTCGACCTGGTTGTGTGCAAGGACGTCCTTCCCTACATACCGTCCGAGAAGCTGGGGGTGGCGGCGGACAACCTGGCGCGCCTCTCCGGCAAGTATCTGTTGGTGGGCTGGCGTGTCGGGGACAAACATTCCGGCATTCCCCATTCCGCATTGGCGGAATCCGACATGGTGGCTCTCTTTGAGCGGCGAGGCCTGCGGATGGACAGGTTCCTAACCTCGAAACTGCGCATCGCATTAACTAAGTCAGAGTATGGTGTTTTCGTAAACACCCATGTATAACCTAAACAATATGATTATGGACAAGATTAAAGTTTACAGAGTGGCTTCCACAAGTGGAAAGTCTTCCCCCAAGGGAAGTTTGGACAATCCTTACACGGTGGAGGAGTATGAGGAATACCTTGACAGTGGCAAGGACTGGCCGGGCGGTTATGTCAAGGACATGGGCTATATTGCCGCCGATACGATAATTGTTGGCTCCTATCCATCGGATGACTCGTGGTGGGACTCATGGGAAGACAGCAGTTGGTCGGACCCTTGGGGTAGCTCCGGCTCTTCCTCGGGTTCTGGCGGTGGCACGACTGGTGGTCAGTCTGGTGGTTGGGCTTCGCCTTCAAGCAATATTGACAAGGCCTTTCCTGAGCTTCCAACTCGTCAAACGGATGGTAATTGTGTAAGGATTCTTTCCACAAGACTTGCAAAGACAGGCGTTTCCACTTTGAGCAAGTTCACTGCGGTGGCTTACGATGCAAATGGGAACATGATAGCTTCCACCAAGTTGGCAGGTTATTTCTTGGAGCGTGCCATAGACTATGATAAGGCAACCGTATCTGGCCAGAATGCCGCAATATTGCAAGGCGATTACGCAATCATCCCAGGGGAGAGTTGGCAAAAGTATGCTTGGTATTTATGCGATGTGCCAGGCCGTGCGGGCATAGCTATCCATGCAGGAAATACATATCAAGACTCCACTGGGTGTCTTCTTGTCGGAAACACCTATGCCTATGATAAAAATAGTAACGAATATACTATAGGCAACAGTAGGTTGACGCTATCTAAGTTGTCTGATTTGCTCAAGGAATATGGGTATGGCAACATTAGAATCCAAATTAGTGAGGACTTTTGACAGAAATCGCCTATGAGACAGACTTTAATTACGGTTCTTGTCATGTTGCTTTGTTCTTTGGAAAGCAGCTCTCGTTCTTTGGACAGCGTGTATGTCAATGTACTCGAGTCCTATCACAAGTTGTCGCGGGAACATTCTGCAAGTGCGGAGGTGTTGTATTTCAAGGCGTTCCCGGACAACGCCCATGAGTTCCTTGCCTGGGAGCGGTATAGGGAACTGAGGGAGCGGCACAGCTCCAAGAGGGATGAAGGCGTGTCTGGGTATGTCCGGATGCTCGGCAGGTTGAGAACGGTCAATGACACGTTGTATTGCAGGAAGCTAGTCAACCTGTCTGTCGGCGCAAGCCTGGACGCAGATGGGTTCAATTGGCTGCATGCCCTGTTGCATGACAAGCTTGGCGACGAAAGGTTGTCAAAGACCTTCTTTTTCCTTCTTTCTGGCATGACAAGGGGTGAGCAGGTACGGTTTTGGCAGTTCTACTGGTCCTCCCCATGTTTTGGGGAAGAAGGCGAAGGGGGAGATGCGGACAAGGAGGCAGAGAGTGAACTGCGTCTTGTGTTAAGGCGACTGGGGCGCAATCGTAAGATGAAGCGTATAGTGCGTTTGGCCTATGAGTATTCATCTCGCCAAATATACTTTGTCAGTAGCTATGGATTATATTACAAATTATAAGGTCATGCAGCTTGCCTCTCTGAATGAAGTGTACATGGAAGGGTGACTTTGAAAAAAGTCACTCTCAACCTTTTTTTATTTTAAAAACGGACTATTATGAGAAGATTTCTTATTGGTTTGTTCCTCCTGTTGTGTGCAAGGACGTCCTTCCCTACATACCGTCCGAGATGCTGGGGGTGGCGGCGGACAATCTGGCGCGCCTCTCCGGCAAGTATCTGTTGGTGGGCTGGCATGTCGGGGAAAGGCATTCCGGCATTCCCCATTCCGCATTGGCGGAATCCGACATGGTGGCTCTCTTTGAGCGGCGAGGCCTGCGGATGGACAGGTTTCAAACCTCGAGGCTGCGTATGGCATTAAATGAAACAACGTATGGTGTTTTTGTAAACACCCATGTATAACTTAAATAATATAATTATGGACAAGATTAAAGTTTACAGTCGTTCTTCTTCTGGTTTCCCAAAAGGTAGTTTGGAAAACCCCTATACACGAAAGGAGTATGAGGACATGATGGACAACGGCGAGGAATGGCCTGGCGGCTATGTGGAAGGTTTGGGGTATGTGGCTGCGGATACGGTCATCACTGGCTCCTGTTTTTCCGAGGACTCATGGGAAGACAGCAGTTGGTCGGACCCTTGGGAAGGATCGAGCTCAGAGGATGGCTCTGGTTCTTCGCATGGGTCAGGTGGCAGTGGCGGCTCGGGCGGCAGCAGCTCTGGTGGAGGAGGTTCTTCCGCGGGAACTTCTACGCCGTCCAATAAGCCTGGTTCAGAAGTGATTTCCGGAGGGTCGGGAATGGGAGGGGCTTCTAATTCCCGGATTACATTGGATCTAAGAGGTCATACAGAGGTTTCCCAATACTCCCGTAGCATATTGACATCATTGGTGGGTTATGAGGGAAAGATTGTCGTAACCTCGACCTATCGGACTCCGGAAGAACAGGCGATGGCAATGCTTGCGAACATAAAGAAAACAAGTGTTGACACACAGAAGAAGATCTATGGCGTTAATGGAGACAAAGTGCTTGATGTTTACAGAAGTGGGGTGAGTGACGCCGAGAACGTTGCGGCCATGGCTGCAAAAATAAAGGAGGTCGGCCCTCGCAATGTTTCTCACCATTGCTTTACAACGGAGGAGTTTGAACAAAAGAATGTCCTAGACATATCCGCCAAAAGTCTTTCCTCAACACGCGCGTTTGTACAGGCGTTGGAGGACACAGGTCTTGGTATAGTAATAATAGATGAAAGTTCTAGCAATGGATGCATTCATATTGAGATACCTCAGAAGTAGGGTGTTGCCAGCGTTGGCTTTCCTGCCATTGCTGGCTGGGTGCAGCCCCCGTGATTATGTGGATTTGTATAAATACCATAACCACGACCAAGACGTTGTTCCGGACCAGGCCGAGGACGAAGAGTTCTTCTTGCAGGTGAGAGGCAGGGGAAGTAACGTGTCCAGCATGGTCTTGTGGGGAAACAACGATATATTTGACAATGGCAGGGATGGCTTTGCGGCTCCAGTATTCTTCGTGGATACGATAAGGGTGTTTGACGGAGCAATGAAAAAGATGACTTGCTCCATGCATACGAGAAACTTCGAGTTCTTTGAGCGCCCCGTGCCGCGGGATGTGTACTCCACGCGGCAGGCTTTGGAAAAGGGTCTGAAACCGTTGCCTAAAAAATCCGCTTTTATTGCGGATAGCACAACGATGTTTACCTTGTCCTTTGTCGGAGACTCTGTCGTATGCGAGAGTGAGTGGATTGGGAAGATGGTGTTCCACAGGATTGCTGCACGCAAGAAATAAGGAAGCTCGCATTTAACGAAATATTATACAAATGTCGGGAGAGGAAATCTTATATGGAATCCTTTCCCGATATACAAACACGATACAATCATGAAAAAGAATCTTCTTGATCTGGTCTTTTTGTTTTGTTGCAATGTCGCAATGGGCCAAGTGGCCGCCTTCTCTAGCTTCTTGCAGAAATTTAAGGAGGTGAAAGAAATGGGCTTGGCTGTGTTTGGGGATACAATTATATCCCCAAACCTGGACTATTCAAGTTTCAACTCCTACCTGTCGGAACTTTGTCCCGAACTCTGTGTGCCAGAAAAATGCCTTTGGCAAGTTGGTGGCTATATGAAAGGGCGATAAGGATTTCTTGAAGAAATTCAGAAGATGTGACAAGGGGGATTCCGGGGACTCTTTGTTTGTGTATTCACAAGGAGCGCGTTTCCCGTCCACTTCCTTGCTGCTGAATGTGTTCCCAAAGGGAAACGAACGGGCGTACGTTGACTATGTGGTAGCCTTGTTTGACAAGGGTGGGCATTTTCAAAAATTGTCAATGTCATGCACTGGGAGCATGATGACGTGGACAAAAAATGGATACTGAAGCCTTGAACGATTTTTTGAGGCAACAGGTTGAATAAAAATAATGAAACGATGAGAAACTGTGTAATATCCGCCGTGGGCAGGTCCAGCCTCCACAGGGAATGGATGAGGGGTGGGTGTCACTTCGACCTCCACCTGCTCGTGTATGATGACTCGTACGGGGAATTTGTCAATGACACTCCCTTTGTCTGCCGGATGAAGGGCTATAAGTTGAAGCTGGTCTATCAATATATTCTGTCGAATCCTGAGGTGTTGGAAAATTACGAATATTTCTTTATCCCGGACGATGACATATCGATGGACTCGGACAAAATCAATGCGTTATTTGGGATGATGCGCCATTACGGTCTGCAAATCGCACAGCCGTCCTTGGTCAACTCTTATTATTTGTGGGGGCATACGTTGAGAGACCCATACAGTCAGGACAGGCCGTTCATAGGCGTGAGGCCATGGAGTATCTGGGAAAATACGGGCTTGTCACCCAGGTGATGGAATATGGGTATGTGCCCATAGGCGGTAGTGAGGCCTACTTGTTGAAAAGGGAAACCTACAGACGGATGGTTTCCATTCTTAAGGTAAGCTTGCCGAGGGTGTTCAAGTCTGAAAGTCTGGGAATGGATGGATATGGAGGCTATGCCTGGTTGCTGTATGGACTGGGACTGGTTACACGGTCGAGGGTTTATGCCGATATGGCGGAAAGAATGCTTGGGCAAACCGTGGGATATAGGAAAGGTTCCTCCTTTGAGGGGCGAGCGTTGACGGAAGAGTACCTAGAAAAATCCAGCAGTGATATGGAAAGGTATCTTGACACCTGTCTCTCAGCCAATGGATGCGTCGCCCCCTTGGCCAAGGCTTATCGTGCCTATAAGAAATACCGTGAGACGCACGAGGAGTCTTCGCTGCTGGAATTGGAGAAGGGTCTTCAACAAATCCAAGATATGGCATTGGCGTTTGAAGACCAGCTGATGTTGGCATACATGTTGGTGAATAATCAAATTTGCCCGTCAATCGGGCAAGACCTGCCTTGTCATCGACAAACGTAGCCATGTCGGTGGCAATGTGCGTTGTGGGAACATGGAGGGAATCAACGTCCACCTGTATGGCCCCCACATCTTCCATACAACGAGCAAGGAGGTGTGGAACTTCGTGAGCCGATTCGTTTCCTTCAATCGCTTTACGCTGAACACGATCGCCAACTACAAGGGCGAACTTTACAACCTGCCCTTCAACATGAATACCTTCCACCAGATGTGGGGCGTGAACACGCCTGCTGAAGCGATGGCGAAAATTCAAGACCAACGATTCGAGGGAGTGGTTACGAACCTGGAAGAGCAAGCCTTGTCACTTGTAGGCAGGGACATCTACGAGAAGCTCGTCAAGGGCTACACGGAGAAGCAATGGGGCAGGAATTGCAAGGACTTGCCGTCCTTCATCATCCGCCGTCTGCCTGTTCGTCTGACTTTCGACAACAATTACTTCAATGACCCCTACCAAGGAATACCTGTTGGAGGTTACAACAAGCTGATTGACGGATTGCTGGAGGGGTGCGAGGTAAGGACGAGTTGTGACTTCTTCGAAAGTGGGTTGTGCAAGGAGTGGAGAAATGACGCAGACACGCTGGTCTATACCGGCAAGTTAGATGACTTCTATGGCTGTCGTTTCGGAGCATTGGAATACCGTTCCCTGCGCTTTGAGACGGAAGTGCTGGACATGCCGAATTACCAAGGCTGCGCCTTGATGACCTTCACCGATGGGGATACACCCTTCACTCGCATCATCGAGCACAAGCATTTCGAGATGTTCGGGGAGGCGGTGTATGGCAATCCCAAGACGGTTGTTACCCGGGAGTATCCGATGACGTATGCCCCGAACCAGGGAGAGCCTTACTATCCCGTCAATGACGATCGAAACAATGTCCTCTATGCCAGATACAAGGAGTTGGCAGACCAAGAGAAGGATATTGTCTTCGGTGGTAGGCTCGCCGACTACACCTATTATAATATGGATCAGGTGATAGGGAAGGCGATGAGGGCTTTTGATGAATTTTCTATATAAAACCGTATGTTGTTGCGAAAGTTTTTTGTATTTTTGCAATGGCTTAGTTCAATAATTAGACATAATGATGAAACAAACTTGTATATTTCTGTTCTTCCTGCTGACGTTGCTGGGAAGTTGCTCCAACAATCGCATGGAAATGTTGCGGTTGGCAGGTATCGATAGCTTGATGGAGACCAATCCCCAGTCTGCTTATGACAGTCTGCGCAAGGATAGCTGTATGTTTTTTGAGACAGGACAGCGTGATGTCAAGATGAAGTTTTGCTTGTTGATGGCTAAAGCCCAGAACAAGTTGTTTCTCCAGATGCCATCCGATTCCTTGTTTCAGGAGGTAGTGGATTACTACGACAGCAAGGGGACTGCCAATGAGAAAATGGAGGCTCATTATCTGATGGGGTGTGTCTATCGTGACCAACACGAAGCTCCCAAGGCAATCCAATGCTATGAGAAGGCAGTGGTATGTGCTGATACGTTGAACAAAGATTGCGACTTTGTGACTTTGTGTAGCGTCTATGGACAGATGGCTGATATTTACAAAAAACAGTATTTGCATCAAGAGGCAATAAAGGCGTGTCAAAAATATAGTGACTTGGCGGCTCGTGCCCATGACAAGGGTAATCAAGTGAAAGGGTTGGTGCGGATGTCTTCTGAATATTATGAGTTGGGAGATACGGCAAAAGCGATACATTTGATACTAGATGCCAATAGGCTCTATAATAAATACGGCATGGAGCAAGAGGCAGTTCAAGTTTATCCCAAGCTCATTTATACCTATTTGCGCCGTGGGCAATATGGAAAGGCTCATTATTACATGACAGAGTTTGAGCAAAAGTCGGGATTGTTTGATGCAAGTCGCCATATTCAATCGGGAAAAGAACATTATTATAAGGCTAAAGCGATGTTTCTTTTGGGAACAAATCAAATTGATTCTGCGGAGTATTATTATCGTGAGTTGGGGAGACATGGATTTAGATATGAGGCGATGCAAGGTTTGCTTTCTGTTTACTGTAAAGGTAAAAATGTCGATTCGATAGCAAAGTATTCTGTTTTATGTGAGTCGGAAATGGATAGGATATTAAACGAAAACCAAGCTGACGCTGTGGCGCAAGCTTCTTCTCTGTTTAACTATGTGAGATTGCAGAAGCAATTAGACGAGAATGCTTTGAGGGCAGAGAAATCTAAGTTTATAATGGTAATAGTTGCTTTAGTCGTATTGGGATGTTTGGCTGGCCTTTATCAAGTGTATCGTAAAGGTAGGATAAGAATGTTGGACAAGATGGCCCGAATGAATGATGATTATACTCAAATATTGGAGAAATTGGAGAAGGCTCAGCAGGATTTACAGATCTCACAAACGGACAAAACACAATATATAAAGACAAAGCAGGAGGAAATCGTCGGCTTAAAAGCTGAACTTGAAAAGATGAAAGAAGAAAGCGATAAGCTGAATATGGCATACAAAAAGAAAATCTTGCAAAAATCTAAAATAGTACAGAGAATCAAGCAAAGAGCACTTGGAGTCCTCGACCAGTCTGAATTGACTACAACCGATTGGGAGAATTTAAAAATGTGTTTTCAGCAATGGCATCCTGTGTTGTTTGACAAATTATGCTGCGGACCTTTGAGTGAGCAAGAGTTGTATGTGTGTATGCTTACCTATTTGGGAATAAACAACAAACAGATTGCTTACCTTCTGAGCACCAGCACAAATGTGGTTTGTAATGCTAAACAGAAAGCTAATCATAAGTTGTTTGAGGATAAGAGTGCTTCGTCTTTAACGCAAAATATGTTGGAGATATAATCGTGTAGGGGGAGACCTTTCTTTGTTACCGTGAGCTTCGGGTACTTTGATGATGGAGTTGCCAAATGTTTTGGGAAGAATATGCAAGAATTTCGGCTCTTTGCCGTTATACTATATATAATAAAGTATAAAAACTTGTAACGAAGATGAAGATAAATATCGTGATTCCTTGCTATAACGAGCAGGAGGTACTGCCCAAGACCTTGGAAGTTTTGGGAAAATTGGTGGAAAGAATCAAGAAGGAGACGGATGCTGATACCAACTTGTTGTTGGTAGATGACGGCAGTCGTGACACGACGTGGCTGCTTATCAAGGAGGCTGCCGAGAAGCATTCCTATGTACATGGTGTCAAACTCTCCCACAACCGTGGCCACCAGAACGCCCTTTGGGCAGGCATGGAGGCATCGGTGGATCATTGTGACGCCATGGTGAGCATCGACGCAGACTTGCAGGATGACGAGAATGTCATCATCGACATGGTGAAGCAAGTGCAGGAGGGCAAGGACATCATCTATGGTGTGCGAAAGGAGCGCAAGACGGATACCTTCTTCAAACGTTTCACCGCACAGGCATTCTATAAGTTGATGCAAAGCGTGGATAAGGATACCGTATATAACCATGCCGATTTCCGCATGATGACCAATCGCACCTTGAAGGCTTTGATGCAATACCCCGAGCGCAATCTCTTCCTCCGTGCCATCGTTCGTCAACTTGGTTTCCGTGAAGGATTCGTCTATTATGATAGAAAAGCCCGTGAGGCAGGGGAGTCGAAATATCCTCTGACCAAGATGCTCAGCTTCAGCATCGACGGCATCACTTCTTTCTCCGTGGCTCCATTGCGCTTTATCACCTTTGTCGGTTTGGCGATGACGCTTGTTGCCATCGTCATGATAGTCTTTGCTTTGGCAGAGCATTTCCAAGGCAAGACGATACAAGGTTGGACATCCATGCTCGTCTCCCTTTGGTTTATCGGGGGAATCATCACCACGGGTGTAGGTATCACGGGTATTTATATCGGAAAGATATATACCGAGGTAAAGCGTCGCCCAAGGTATTTCATCGAAGAAAGAGTATAAATCAAAAGGGCGTGTCACATAAACGACACGCCCTTTTGATTTATTTCATCGGATAGCTAGATTTGCTTCATTTTTGACAAATCGGTAGAAGCCCACGGGGTGATGCCATTCCACCAACTTCTTGACTTCCCAAACTTTTTCGAACGTATAGCCTTTGCCATACTTCTCTTTGAATCCCTCCATGTCTTCCTCAGGAATCATCAAGACTCCATCGTCAGGCATAACCTTGTCGAACTGCTGTATCTTGTCACCGAGATAGAAGTTGAGGCTGAAGAAATGCAAGTCTCTGATACCCATGTACGAATAGAGTTTGTGGGTGTCAAACTTCTTCTCGATGACTGGTGCCCATTGCTTGTCGGCCTTGGTATTGAGTATGACTGGCTGGTAGGCGGCATCGAGCGATAGGAATATCAGCACGATGCTGGCCAAGGTCTTGTAGGTGATGCTTGGGGCGGATTCATGCTTGATGACAGAAGTAAAGGCATGTGCGCCCACCGCCGTAGCAACGATGATGATGAGTATGCTGAGGCTTATAAAAGGAATATCCCTAAGGGCATGAAGCATGGCGATGTTGTCGGCGGCATGCTTGCCATGGAAAATGCTGTCGGGGATATAATTACATTTGACTGCCAAGAATGCAAGGAACAGCAGGATGCTGATGCCGCCTATGGTGCATGCAAAGACCTTGATGGCTCCCAACTTCTCTTTCATCATCCATACGATGTACTCGGCGATGAGATAAGCCATGAAAGGGTAGCACGGCAAGAGATAGACACTGCGCTTGCTCTTCGGGATGCAATAGAAGAAGAGTACGAGCAGGAAGGCAAGCCAGGTGAACACTTGCAAGGAAGTGGCCTTTTTTACATTCTCAACGAACTTGCTCTTCGAAAACTTCTTCCAAGGAAGAATGAAGAGCGAGAACAACAATAATAAGGTATATGGAAACCACCCGGTAGTGAGTGTCATCAAGTTGTACCATGCAGGATTCTCATGCGACTCATAGCTCATCTTACCCATAAATCGATCGATGTTTTCTTCCTTGACTAGTTGGAGGAAAGCGTCGCCACCTTGTTGATAAGCTGCATAATACCAAAAGAATGGAATGACAAGGGAGAACACCGCGGTCAATGCCATGCGCCATGCGATGCCCCAAAAGTTCTCTCGCTGGGTAAGCATGAACACACCCATGACAAAGCAAGGGAGGATGATGCCCACAGGGCCCTTGGTCAGTGTGGCACCGCTCATGCAGAGGATAGCAAGCCAAGGCAACTGCTTCTTTCCTTTCTCCCACCAGCGGTAGAGTAGATACATCGCCCCTACCATGAAGGCAGTGTTCATCATATCCACACGGCAGTTGATACCTGCACGGTGTACCTCAAAGGTTGTAAGGGTGAGGATGGCTGCGATGAGGCTGGTCTTGGTGTCCTTGCGCTTGGCATAGAATGTGAAACTGCCTACAACCATTAGGATGAGGGAGATGGCAGACGATAGTCGGGAGGTATATTCGCTGACGTGCCCGGCGATGAGCGAGAAGAAGGCGATGCACCAATGAAAGAAAGGTGGCTTGTAAGGAATGTCGCCTCCGTTGTTGATGGGTAATATCCAGTTGCCATGCTCTAGCATGGTGTAGGCCACCACCGCCTCGCGAGGCTCGCCCTTGGTGTTGAAGTCGGTGAGTCCGAGGAATGGTATCAGCATCGTGATGGCTAGGATGGTAACGAACCATAGAGCCTTGTTGTACTTGATGTTCATGTCGCTTGAAATCTTTAATATTGTCGTTTTGGCTGCAAAGTTACATTAAATAATTTGTTTATAGTTTATGCTAGGGCATAAAATGTGCTTTCTATGGTGATATTTAAGATATAATTGTTAACTTTGCACCGAATTTTAATCGCAATGTAACAAAAATGAAACGTTATGGTAAGGCTTTGGGGTATCTCCTCTCAGTGCATGTATTGGCATTGGTGGTGATGGCTCTGTTCAGATTGGTCGAGTTTGTGGTTCTGCAGGGTATGATTGTCGATGCTGGGGCAGACAGATGGATGGCATTTGTCAAAGGTGTATGGTTTGACAATGTAATAGCTTGCTATGTGTCGGTATTGCCTGTGTCAGTGCTTTTGATAGCGATGAGTTTCGGGTGGTGTCATCGTTGGTTGCTCAAGGGTATTGGCATTTGGTATGCAGTCTGGTATGCAGTCGCTTTCATGCCTTCGGCGGCCAACACTCCTTATTTCCAGTATTTCTTCAAGAATATCAATTCCAGCATCTTTGGTTGGTTTGGATACGTCACGACAACTTCTGGCATGCTCTTGCAGGAGTCTTCCTATTGGTTGTATATCGGTTTGTACTTTGTGCTTACAGGAGCGTTCATCTATGCGTTGGTTCGCTTGCGCCGATATTTCGGCAGGTTCGTCTGTGAACCAGAAGTGGCTTCTGGCGGCAGGCGGGTAGGAAATCTGCGCCTTGCGCCTGTTGCCGGTCGCTTGGTCTTGTCTTTGTCTTTGGTGGGGGCTTGCGTCTTTGGCATTCGCGGTCGCTTGGGGTATAATCCTATCAAGGTGAGCCAGGCTTATTATTGTGGGGATTCGTTTTTGAACCAGCTTGGCATCAACCCAGCCTTCAACCTCCTTACTTCTGCTCTTGACGATATGCGCAAGGAGAACAAGGAACTGCATCTCATGCCCTACGCCGAAGCGATAGCCAATACACGCCAATGGTTGGGGATTACAGGAAAGGTGGATAGTATGAATATTTTGAGACGAGAGGTCATCAATGATAGTCTGCCAACAGGTAAGAATATTGAGGGGCAGGTTATGAGTAGCCGTCCGAATGTGGTGATTATATTGATGGAGTCGATGTCGGCCAACTTGCTTGGCACGTTTGGCAACAGGCAACCGCTCACCCCGACGCTCGACTCGCTCTATCGTCATTCCTTGGCTTTTACCCATTTCTATAGCGCGGGCATCCATACCAACCATGGTATGACGGCTTCACTCTATAGTTTCCCGGCCTTGATGTTCCGCAATCTGATGAAGGGAACGGTGACACCTCATCGGCAGGGCATCGCTACGGTGTTGAAAAAATATGGATATGAAAATATGTTCTTTATGACCCACGAGGCACAATATGACAATATGAAGGCTTTCTTCCAGACCAATGGCTATGACGACATCTATTCGCAAGAGAACTATCCTAGAAGTGAGGTGGTAAACAGCTTTGGTGTGAGCGACCATTTTGAGTTGAACTATGCGCTCAATACCATTAACCAAAAAGCGAGAAACGGAAAGCCTTTCATGGCAACCATCCTCACCATCAGCAACCATCCTCCGTATATCATTCCTGAATACTTCAAGCCAAAGACCAAGGAGAAGGAAACGCAGATTGTGGAGTATGCCGACTGGGCGATAGGGGATTTCCTGAAGAAAGCAAGACAAGAGCCTTGGTATCGGAACACCATCTTTGTGATACAGGCTGACCATGGTAAACTTATCGGAAAGAGCGAGGGAGAACTGCCGCAGTCATACAATCATATTCCACTCGTCATCTTTGGCCCGGGCGTGCCGCAAGTGCAGTATGCCGGGCTTGGCATGCAAGTGGATGTAATGCCTACGCTCTTCCATCTGATGCACCTCGACTATAAGTATGAGGGATTTGGTGTGGATTTACTGAAGCAACAACGTCGGATGGTGTTCTATTCTGCAGACAATCAGATAGTGGCACGTGATAGCAAGCGTTGCTATCTTTACAGTCCAAGTATGAATCGTAGCTTCTGCTATGATGTGTTGCCTAATGGCGAACTCAAGGAAAACAGACAGGAGGCGAAGTTCAAGGATTTGAGAAATTATGTATTCTCGAATATCCAGGCTGCAGAGTATATCGAGCGTAGGCAGCACTAAATGAAAATCTTTTTATCCATAGAAGAAATCTCCGTTCCGTACTTGCGAATGTGCATTCCGTAGTACGGAACGGAGATTTCTCATGGGCGGAGGAATTCCGAATTTGTGGTGCATTGCAAATCTAGCTTGTTGTTATTTGAAGAGGGCTAGCACTTTTTCGATAATCGGTGCCATATCATAATACTTGTATTCGGCAAGGCGACCTCCAAAGATGATGTCCTTTTCTTGGGTGGCAAGTGCTTGGTAGCGAGCATACAATTCGGAGTTTTCCTTGTCATTGACAGGATAATAAGGTTCCATGCCGTCTTGCCACTCTGTGGAGTATTCCTTGGATATGACGGTTCGGGGGCAATTATAAACTTCCTGTCCGAACATCTCAAAGTGCTTATGCTCGATGACTCGGGTATAAGGTACCTCACGTTCGGTATAGTTGACAACGGCATTGCCCTGATAGTTGGGGGTGTCGAATATTTCTTCCTCAAATCGAACGGTGCGATAGTTGAGCTTGCCAAATTGATAATCGTAGAACTCGTCAATCTTTCCGGTGAACACAAGTTTGTCGGCTATCTGATGCCAATTGTCCTTGATCGTAATTTCCTTACCGTCTTCATTCTGTATCACATCTTGAAAGAAATCTACGGATGTCATCGTGTCAATGCCTTCGAGAAGTCCTTCTGTGAGTTTGTTGTATCCACCGACAGGAATGCCTTGGTATTTGTCGTTGAAATAGTTGTTGTCGAAGACCAAGCGCACTGGCAGTCGCTTGATGATGAAAGCTGGTAGTTCGGTACATTTGCGCCCCCATTGCTTTTCGGTATATCCCTTGATGAGTCGCTCGTAGATGTCTTTGCCTATGAGCACCTGGGCTTGTTCCTCCAAGTTTCGAGGAACGCTGATACCATCAGCCTCCATCTTGGCTACAGCCTCTTCCTTTTGCTCATCTATCTTGGCTTTGGCTTCGGCAGGTGTCGTAACGCCCCACATCTGGTAGAAGGTGTTCATGTTGAAAGGCAGGTTGTATAGCTTGCCTTGGTAGTTTGCCACTGGCGAATTGGTATAGCGGTTGAACTCGACAATGGAGTTGACGAAGTTCCATACTTCCTTGTTGGAGGTATGGAAGATGTGGGCGCCATACTTATGTACATTGATGCCCTCGACGTTCTCGCAATAGATATTTCCGCCGAGGTGAGGTCGCTTGTCAATCACAAGACACTTCTTGCCCTGTTTGTGGGCGAGGTGTGCGAATGTGGCTCCGAAGAGACCGGAGCCAACTATCAGATAATCATATTTCTTCATTTCTTTATAGCGTGTTTGCTTGTTACTGGTTCATACGTTGGGCAAAGATAAGAAAAGAAATGATAATATACAAGTTTTTCGTCCTAAATATTCTTATTCGTATTTTTTTATGCGTTGAGTAAGGTATGTCGGAACAGTCTTTTCTTCCCTGAACGTTCTGTATTTCAAGTTGTTGGGACCAACGTCTTTTTTGTAATGCTTCATCAGATATATATTAGCGTTGTTTATGTTCTCGCTGTTGGCTGTAAAAACTTGTTGTTTGCCATAGTACATGGCGATGGCTTGGTTTACCCAATAGCCCGGGTCTGGCAAGGCGTCGTAATGGGTGTCGGATGGAAGTTTTGTCGTCAAAGGCTTCAACTCAACGATAGAATTGTCTTGACAATCCAAGGAAGCCTCTCGTTCTCTCATTTCCTTGTCGCTGGCTTGTATTTCTCCTTTTAAAAGAAGGCTGAAGGTGCGATTGGTCGTTGACGGCTTTACAACCATGGCAAGTACATATATGATGATGGCGTATATATAAGCATATTTGAAAGTATGCTGATACTTAGCCCTGACAGCATGCGATAGCTGGTAGATGGCAGAACTTAAAGGTGCGTTCTTTTCGGCTTTTCTGGCCATAGCACCCGACAGGTAATACATATTGACAAGAATCAGCCAGAATAAGGCATAGGTATAGACATTTTGTACTCTGTTGGGACCTTCATATCCCATGGCGTAGCAATGAGGAAAGAAGAAAGAGCAATATATGCCAAACGTAATGACAAGGCATAGCCAAGGATGTGAAAATTTGTACTTAGACTTGCTAGCCAACTTGCTTACCATGGGTACCATGGTTATGAAAGTCAAAGACATCAGACTGATGATGCTGTTGCCGAAGAATCCGAAGGCTCTGTTGCATGTGATGATGATGGCGGCAATAATATTGGGATGTGATTCCTTGACGGCTAACTCTCGGAATGTGTTTCCTGGTGCTAATATGCTGAAGAGGAATGCTGCAAGATAAATCATGAGGATAGAAGTTAGGAATCTAGGAACTCGTTTGTTTTCTATCGTGACGAGTGCGATGGTGGTAAATAGAATCGCGGCTGTTCCAAATCCTGATACAAAGTTTCCTCCTGCAATGAAGATAGTCAGAATGACGGCAAGTGCTCCCAACAAATATTTATGGGGCTTGTTGGATAGTTTAAATGCTATCAAGGCAGAAGCCAGAAATAGAGACAGACTAAAATACAAGGTATAGTACATAGCCCCGTTATACCAATAAAAGGCATCGTAGGACGAATAAACAAATTGCAGGTTTATCAATGAGAAAACGGTAGATACAAATAGGTATTCTATTTTCGTAGCGTGTAAAAGTCTTCTCATAATCCAGTATAGCAGTGTATATGTAGATGCGATGAGGCTAGAAACTAAGATGATAGGTACTATCCAGTACATACCGAAAGCCCCTGGTTGCAATGCCATTAAGAAGCAGGCGGAATAGGTGCCTTGCCATATATGATACATGTTGACGGCTACATGCCATGCGCCTACGACGCACGCACTGATGGAATGTGTGTTGTTCCATATTTTATGTGCTTCTGCCCCAAACACATAGTCATCCGAGAATGGGTGAAGATATTGTCCAATCCAAAATACAGGGAGGACGGACATGATTAGAATTACAATCGCAACGTATGTTACAATTTTTACTTGTTTTTTATTCATAAATGTTTTTATCCTTTATAGTTATACTAATTTCTTTCTGTATGTTATAACATCGTGGAAGTAGGATTCTTGCTTGCTGCGTCCCACAATAAATGTTAAATATAATATCGTATATGGGCGCAAAGGTACGGAAGTTTGGTGAATGTAACAAATATTCCTTGCTTTTTTTTCGCTTTTCTGGTGTTTTTTCGTACCTTTGCACCAAAAATGATACCGAAAATTATACATTTGTGTTGGTTCAGCAATGACCCTTATCCTGTGGAGATAAAGGTCTGCTTGGATTCTTGGAAGCGTGTCACTCCCGATTATCAAGTGAAGGTATGGGGATATGATGATGCCAAGGCTATTGGTTGTGCTTTCATCGATGAGGCTTTGGAGGCTCGACAATGGGCGTTTGCCGCTGACGCTGTTAGGTTTTACGCAGTGTTTCAAGAAGGGGGCGTTTATATGGATAGTGATATATACTTATATAAGCGTTTTGATGAATTTATGCAGACTGATGTCTTTACGACTTTTATGACGGAGGAGGGTGAAAGTCGAACAGGGTTGCAGGCTGCTTTCTTTATGGCGTCAAAGGGGGATGGATTTTGTCAGCAAGTTTGGGAGTACTATAAGTCGCATCATTTCAAGAATGAAGATGGCACGTTTAACAAGACCATATCTCCAATTGTCATGGAGCGTATTGCAAAGGTTTTTCATTTTGATATGGATAATAGGGAAACCCAGTTGTTGCGTGGATTGCATGTTTATCCTACGGCATATTTGTTGCCTCGAAAGAAATATCCTCGAACGGATAAGACTTTCGCAGAGCATCGTATTTATGGTAGTTGGCGTAAGAGGAAGTTGGGCAGGCTGATAGACTTGAAGTTTTCCCATTTCTTCCATGTGATAAGATACGCTCTCTTCAAAAGATAGAAGAGAGCATTATCTTCTACATCTTGTCTTATTTCAGATGAAGCAGTTCTTTGTATAAGTCAAAATATTGTTTCATGTATTTGGGATAGTTATATTCCATAGAATACTCTTTGGCGGCAATGGCTTCTTTTCCATTCTTGTCCCAGTTGGAGAGTTCCTTTTTAATCGTGTCAGCCATGTCCTTCGGTTCGAAGGAGTCGAAGTAACTAGCGTGCTCCTTGCAAATCTCTGGCAAGCTGGTGTGTCTAGAAGAAAACACCTTGCATTGGTAGCGCATGGCTTCTAAGACGGGTAGCCCGAAGCCTTCTAGCCGACTAGGGAAAAGGAAGGCTTCGCAATGTGCGTACATCCAGTTGCGTTCTTCGTTGGTGATTTCGCCTGTGATAATCACATTGTCTGCATGACACTTTTCTTTTTCCTCTTGTAGCTCATGGATGTATCTTGTACATTTTTTGCCACAGATGAATAGCTTGTAGTCAGGAAAGTACTTCATCATAGGAATTAAAGTATGGAAGTTTTTTTTCTTTCTGGTTTGACCTATCGTAAAGAAGTATTTGTCGTTTGCACTCACAAAGCACGGTTGGCTTTGGTCTTCTTTAGTTGTATCTAGAATACCATTGTAGATAACCTTAAGAGACTTGTTGCCGATATTGACGTGTGTGAGTAAATCTTGCCTTACATATTCAGATATGACAGTGATGCAATCTGAACGTTTGACAAACCACTTCAGCTTTAACAGGGATTTGATGCGATGGATTCCTTTTTTCTCGTAAATAAAGTTTAGGTCGTGGATGGTCAGCAGATTAATCATATCCTTGATATGCTTTCTCTTGATGAAAAGTTGGTCGGTTGTGTGCCACAAGTCTATCTTGTGTCCTAGCGCCTTGAGGTCTTCCTTGGTGTGCTCTAGAGTTACGTAATCAACGGCGTCTCCTAGAGTGCCCCTAAACTTTTCTGTTACAAGTACGGTGAAGTGGATGCCGTCAATGCAGCTTTTCTTGAGGAATTCTCCCATGTTGTTGGCAATTTCCCCAAATCCACATTTCTCGTTATATCGTGTTAAGTCAACTAAAACGTACTTCATTCTTTTGCTTATATGTTTATTTGCCAGTTTTTCTCCTTCTTCTTTAATTATTCTCACCTTCTCATTCAAAAAAGCAATTCTGCATTGAGATGCGCTCGATAGCAATCAGACAACGCTTTTTTTAGAAAATATCCTTCGTTAAGTTTCTTCGCCATAGCTGCTGTATTTTTCTTCATTTTTTGATAAGCCTCAGGAGTCATATTTTGCAGTTTGGCATCTAGATCTTTTAGTGAACTGATGCCTATGCCCACACCTTCTTGCTCGATGATAGGTGCAACAGCAGCTTCTTTCCAAATAATGATAGGCAATCCTGCACGGAGATTGAATGAAACTTTATGAGGAGAGTTCCATTTGAGGTATTGTCCATAGTCGCCCGAACAAGTATCGAGGGAGTCGCCGTCCCATACCAAACCGAAGTCTGCGTCTATGTGTGCGATAAATTCTTCGGAAGGCAAGAAACCACGGTAAGAGATGTGTGGGTTTTCCTGCAAGCCTTGTAGTCCTTCCTTGTTTCCTACAATCGTTAGGTTCCAAGTGCAGAGGCTTTTGGTGAGTTTTACGAGAAAGGCATTCTTGCGCATACTTAATGCACCTGCATATACAACAGATGGTTTCTCTGAAGCTTGGGATGGCAATGTTTGCGACTGATGGAAGGTGTTGGAACGGTAGTCGAAAAGACCTAGGGTTCCTATTGGTCTTTGTACTCCATGCTCTTGGAGCCAGTTCTTCATGTTCTCATTGGAGGCGATGATATAGTTGCTATGAGAGAGACGGCTTATTTCTTTTTCAACAGTTAGTTTCTTCCTGCGGAATGATCCTAGGTCGTGAATGAGCGATACGGTCTTGGCTCCCTTCATCCTTGCGACATTACATAAGAATGAAAAGTATTTCTTCACAGGATATTGCAAGAAGAGTATGTCGCCTTTCTTGAGCAGAATGCAAGCTCGGATAACACCTGCCAAGTCAAGGAAGAAAGCAAGCACCTTGCTGTTGTGGACAGTACGACGTAAACCTAGGTTGACTGCGCCCATTTCCATGAGCGTATCTTCGTTGTCTGTCTTTGCCTTATTGCCTGCGCTTGTCAGGTTGTAATAGTTTCGGCTGATGTAACATAATCTGTTGGATGTCATATCTGTTGCTTTTTTAAGTTATATATATTCCACACGGCTTGGCTTAGTTTCTCGTCAGAGAAGTTTTGGGCATATTCTTTTCCTTTCGTAATCATCTCCTGGCGTAATTCCTCGTCGGTGCAAACTCTCAGGAGTGTTTCTGCCATGCTTTCGGCGTGGTCGGGCGCCACGTACAGCGAGTCGGGACCTCCTGCCTCTTCCAGGCAAGAACCTGTGCAACCAATGGCGGGTACTCCGCTTGTGATGGCTTCCAAGAGTGGTATGCCAAATCCCTCGATGCGGGATGGGTAAACGAAAGCACGAGCCACCTTGTAGAAGGCAGGCAGGTCTTCATAAGGTACTTGGTGGTAGAAATGGAACAAATGCTCAATGCCTTGCTCCTTGAGGTAGGCTTGTATGGTGTCCACATAAGGAGTGCGACGACCTACGGCGACGACAGGGATGCCTTCCCCAGTATGCTGTTGCAATGCACTCATGGCCTTGGCTACCAACAGTAGATTTTTGCGTTCCTCGATGCTGCCTACATAGAGAATGAACTCATCGGGCAAGGCATATTTGTTTTTCACCTCCTCTTTCTTTTGTGGCGCAATCTCTTGTGCGAATATAGGGTCGCACCCCTGATAGACCACATCTATTTTCTGTTCTGGGATATGATAATAATCGATGATTTCTTGCTTGGTGTATTCGCTGACGGCGATGATGTGGTCGGCATGCTCACACGCCTTGCGGAACTTGTAGTTGTAGATTTGCCTGTCTATCCAGTGATAATACTGGGGGCTATGGAGGAAAATGAGGTCGTGGACGGTAACGATATACTTGCAACGTTTTTGACCAAAACGTTGATCTCGCTCCTCAGGTGTTCCGATGTTGAGAGGTAATTCGTTGCTTAGTCCATGAAATAGGTCTATGCCGTCTTGCCGAATGTCCTTGGTTATGCCCCACACTCGCCAAAGAGAGTGTAGTCGGTTCCATATTCCTTTCGGTGGAAAGCATAGCTTGAGTTGGCTTAGGGTAGGGATTTCTTTCAGATAGGGGATGCGCTGGGGCTTGGGAGTATATAGATGATACGTATTGTCGGGGTGTTTTTCCGACAATATGCGAATGATAAATCTACTGTAGTTGCCAAGTCCCGTGCGGTTTTGGGCGGCTCTCTTGGCGTCGAATCCTATTCTCATACCTTATCTCCTAATATTTTAGTCTTTCTTATGATCTATCGGACAAAGTTACGGTAAAAATCTGATTTTACAAAATAAATCATGATTAATTTGTTTATAACTCAAGTTCAAAAGGCATTTCATGTTTCTTTTGGTAGCGAGTCCAGAATTTCGCTCTCTCTCTCATCACGTAAACCACCGCTTTCTCTGGGTCGGCATTGCGTACCAAAGCATATTCTGTAGCCAAGATGCGCATGAAGTCCTTTGGTCCCCAAAACTTGCGGAGATTATAGAGTCCGGCTTTTATACTGACTTCTCCGAAAAGCATTCTGTTGATATCTACTATCATGAAGTGGATTCCTTCTTCGTCCTTTTTCCAAAGTACGTTTCCTGGAGTGAAATCCTTATGCAGGACTTGGCGATTATGGATGTTGGCGGCAAAGTGGGCAAGTGCCTTGGCTATTGGTCGATAATCCCCAAAGTTTTTGTCCCCCGTTTCGTATAGGGTATGACCATAGTCGCATTGCACCGTAATCAGATAAGAATATCCCAACATACCGATGAGGTTTCGTTCCTCTATCAGTGCCATGACCTCAGGAGTCCCGATGCCTTTGTCTTTCAGAATCTGGGCATACTGAAAGGCTCGTTCTCCCTTGGGCTTTCTGATGCCATAGGAGTATATCAGGCGGTTTAAGCCATGGGGCACATGAAACTGTTTTACATTGATGGAAAGTCCTTCGGGTGCAGTCATCACCTTGATGGTATTGCGACTTTTATAGATAGTCTTTCCTTTTTCCCCGAAAACATCCGGTATGCTTTCGAGAAAAGTTCTTAAATGCTCGTATTTCGGATTTATTTTTATTTTTCTCATAACTATGTCTTATCCGTGTTCTATAGCTGACAACCAATGCGCTTAGGACAACATCGTCCTTTAGTTTGTATCTTTCCTTTATTCTTTTGGCACAACCTTGCCGCTTTTTATCTCGTATCGCTTGTCAAACTCCTCCCTGGTTCTTTTCCACCGATTGTGTGTCCAGAGATAGTAAGGAGGGTTCTTCTTGATGGTCTCTTCGAGCATTTGGAAGAAACGGCGAGTTATCTCGTGCTCGGGCAAGGTGTTTGGTTCTTTGGTGATGAGTTTGTAGGTGGCTGTGTAATAACCTCGCTTAGGTCGCCCCATCTCCACATAGAACACAGCATTGTTCATCTTTCTCATAATTCTTTCGCCGCCAGTGAATACAGGGGTCTCTGGATGGTTCAGGAAAGGCAACCAAAGGTGGATGTTCTCCCATTTGGGACCTTGGTCGCTGATGTAACCGAAGATGCTGCGGACATTCTTTCGCTTGTAGTCGATGAGATAACGAAGGATGTCTTTCTTAGGAACGACAATGCCATTCACCTCGTGTGAACGAATGTGCTTAAAAAGTTCGTCGAAGGCATGGTTGCGTAGAGGGTGATAGATGAGCCCCATCATACGTGTCTTCGGCAACTCGATTCCTACGCACGACAACCACTCCCAGTTGCAGTAATGCCCTAGGATGGCAGCCACGTCTTGTCCTTCTTGGAAGCATTGTTCCACTTCCTCGCTATTATATACCTTAAAGCGATGGCGCAATTCCTTGTCGCTGATGCTCAGTAGTTTCACCGCTTCGAAGAAATAGTCGCAAAACCAACGATAAAACTTCCTTTCGATGCCGATAATCTCGCCAAGTGATTTCTCCGGGAAAGAAGTACTAAGATTTTTGCGCACAATCCCCCTGCGGTACTTCACGACATAATACATCATAAAGTACTCGAAGTCGGCGATGCAATAGAGCAACCTGAAAGGCAACAACGATATTGCATAAAAGAAAGCGTAAACAATCTTTGTCATATTACACCTTAAATTAGATATAGCCTAGAATGTAATTCAACACTCATCATTCCCAATTATACCTGCTGCATATCGTGCAACTTCTTGTAATATCCGTCTTTCTGAATCAACTCGTCGTGGGTGCCTCGCTCCACTATCTTTCCTTCATGCAATACGCAGATTTCGTCAGCGTGCTTGATGGTGCTCAGGCGGTGGGCTACGGCTACGGTAGTACGAGTTTTCATCAACTTTTCTAGGGCATCCTGTACCAGTCGCTCGCTTTCGGTGTCAAGCGCAGAAGTTGCCTCGTCGAGGATCAGGATAGGAGGGTTCTTCAAGATGGCGCGGGCTATGCTGACACGTTGACGCTGACCGCCGGAGAGTCTGCCGCCACGGTCACCGATATTGGTGTCGAATCCCTTCTCCGACTTGGTGATGAAGTCATAGGCATTGGCTATCTTGGCTGCGTTGGCGATGTCTTCGTCAGTAGCGTCAGTCTTGCCAAAGCGGATGTTGTCCTTGAAACTGGCATTGAAGAGAATTGCCTCCTGGTTTACATTTCCTATCAACTGTCGCAAGTCGTGTACGGCAAGGTCTTTCACGTTGATGTCGTCGATAAGTACTTCTCCCTCCTGCACATCATAGTAACGAGGTATCAAATCGACCATCGTACTCTTGCCACTGCCACTTTGCCCAACGAGGGCCACGGTCTTGCCCTTTGGAATCACGAGGTTGATGTCTCTCAAGACATATATCAGCTCATCGCTCTTACGGTCTGTATAGGCAAAAGATACGTGGCGGAATTCTATCTGGTGCTCGAAAGTTGTGATATGCTCGGGATTTTCCTTGTCCTTGATTTCCACCTCGGCTTGTAAAATCTTGTCGATGCGCTCCATGGAAGCCAGACCTTTTGGGATGTTGTAACTGGCCTTGGAAAACTCCTTCAGAGGGTTGATGATGCTATAGAGCATCACGAGGTAGAAGATGATGGTCGGTCCGTCGATGCGTCCGTAGTCCAAGACCAGGATGCCCCCAAACCACAATACGACCACGATGAGGATGGTTCCGAGGAATTCGCTCATGGGGTGAGCCATCTGTTGGCGGATATTGACCCGCATGATATTGTTACGGTAGTCGCTGTTCACTTTGTCGAAACGAGAATTCATCTTGCCCTCTGCGCAGAACGCCTTGATGATGCGAAGTCCACCCAATGTTTCCTCCACCATGCTCATCGTGTCGCTCCATAGAGATTGTGCTTCCGTGCTTTGCGCCTTCAGCTTTCTGCCCACCTTTCCCATGAACCAACCGAACCCAGGTACGAAGAGGATGGTGAAGAGGGTGAGTTGCCAACTGATGAATATCAGCGTGCAGAAATAGAAAAGTATCAAGATAGGATTCTTGAAGAGCATATCGAGTGATGACATGATGCTATTTTCCACTTCCTGTACATCGCCGCTCATGCGGGCGATGATGTCGCCTTTGCGCTCCTCGCTGAAGAAGCTAAGGGAGAGGGAGGTTATCTTTTGGTAGAGTTGGTTGCGGATGTCCCTGACGATACCTGTCCTGATCGGAATGATGGTAGCCGAAGAAAGAAAGTAGGCTCCCGTCTTCAGCATGGTCATGAAGGCGAGGAACAGACCAATCACCAAGAGGGCCGTCGACGCACTGTATTCCACGATAAACTCTTGGATATAGTAATAGAGGTTGTTGGTGGCCACCTCCTTGAGGGTATCCCACTCTCCATTCCAACTCATGTAGTCGTTGGCACGGATGCCGCCATCTACACGGAAGAGAATTTGCAGGATGGGAATCAAGGCTGCAAATGAAAAGATGTTCAATATCGCAGAGAGGATATTGAATATAATGGATAGTCCCAGATACTTCTTGTATGGGGGAACAAATCGTCGTAAAACTTGCAAGAATTCCTTCATAGGTTGCAAATATAGCATTTTTTAAGAAAACCGCCAAATTTTTGGCGGTTTTCTTTGGCTTATTATGGGTAAAAGGCTACTTTTACCCACTTTTAGGGTAGACAAAATTGTCTTTTAACAGTTTTTACTCTTTGCCGTCTTACTTTTCTTTGATTTCTTCGCCAAAGAGGGTGGCGGAGGTGGACCCCGTGATGCGAACCTTTACAAACTCACCGATATGGTGGTTGCCTTTGTCCATCACCACAGCCTTGTTTTGTTCGGTACGCCCCATCAACTGCTCACGGCTTCGCTTGCTGAAGCTTTCGATGAGGATGGTGAATTCCTTGCCCTCGTCCTTCTTGTTCTGTTGGGCACTAATCTCGGTCTGGAGTTTGATTAGCTCGTTCAGACGGGCAATCTTCACTTCCTCTGGCACGTTGTCGGGCAGGTGTTTGGCAGCGTATGTGCCGGGACGCTCTGAGTACTTGAACATGAAGGCACTGTCGAAGCCTACCTCCTTGACCAAAGACAGGGTCAACTGTTGGTCTTCTTCTTCTTCATTGTGATAGCCTACAAAGATGTCGGTGGTGATGCCACAGCCCGGGATGATGCGCTTGATGGCTGCTATCTTCTCCAGGTATTCCTCACGGGTGTATTTGCGGTTCATGAGCTTCAATATCTTGTTGCTTCCGCTCTGTGCCGGGAAGTGGATGTGGTTGCAGAGGTTAGGCTCGTCGGCGATGGCATGGAGAATGTCTTCTGTCATGTCCTCTGGGTTGGAGGTGGTGAAACGTACACGCATATCTGGCACGGCTTCGGCCACCATTCTCAACAATTGGGCGAAAGACACACTTCCTTCCTCACGCTTGCCCGATGGAGAGAGTCCATAGCTGTTGACATTCTGCCCCAACAGGGTCACTTCCTTGAAACCACGGTCATGCAGGTCGCGTACCTCTCTTAGGATGCTCTCTGCGTCGCGGCTGCGCTCACGGCCACGAGTATAAGGTACGATGCAGTAGTGGCAGAAGTTGTTGCAGCCACGCATGATGCTCACGAAACCGCTCACACGATTGCCACCGATGCGCTGAGGTACGATGTCTCGATAGGTCTCCGTCTTGGAAAGTTCGATGTTCATGGCGTTGTTGCCGTTCTCGCACTGGGCGATCATGTCGGGGAGGTTGAGGTAACTGTCTGGACCGCATACCAAGTTGGCGTAGTGGTTGTTGATGAGGTCGTCCTTCACACGCTCTGCCATACAGCCCAATACACCTAGGATTACTTTCCTACCTTTTTTCTGTTCTGCATGCAGGGTGTCGAGGCGATGGTAAATCTTGTTCTCTGCGTTTTCTCTTACACTGCAAGTATTGAGGAAGATGGCATCGGCCTCTTCTTCCTTCTCGCACATTTCGTAGCCTGCCATTCCCATGACACTGGCCACTACTTCACTGTCGGCCACGTTCATCTGGCAGCCGTAGGTTTCAATAAATAGTTTCTTCATTGTTCTAGATGAATTCTAATTTATTTTTATTGTTTCTGAAAATATGCTTTATAGCTTTCTATACCTTATTATACATAATGTTCTTGGAGAAGAACATCAGGATGAAATATACGAAGACTCCCGTGACGAGTCCTGCGACGGCATCTATCAAATAGTGGGCTTGGATATACACCGTAGCCATGCACAGGAAGATGTAGAAAGGCAAGAGTCCATACACTAGCTTGCGGTTCTTGGTATGCCATGCCAACAGCATACAGATGGTGCTGATACTGACGTGCGAACTAGGGAATGCTGCCGTAGGGCGTTCGCCCGCCGCCTTGGCATCTTCTACAAGGTGATAGAATATGCCGTCTATGTAACCGGGCGTTGGCAAGCAACTGGTATGAGTGTTGAAATAATCGCCCAAGGCAGGAAATATGCCCTTGGCGATATCTTGTACGCCCACTGCGTCATAATAAAATGTAGGTCCGGCAACGGGTATAAAGATAAATACGATGTAGTAGAGGAAGAAGGAGGCAAGTACGACGAATGAAATGCGCTCAAACTCCTGGTATCTACGGAAGAAGTAGAAATATACCACGATGGCTATCATCGGATAATACATGAAATATCCCATGTCCATCAGCTCGCTAACTATCGGCCAAGGCAGGGCCTTGGCGAAAAGCAAAGCTGGCTGGCATCCGAAGATTTGTTGCTCCCAACCGGCAAACAAGTGGTCTAGGTTGGGGAACAAGCGGTTGATCTCATAGGTGTCTGGATACCACCAGGCAAGCAGTGACATTTGGGCCAGCACCCTGGTCATCCTAGTCATCCTACATGGAACCATCCGATACACAGCCCAAAGGGCAACTGTTATCACTAGTACCCTGATGCGCCCCCAAATCATAGACTCGGGGTTGACCAACTTTGTATAGGTGAAGAGCATGGTCACGACGGTGAGAGCCATATAGGCGAGCGTCGCCCATTCCAATGCCATCAGCCCTTTCTTCGGGTTCTTCTCTATCTTGAAATAGTCTTTTATCACTTAGCTTTCAACATTTAATATTCAACATTCGCTTACAGCCATCCGTTCTCCTTGTACCACTTGATGGCAAGTTTCACACCGCGTTCCAATGGATAATGGGGATGGTAGCCTAGCTCGTCCATGGTTGGCTCAATGTCACATCTCCAGTTGCGTTGCTTCAAGATGTTGTACTTGTCATTGTTGAGAGCCGACATCTTGCCAGTCATCCTGCCGAAGTATTCCCCGAAGAAGGTGACGATGCGAAGTAACCAGATGGGGGCTTTGATGCGCAGCATCCATGGATTGCCTAGCTCTTTGCGAATCAGGTCGCTGAAAGCTGTCGATTGATAGACCTCGCCATCGCTGAGGAAATATTTCCTTCCGTTCATGCCGTGGTCGAGGGCGAGGAACACTGCTTGCACCACGTCCTGCACATAGACGAAGGTGATGTCCTGGCGCTTGAATCCCACTGCAAAATCCACGTGTTGCTTGATACTCTGTGCCATGAGGAAGTAGTCCTTCTCTCTGGGGCCATATACTCCCGTGGGGCGCAATATGATGTAGGGGAACTGGATGCCGAGGCTTTCGAGGTACTTCTCCGCCTCCCACTTGCTCTTGCCGTAAGCGGTATTGGGCTTTGGAGTGTCATGCTCGGTTATCTCCTGGTAAGGTTGGTCTTCGCGGACGGCGCCGAAGATGCTGAGTGAGCTTACGAAGACAAAACGCTTGATGGGCATCTTGAGCGCAATGATGGCATCGACCAGATTCTTGGTTCCCTCGGTGTTCACCCTATAGAAATCGGAGGCGTGCAGGCACTTTGTGGCACCTGCCGCATGAACCACGTAGTCGAACTCCTGTCCGGCCAGTTGGGTTGTCAGTTCCTCCTTGGAAGAAAGATTGAGGTTGATGAAATGGATGCGGTCGTCCTGTAGGTATTTTCGGGAACTGGTAGGGCGCACTGCCGCCCATGTTTCCATGCCTTGTCTAAGGGCTTCCTCAACGATGAAGCTCCCGATGAATCCAGACGCACCCGTTACTAATATTTTCATGAAATCTTATTCAAATTGCAATTTAGGGTGCAAAGATACGGTTATTTGTAGATAAAACAAAATAAAAAAGCAAGTTTTTATGTTTTTCTTCGACTTTCTGTGTTAATGAGAGTTAAGCTTGTTCACGATGCTCTTGGCTTTGCGTTTATATATGTGTTCCTATGCTAAAGCTTTTCACTTTCGTTTTGGTAAATTATACCTCAAATCCGTTTTTTTATATTTCGGATTTGAGGTTTAACAGAAAAACACCCTGTAAGGGCAAAAGCTCAACGTTCCCCCCTACAGGGCGTTTTTATTCCTCTGAAAATGCAGCGGCCTCGGCAGCTGCGATGATATCCTCGCGGCTCTGTTCCTTAGGCTGTGCGGAGATATCACTCAAGTCAAATTCATCATCCTCAACCTGTGAGTCTGGGGCAGATGCTTCCACCGAAGCCACCTTTTTGTCCTCGAAGACCTCTTCCTTGAACACATTCTCATGCTTCGCCGGCTCTTTCTTCTCGACATTCTTGGTGATGATGAAATCATCCTTCACCTCCGTGTCGGGTACATTCTCCACAGGTTCCTCTTCCATCTTGGTTCTATTGGCCTTCGCCGTGAACACAGCATCTATGTACTGTGGCTTCTTGCGCAGCTGTTCCAAGGTAAGCTTGGAGGCTATCTGCTGGCTCTCCTTCTTGGAGTAGCCCTTGCCAGTTCCACCATCCACACCTTCTATCACCACCTTATAGGTAAAAACAGGACTTCCATTCTTGTCCTTCTGCTGGTCCAGCAAGACAAACTCCAGTTTCACGCGGTTCTTCTGGCTCCATTCGATAAGCTTGCTCTTGAAGTTCACCTCCTTGTAAGCCACCTTGTCGATGTTTATCATTTGTGCCAGGATGCGCTTTTGCATGAAAAACATGCAGGCATCGTAACCACGGTCCAGATAGACAGCACCAACCAAAGCCTCGAAAGCATTTCCTCCCATATAGCTGTTATGAGAAGAACTGTGTCCGTTGGAAAGAATCAGCTGGTTGATACCCATCTCCTGGGCCAACTTGTTGAGCGTGTCACGCTGCACCAACTTGCTGCGGGTATTGGTGAGAAATCCCTCGCGCTTGCCAGGGAAATGCTGATAGACGATATCGCCCACGACGGCATCCAATACAGCGTCGCCCAAGAACTCCAATCGTTCGTTGTTCACAGGCTTGCCCTTGGCATTACGGTGCATGATGCTCTTGTGCATCAACGCCAACTTGTAATAACTGATGTCGTGAGGATAGAAACCAAGAATCTGGTACAAAGAAAAATAAAGCTCTTTGTCCTTGCGGAAAGAGAGCTTTATTCTATCTATAAAATTATTCAGCATACTTCTTGAATACTACACAGCAGTTGTGACCACCAAATCCGAAAGTATTGCTCAATGCGGCACGAACCTCACGCTTCTGAGCTTTGTTGAAGGTAAAGTTCAAGTTGTAATCGAGCTCCTCGTCGTTGTCACCCTCTTCGTGGTTGATAGTAGGTGGAACGATGTCGTTCTTCACACTAAGAACACAAGCCATAGCCTCTACTGCGCCAGCAGCACCGAGGAGGTGACCAGTCATTGACTTGGTAGAACTGATGTTGAGCTTGTAAGCTGCATCACCGAAGACAGCCTTGATAGCCTTAGCCTCAGAGATGTCACCTACGTGGGTAGATGTACCATGCACATTGATGTAGTCAATGTCCTCTGGCTTCAAGTTGGCGTCGGCCAATGCGCGCTCCATAACGAGCTTAGCACCAAGACCCTCTGGATGAGAAGCTGTGATATGATAAGCATCAGCACTCTCGCCCTCACCAACCATCTCGGCATAAATCTTCGCACCACGAGCCTTAGCGTGCTCCAGTTCCTCGAGAATCAAGCAACCAGCACCCTCGCCCATGATAAATCCATCGCGGCTTGCGCTGAATGGACGTGAAGCATGTTCTGGGTCATCATTACGTGTTGACAATGCGTGCATGGCGTTGAAACCGCCTACCCCACATGCACAGATTGCAGCCTCCGCACCACCGCTCACGATGATGTTGGCCTTACCCAAACGAATCAAGTTGAAGGCATCTGCCAAGGCATTGCTAGAAGAAGCGCATGCTGATGTGGTGGTGTAGTTAGGTCCGTGGAATCCGAAGTGGATTGAAATCTGACCAGATGCAATATCAGCAATCATCTTAGGGATGAAGAATGGGTTGAACTTAGGACCGTTCTCCTCGTGAGTACCATAGTACTTCACCTCATCCTCGAAAGTCTTGATACCACCGATACCAACACCGAAAACAACACCGACATTGTCCAAGTCTTCTGTTTCAAGATCAATGTTTGCATCCTTTACACCCTGCATAGCGGCAATCATAGCCAACTGGGTGTAACGGTCGAGCTTGCGAGCCTCCTTGCGATCAATCCAATCATTGATGTTCAAGTTCTTCACCTCGCAAGCGAACTTGGTCTTGAAATTAGTTGTATCGAAATGAGTAATAGGGGCAGCACCGCTCTTGCCAGCGATAAGGCTCTCCCAAGTTTCCTCAGGAGTGTTACCCACTGGTGTCACAGCGCCGAGACCTGTTACAACAACTCTCTTTAATTCCATTGAATATAGATTAGTTGCTAAATTACTTAGCGTTCTCCTCGATGTAAGCGATAGCGTCACCTACTGTAGCAATCTTCTCAGCCTTATCGTCTGGGATAGAGATGCCGAACTCCTTCTCGAACTCCATGATCAACTCTACTGTATCCAAAGAGTCTGCACCGAGATCGTTTGTGAAACTTGCCTCTGGCTTAACTTCTGCCTCATCTACACCGAGCTTATCAACGATAATAGCCTTTACTTTGCTTTCAATTTCTGACATAATTGTAACTTTTAAATTGTTTATAAATTAATTTCTAATTAAAAATCGAGTGCAAAGGAACACTTTTTTTTTCATATAAACAAACTTTTTGAGTAAAAAAGTGCTTTAATATGCACAAAGCCCCCTATTTTGTGCATGAAAATCGCCTTTTTTCGTGTTTTTAGTTGGTGATTTGCTTTTTTTTCGTTACTTTTGCGCATTAATAACAACTCATTAATTTAAAGTGAATATGACATTTACACAACAAGCCAACGAGATTTTCAACAGAGCTATCAATGACTATCATGTGAAGGACAACATTGATACGCCTATCAATAATCCCTTCGGCGAGGGAACCATCGAGAACCGACTTTACCTGAAGTGCTGGATTGACACCGTGCAGTGGCATTTCGAGGATATCATCCGCGACCCTCAGATAGACCCTGCTGAAGCCTTGGTTCTGAAACGCCGCATCGACAAGAGCAACCAAGACCGTACCGACCTCGTGGAGCAAATCGACTCTTACTTCCGTGAGAAGTATGCCGATGTAAAGGTACTGCCAGACGCCCGCATCAACACAGAGAGTCCCGCCTGGGCTGTTGACCGCCTGAGCATCCTCGCCCTCAAGATTTATCACATGAAAGAACAAGTGGATCGCCCCGAGGCTACAGCCGACCACAAGGCTAAGTGCCAAGCTAAGCTCGACGTGCTCTTGGAGCAACAAGTAGATTTGAGCACTGCCATCGACCAACTTCTGGAAGACATAGAGGCAGGACGCAAGTACATGAAAGTATATCGACAGATGAAGATGTACAACGACCCTTCCACCAATCCTGTGCTATACAGCCAGAAATAAGCTAGCTTAAACATAAACATCCATGCGAAGGGGCAGGACTTTTCTGCTCCTTTGATACCTTATAATATATATAGCAATTACCTTATGAAAACTGAGCATATCCTAGTCATGAGATTTTCGGCCATGGGCGATGTTGCCATGACTGTACCTGTCATTTATTCTTTGGCGAAGCAATACCCCCATGTAAGAATCACAATGCTCAGCCGTCCTTTCGCACGCCCCTTCTTCGAGAACCTGGCACCGAACATCGGTTTCATGGAGGCCGACATCAAGGGAGAGTACAAAGGCGTGAAAGGACTCAATGCGCTTTATCGGCGTCTCGTGGCCAAACAGTTCACCGCCATCGCCGACCTTCATAGTGTACTCCGATCCGACTATCTCCGTATGCGATTCAACCTGGACAGATACAAGGTGGCGCATATCGACAAGCACCGAAAGGGAAAGCGTAAGTTGACTGCCGTCAAAAACAAACAACTGATACAGCAACCAACCTCTTTCCAAAACTATGCCGATGTCTTTGCCCAGTTAGGCTACCCGATAGACTTGGACTTCTCCTCCATCTTTGGAGAAGAAACCGGCGACTTATCATCACTTCCCTCACAGATATTCATGGATAAAGAAGGCGTTATCCACAAACCTGAGGAAAACTCTGCCCCATGGATAGGCATCGCTCCTTTCGCCGCCCACAAGGGCAAGATATATCCTACGGACAAGATGGAGGAAGTTATCCTGCTACTTATCCAGAGTTATCCACAAGCCCGTTTATATCTTTTCGGCGGAGGGAAAGACGAGACTCCTATCATGAACGGATGGGCAGAGAAATACCCACAAGTTATCAATGCCTCGGCATTATTAAGCGGTTTATCCCAGGAATTGAACCTCATGAGCCACCTACAAGCGATGATAAGCATGGACAGCGGCAATATGCACTTGGCTTCCTTGGTTCACACGCCAGTGGTCAGCGTTTGGGGAGCCACCCATCCATACGCCGGTTTTATGGGATGGAACCAAGACGTCATCCATGCCGTACAAGCCGACCTCCCCTGCCGCCCTTGCAGCATCTACGGCAACAAGCCTTGCATGAGAGGAGACTACGCTTGCCTGAATCATATTAGCCCTAAGACTATCGTAGAGAAAGTAAAAGAAATTCTTACTTGTAAAGATTATAGTTGCCGCTGAAAATGTGTAAATTTGATGCCGTGAGCGAAAAAGTTTTTTGAAATAATCTGTCATCTGCCACCAAAATATAGTTTTCTTATTGATAATAAGCGACTTAATGTGGTGGCAGATGATTTTTATTTGACTTTATCAGCCACCCTTTCGCCATCATCTGCCACCCTTTTGCCATCATTTATCCCCGTTTGCTCCTCTTTTTTAGCTGTTTCAGCCTTCAAAAATAAAATTTTAGCCCGATTTATCAAATGGTGTCTATCAAAACAGTGTCAACCCGAAGAAGGTGTCTACTATTCCAGTTGCATAAAACGGAAGGTGTCTACCTTTCAAAGTGACTTATACTGATATAGATAGACACATTATAGTGAAATTATATAATGT